>JBBAVO010000001.1:0-47755 GCA_040397635.1 Pirellulales bacterium
CGGGCAACTGGATCAAGGATGCGGCGACGATCGTGGGAGGGAAGGGGGGCGGCCGCGCCGACCTCGCGCAGGCCGGCGGGAAGCTCGCCGACAAGCTTCCCGAGGCGCTGGCAGCGGCCCGCACCTCGATCGAAGCGATGCTCAAGTCATAACTCCGAGGCATAACGCCGGTGATGGCAACGGCGATACCCTCGCTCGCGCTTCGGGCTTGCATGCGGGAACGAGAGGTGCGGGAACGAGGCAATTCCCAGCGCTTACCCGACGAGCTTCTGCAACGCGGCGAGGGCGGCGTCGTAATCCGGCTCGCTGGCTACTTCCGTGACGACCTGTGCGTATTGCACGACGCCCTTGGAGTCGAGCACGAACACCGCCCGGGCGAGAATCTTCAACTCGTCGATCAGCACGCCCCAGTGTGTGCCGAAGTTGCGGTCCATGTAGTCGCTGCCGTTCCGCATCGACTTGATGTCTTCGGCCCCGCAGAATCGGTTCATGGCGAACGGCAGGTCGAGGCTGACGGTCAGCGCCGACACCTTGTCTCCGAGGGCGGCCAGCCGCGTGTTGAACGTCTTTGTCTGCACCTGGCAGACCGGCGTGTCGAGCGAGGGCACCACGCTGATGAACGCCGGCTTGCCGAGCAGGTCGGCCTTGCGGATGTGCTGCATGCCACCGGCCTCGAAGGCCACCACGTCGAAATCGGGAGCGGGCGAGCCCACCTTCACCTCGTCACCCACCAGCGTGAGCGGATTACCCTTAAACGTGACTGCGCCGTGCCGACCCATGGTGCGTATCTCCTGACGGGAAAATGGAAGCGGTGAACCTTCGATGCGATGGCGGAAGTATCGCCGGGAAATCGGCGGCGACAAGCCTCTGCCGCTGGATCGCGAGCAAAACGGGGGTCGGGCGGCGGGGTTCGCATGGCAGAAACCGCCGCGACGTTCTACGATCTCGCCGGTGATGTGACCGCCCGATTCCCTTCCCCAACCTCCTCGTCGGAGACCGATTCGATGGCAGCACTTGGTCGGCTTGGCCAGTTTCTCGGCCTCGCGATCCCTGCGGTCGCCATCCTCCTCGAACTCAACCACGCGATCTCGCTCGGGCAGATGCTGGTGATGCTGGTCGCCGCGATCTGCTGCTTTTGGATCGGCCGAATCGTGGAGGGCTACTTCCGCAATGTCTGAAGCAATCACCATGCACCCACTCCTGCTCACGCCTCTGTACCGCCGCTACCTCTGGGGCGGACGCCGCTTTGCCACGCACCTCAATAGGCCCCTGCCGCCCGGGGATGACTTCGCCGAATCGTGGGAACTCGTGGACCGCGGCACCGACCAGAGCGTCGTGGCGGCCGGCCCGCTGGCCGGAGCGACGCTCGGCGAACTGGTGCGGCAGCGGGGCCCCGAGCTGCTGGGCCGCCACGCGCCTCGGGCTGTCTTCCCGCTCCTCTTCAAGTTTCTCGACGCCTGCCGCGACCTTTCGGTGCAGGTCCACCCTGACGATGCGCGGGCCGCCAGCCTCTCCCCCCCCGATCTGGGCAAGACGGAGGCCTGGTATGTGATCGACGCCGCCCCGGGCAGCCGCATCTACGCCGGGCTCCATGCCGGTGTCGATCGTGAGTCTCTGGCAGCAGCCCTGCGGGCGGGCCGCTGCGACGAGGTGATGCATTCGTTTGAACCACGCGCCGGCGACTGCGTGTTTATCCCGGCGGGCACCGTTCACGCGATCGGGGCCGGCCTGGCCGTCGCCGAAATCCAGGAGTCGAGCGACGTCACCTACCGGCTCTACGACTGGAACCGCACCGGCGCCGACGGCAAGTCCAGGCCGCTGCACATCGAAGCCGGGCTCGAAGCCGTGACCCAGTTCGGTCCGGTGGCGCCGGTTCAGCCGCAGGCCATCCCGCCAGCAGGCGCACTCTCCGACGCCGACCCTGCCAGCCGTCGGCTCGTGGCCTGCGACTACTTTCTCTTCGACGAGGTGCGACCGCACGGGGACTGGGCCGTGGGGGGCGACGACAGCTGTCACTTTCTCGCCGTGCTGTCAGGCGACATCCATCTCGACCCCCGCTGGCAACTGCCACCGCTCACGAAGGGCATGTGCATGCTGCTGCCGGCATCGATCGGCCGCCAAGTGCTCGCAGCCGCGGCTGCGACGACCCTCCTGCACATCCAGCTGCCGTAAGTGGCTCGGGGCCGCTTTTTCTGTGGCCCTTTCCGCTTCAAACCCGCCAGAAACCGACCTTGGGGTGCTCTGGGAGCGGTCCCTACACTCCCGCCCCCCGACAGCCCGAAGCCCCGGTGGGTTCCCCATGCCTGCTTACCGTTCCCTGCTGCTGCCAGTTTTGGCCCTGGGCTTAGCCCTGGCGACATCGTCTGGCTGCGCCTCGCTGGGCAAGCCCGACTGGCTCGACCCGGGACCCGAGCGACTCCAGCGGCGGAGGGCCGTGCGGTTTGACCCCTATCTGCAGGATGACATCGCGCCCTCGAGCCTTCGCCTCCCGCTGATGGACGGCGCCCGGCCGCGCGACTTTGCAACGCCGGTGCCGGAGGTGCGACGCTCCCGCTGGTGGTCGCCGGTGCAGTAGCCGCCAGCGAGCGGCAGAGACAGCGGCCGGCACCGCGTTTTGCCCGATCGTTCACGGCATGCGCCGCGGAGCATTTGGCGGGTGTATGATCGTGGCCGCGGGAGCGATCGTCGCACGCCGCTTGAGTTCAGCCACTTTTCGATGGATTGTCCCACCGTGCCCGCAGACCGCCCCCCACGCTCCCCACGCGGCCCCAAGCCTGACCGCCCCTCGCGTCCATCCCGTTCCGTGAGGCCATCCCGTCCCGCGCGTCCTCCCCGCGTGGAACCCTCACGGATCACGTCGCGTCGGCCTCCACAGCGGCAGCCACTCCCTGACGAAGACGACGCCCGCAGTGCCGCCAAGCGTCGGCTCGAGGCCCTCGATGACGGCCTCGAGCGGCTCCAAAAAGTGCTCGCTGCAGCCGGCCTCGGCAGCCGGAGAACCTGCGAGGAGCTGATTACATCCGGTCGCGTCGAAATTGACCGGCAGGTCGTCACCCTGCTCGGCACGCGGATCGATCCACTCAAGTCCGAGGTGCGGGTGGACGGCGAGAAACTTCCGAATCCAAAGCGTGTCGTCTACATGCTCAACAAGCCGGTCGGTGTGGTGACCACCAACTTCGACCCCTCCGGCAGGCCCCGCGTGGTGGACCTGGTGCCCGGCGAGCAACGGCTGTTCGCCATCGGCCGGCTCGACCGTATGAGCGAGGGACTGATCCTCGTGACCAACGACGGTGCACTCGCGAATCTGCTCTCCCACCCACGGTATGGTGTGGAAAAAAAATATCTCGTGCAGGTAGCGGGCGTGCCGTCCCAGGAACTGCTCGATAAGATCCGCCGCGGCATCACGCTGGCCGACGGGAAGGTGCATGCCAAGCGGGTGGACATCCGCTCGCAACACAAGCAGAGCGCCGTCCTTGAGATGATCCTCGACGAGGGAAAGAATCGGGAAATCCGGCGGATGCTGGCACGGCTCGGCCACAAGGTGCACCAACTCAAGCGGGTCGGTGTTGGCAAGCTCTCGCTGGGCAACCTGCTTCCCAGCCAGTGGCGACAGCTCGCGTGGAGCGAAATCGAGGCTCTCAGGCACGACGCCATCGCAGCTGTCGGCCCGATCGAGGCCGAACGAATGAACGAACCGATTCGGGATGAGCGGGCGGGTAGGCCGGGCCGCTCTGGTCGTCCCGGTCGCGACGGCGGCCCCGGACGCGGGCCAGCGGGCCCGCCACGCCCGCCGCGTGCAGGGCAGGGGGCACCCCGCGGCACGTACCGTGATCAAGGCCAGCGGAGCCAGGGAACAAGAATCGAGGGAACAAGAAGCGTTGGCACCAGAGGCCAGGGAAACGGGAACCAGGGCTCCAGACTGCCGGCAGGCAAGGGTGTCAGGCCCCGGAGCCCGGCCGGGCAGGGCACGGAGCAGGAGCCCAGAAGGCCCGCAGGCCGGCCCCCGCGACGGCCGCGAAAGCCTGGCAAGGCCTCGTCGTGGCGGAAGCCCCGCGGCGAGTGACCGGCCCGCGTTGCCCCGACGGTCGCCCCCCGATAAGCCCCACGCAAGCGAAAGGATTCCGATGAGTTCAGGCACTGTCAGCACCGTCGACGAGCAGCCAGTCGGCCAGCCCTGCTACGCCGACACCGCTGCCTTCACCTCGGCACGGATCGTGGCCCACAGCCAGATCGCCGAGAACACCTGGCGGCTCCGGCTCGACTGCCCTGCGATCGCCTCCGCCGCGGTTCCAGGCCAGTTCGCCATGATCCGCATTCCGCACCGCAGCGATCCGCTGCTGGCCCGCCCGCTGGCCGTCTACGACACCTTCAGCGACGCCGCCGCGGAGCAGGGCGGCGGATCGCCCCGCCGCTACGCCGACTTCATCTATGCCGTGCACGGCCGGTTTACGACCGCCCTGCGGGACATGACCGTTGGCCAGGAACTGATCGCGTGGGGCCCTTTGGGCAACGGATTTCAGATCCCAGCCGTGGATCACTTGGTGCTCGTCGCGGGGGGCATCGGGCAGACGGCTCTCCTGAGTCTGGGCCGCGAGCGGCTGGGCCAGACGACCTATGGACCGGCATCACGGCCGTCGCCGGCACGGTGTCGCCGGGTCACCTGCTGCTGGGGCGCCAGGCACGCCGGACTCTTCGGCGGCATCGAAGACTACCGGGCCGCCGGCATCGACGTGCATCAGGCCACGCTCGACGGCTCCGCCGGCCACCGGGGGACGGTCGTGGATCTGCTCGATTCACTGTTCGGCCCGACGGGGTCGGCATGCGATCCGGCCGACAACTCGCCGCACCTTTCCGCACAGGCGGATAAGCTGCGCAGCGTCCACGTCGCCTGCTGCGGACCCGATCCGATGATGGCCGCTGTGGCCCGCTGGTCGGCGGCCCGAAGCATCACGTGCGACGTGTCACTGGAGGCCCCGATGGCCTGTGGCATCGGGATCTGCTTTACGTGCGTGGCCCGCGTCCGCGATGGCTCAGGTGGTTGGGACTACCGGCGAACCTGCATCGAGGGCCCCGTCTTCGACGCGACTCGCATTGCATGGTGATGCAGGAGTACGGCAGCCCTTTTCTGCTGCCCTCGCCAGACTTCAAGCCGAAGACCTCAAGCTGAAGGCGTCAGGCCTTCGGCTTGGCAGCCGCCTTCTTCCCCTTGCCAGCAGCCTTGGTCGAACTGCCCTTGGCCCCGCTCGCCTTGGCACCACTGCCCTTGACGGGGGTGACCGCCGTGCCGCCCTTCGATGCCACCAGCATCCGCTTTGACAGCCGCGACTTGATCCGCGCCGCCTTGTTGCGATGAATCTTCTTCGAAGCGGCGGCCTTGTCAGCCGAACTGGCCAGAACTCGCAGTGCCTCGCGGGCCTGGGTGGCGTCGCCGGCGTCGATCGCCGAGAGCACCTTCCGAACGTGGGACTTGAGCTCCGACTTTGCGGCGCGATTGCGCTCGCGGTTGCGGAGATTCTGCTTGTGTCGCTTCTTGGCGCTGGCCGAGTGTGGCATGCCGGTAACTACCCTCTCAAGATCGGTGGAACGAAAACGGTTTGAAAACAAGACCCCAAGGGCTCACCCATGGGGCTGGAGGCCTTTGGAGGCCCGCTGCGATCACTCGCAGACGATCGAATGGCAGACTGTGGACAACGGTTAGTTTCCGGCCCCTTTATCCTTTGCCGGCGTCAGCTTGTCCAGACGTTGGGCCACATCGCGGTAGCCAAAGTCGAGTTCGGCGAGCGCGGAGAGGTATTTCCGGGCGGAGTCGATGTCATCCAGACCGGCCGCCAGCACGCCCGCCCGGTAGAGGGCCCGCTTGCGGAGGTCCTGTTCACGGTCGGTCAACGAGTCCACGGCTGTCTGGTAATTCCGCATTGCCAACGGATACTGCCGGATCTTCTGGAAGCATTCACCGAGTTCGAGGGCCACCGCCCCCTTGCGGCGAGCGTCCTGCAGCACGTCCTGGAACTGGCGGATGGCCTCCGCATGATTCCCGGCAGCCTTCAGTCGCATCGCCAGTTCGTACTTCCAACTGACGTTTTCCGGATAGCGGACGGTGCGGGCGGAGTAGACCTCGATCTCATACTTGAGCTGTGCGGCACGCAGTTGCTCGACGGCCTGGCGATTGCCGGGAGTGTCCTCCTCTGCCAGACGCTTCTCCGCCAACTGCAGTCGGTGACGCGTCCAGCGGAGCTGGCGGTCTTCGATGTGCTCACGGACCTTGAGGTCGTTCCCCGAGGCGGCAAGCGCCTTGGAGAGCACTTTCTGGGCCTCTTCAACCGTGCCGTCCCGTTCCACGAGATCGGCCAGTTCGAGATACGGTTCGATGGTGGCCGGATTCTTCGTGATGGCGGCCAAGAGAGCGGAGCGACGGTCCTTGGAACTCTCTCCTTCAGCGGCCGCTTCCACCTTTTGGCCGGCGGCAGAGGCCGGCTTCCTGCCGGTCAGCCCCTCACCGGCGGAGATGGTTTTGTCAACCTGGAGCTTCGCGACCTGCCGCTGGGCCTCATCGGCCATCCCCTTCGCGTTACCGATCCGCATCCAACAGGCGATGGCCTGGTCGTATTCGCCATAGGAGGAGAGGAAATCGGCGCACTTGCGGTTCACTTCCACGTCCGCGGGCGCGGCGTCGAGTGCGGCCTTGAGATAGACCCGCTGCGTGTCTACGAATCCAAGCATCCCGCAGGCTTCCGCCATGAGGAGCAGGCTGCCAGACTCGCCGGGATTGCCCTTGATGATCTCCACGCCCTGGGCAATCGCTTCCCGAGATTTTCCGGCCGCGATCAGCTTTCTGAGGCCTCCCCGTCCACCCGCCGACCAGAGGGCCGCCAAACCGCCCCCCTTCTTGCCGCCGTGCTTGATCCGTAGGGCTCCCAGCAGATTCTGGAGGAAGACGGCATTGGCCGGATCGCCCGCCACGCAGACCGAGAACATCTCGATCGCATAATCGATGTTTTTCGCGACGCTCTGCGTGGCATGCTGAAAACACTGGGCAAGCCGCGACCGCTCCGCGGGCGACAGCGAGGCCGACGGCTGCGGGGCTGCAGAACCCGTTCCGGCCGCTGGAGACTCATTCGCCATGAAAGTTTGGGTCGAAAGTGTGAATCGCGGGGCCTCGGCGTGATCCTGCAGGAACAGGTCCGGCAATCCCGCGGGCACGGTATGCTGCCACGACACGGCGATGCATGCGTCGCCGTGTCGTGGCAGGGCCCCAGAGTGTAGCCCCCGGCCCCGGAAGCCTCAAAGGCCTGCCCTGACGCAGCGATTCCGACACCGACCGACCCCCATTTCCTGCCGCCGCCCCCTGCCGCTCGCCGCGGCCCCACTCAGACCGCCACTTTTCCGATGCCTCGCGACCGTTCGGCTTCCCCATCCGCGCATCATGATCGCCACGGCAAGGTATTGTTCGTGGGCGCAGGGCCGGGCGATCCCGGCCTGCTCACCGTCCGGGCATTGGACTATCTGCGGCTGGCCGATGTCGTGGTGTACGACACGCTCGTGCCCGCGGACGTGCTCGACATGGCCGCCCCGGCTGCCGCGCGGCTGGCAGTGCCGCGGGATGGACGGGAAGGGGACGGCGACCCCGGCGAGGCGACCGGCCGGCTGCTTGCGCGTCTGGCGGCGGAGGGCCGCACGGTGGTTCGACTGAAGGGGGGCGATCCGGCGGTTTTCGGGAGGCTCAGCGAGGAGATGGGACCGGTGTGGGAAGCCGGCATCCCGGTCGAGATCATCCCTGGCGTCACGGCGGCGGCTGCGGCCGCAGCCGCCGCCGGCATTCCATTAACCAGCCGCGCTGCGGCCTCGAGCCTCACGATCCTCACCGGCCACGAAGCCGCCGACAAGCCTGAGGGGATCGACTTTCGACAGCTCGCTTCACTGCCTGGAACATTGGCAATCTACATGGGCGTAGAACAGGTCGAGCGGTGGTCGAGCGAGCTTCTGTCGGCGGGCAAGCCGGCCGATACGCCGGTCACGATCGTAAGCCACTGCTCCTGGTCCGACCAGCGTATCGCCGTCAGCACACTGGCCCGCTGCGCCGCCGACTTCGGGCGGCACAACTGGCCGTCGCCAGCCGTGGTGATCGTCGGCGAGGTGGCACAGCCTGTCGTTGGGGCTTCCATCGCGATGGATCGAGGGCGCGACCGCGGACCTCTCGCAGGACGGCGGGTCCTCAATACCCGGCCACCCGGGCCGCGCGACGATCTCGACAGCCTTGTCCGCGCGGCGGGCGGCCGCTCCCTTCGTGTGCCCGCGATACGCATCCAGCCACCGGAGTCGTGGCAGCCGCTCGATGACGCCATCCGGCAGGCCGATACGTTTGACTGGATCGTCTTCGCCAGCGCGAACGGCGTGCGGAGCTTCGTAGACCGCCTGCGGGGGGCCGGGCTCGACGGCCGGTCACTCGGCACGGCACGGCTGATCGCCATCGGCCCGGCCACACGCGAGGCCTTGGAACACGCCGGCTTCACCTGTGACCTCACGCCCACGCTGTTTCGCTCCGAAGGGATCACCGCCGCCCTCGCCCGGTCCCCCACGCCCAGCCGGTTCCTGCTGGTGCGAGCCAACCGCGGCCGAGACCTGATGCGGCGGGAGCTCGAGGCCCGCGGGCACGTGGTGCGGGAAGTGACGGCCTATTCGAGCGAGCCGGTCGAGTCGCTCGACATGGCCACTGTCGCAGCGATCGACCAGATGCCGGTGGACTGGATCACAATCACCAGTTCCCTGATCGCCGAATCGGCCATCCGGCTGTTTGGTCCGCAGATCAGACGGTGGCGGGTTGCCAGTCTGAGCCCGATCACGTCGGCAACTCTTCGGCAGCATGGAATCGAGCCCACGGTCGAGGCAGCAGCCGCAGTCGCCGAGAGTCTGGTCGCCGCCATGGCGGACTGGGAAATTGCCCACGCCCCCCCGCCTGCCTGACCGGACCGGCTGCCTGCGGCGAGGAAATTCCAGAACAGTGGAAACCCACGACGATAGTGACTCTGGGGAAGAAGGCCATGGAGGGCCCATCGCCCACACAGGCACGACGGAGGATTCGTCATGGGCCGATCGGGGCTGCCAACCACGCTCGTCATCTGCTGTCCGCTCCCGTCCGGGATGCCGCAGGCAACTGCGGAGGCATGCCTGGAGTCGGGACGCCGGGCCGCGCTGCCGGTGACATGGATCGCGGCGATCGACCGGCTGCCGCTCATCCCGCTCATCATGGAAGAGCGACGCACCCCGGCGCCGCTGCATGTCGCCCTGGAGATTCCCGCCAACCAGTCTCGGCAGGAACTCCGGCAGTTGCTCGCGCGGGCCGCGGCCGACGCTCCCGGTCTTGATGCGGCCGCGATCCGGGGACCGTTGCCGGCGGAACACCGGCGGGTGCTGGTCGACAGCGGCATGAGGGTCGTCTGCCGTGACCAACTGGACGACACCCCCCGCGGCTCCCGCCGTCCAGCACCTCATGGCTGGCCGTGCCGCAGCACGCTCTGGGGCCTCTGGGAGGTGACGCAGACACCGGCAACGCCACCGGGCCTCGTCAGTCGCCTGCTGCCCTGGGGCTCCCCGTCTGGGCCTCGGTCTGGCTCGCTGGCCGTCGTCGATATTGGAGGGCAGGGGCCGGTTGCTGACGCCGCGTCGATTCGCGGACGGATGGAGCAGTGGCGGTCTTGGGCGGAGCGGCAAAGAACGACGGGCGAGGTGGTGTTTGCCACCCTCTCAGAACTGCCCGCGCTGATCGCGGGCGCTGGCCGGCTCCCCGTGGGTGGCTCAGTCTTGAAGGCGGCCTAACGGGCGGTCTAGCGGCCGGTCTGGCCGGCCCTCACACGAGAACCCACCGGTTCACCGGCGCGGCTTCTCCATGATCGTCCAGCTCATGTAGGCCAAAATCGCACTGCTGACGATAAAACCGATGTCGGTCAGGATGCTGACCCGCTGAAACGGAAACCCAGCCGCCAGATCGGCGAGGAACAGGATCGCGACAAGCCCCGACATGATCATCCCGACAAACGGCATCAATTTCGACACAGGGTCCTTACCTCCAGCACACGGGCATTTGCACCACCGGCAGTTCCCTTACGATATCGGCTATCTCGGGCGATGCCATCGCCCTGCGGCCCACGGCGTTCTTATTGCCTTGAAGCCCGCCTGACGGAAACACCAGCAGGGCCTGTGAGCCCACCCCGATGCCTCCCGGAGCCCTCGCCACCGTGGTCCAGCACGCCCCCCACCGCCGCACCGCCGTCTACACCGGATCGTTCGACCCGATCACCCTCGGTCATCTCGACGTGATCGAGCGGGCCAGCCGAATCTTCGACGCGATCGTCGTCGGCGTCGGCATCAACCCGGAGAAGCAGCCCATCTTTTCGCTGGCCGAACGGGTGCAACTCGTCCGCGAATCCGTTGCCGGCCTGCCCAACGTCCGCGTCGAGCTGTTCAGCGGACTGTCGGTGGCTTTCGTGCGCGAGCAGGGGGCCCACGTGCTCCTGCGCGGCGTACGGTCGCTGACCGACATCGATGCGGAGTTCACCATGACGCTGGCCAACCGGAAGCTCGATCCGGCGGTTGAGACGGTGTTCCTGATGGCCGACGCCCAGTATTCACACATTTCATCGTCGCTGCTCAAGCAGATCACGCCGCTGGCCGACGACAACGCGCTGCTCAAATTCGTGCCGCCGCCAGTGGTGGCCCCGCTCCGCCGCACGCTCTCCGGCCCGGCGTGACGGCTGGCTCGATGCCGTAGGGCTGACTCGCCGGGCGGGCTCCCCCGTGGCGGCAAGTTTTCAACTTGTCCGTGTCCCCCGCTCGCATTCCACAAGTTAAAAACTCGTGGCCACGAGAAACTGGCTAAGGACGGGCATCCGCCCGTCAGGGCGACAGGCCGTCGTGTTTTTCGTGTATTCAGTTGACGTTCTGTCCGCCGGCCTCGAAGTGCTGCCGCAGGTAGCGGGCCCGCTCGATATTGCGGTCTTTCGTGTCCAATTCGACGCCCCGGATCTTCTGGAGATGGGCGGGCTGGGTGCGGACCAAGAGCGAGTTGATGTCGGCGATCTTCACGTCGCCGATCAGTCCGAGGAGCACGCCCATCCTCACCCGCGACAGCAACTGCATCGTCTCCTCGGCGCTGATCGTCTGGGCGGTCCGCAGGATGCCATAGGCGCGGCTCACCTGGTCGTGCACATTCTGCTCGGTCTCGCGGACGAGAAATTCCCGGGCTCGCCGCTCGTAGTCGATCAGCACCGGCACCACGTCTCCGACCTGCTCCACCAGTTCTTGCTCCGACTTGCCGAGCGTGGTCTGGTTGGAGATCTGGTAGAAGTCGCCCATCGCCTGCGAGCCCTCGCCATAGAGGCCGCGGACCGCCAGCGAGATCTTGTGGAGGCTGCGAAACACCTTGTCAATCTGCCGGGTGATCACCAGCGCCGGCAGGTGCAGCATCACGCTCACGCGGATCCCAGTGCCCACATTGGTCGGGCAGGCGGTGAGATAGCCAAACCGTGGATGAAAGGCATACGGCACGAACTGCTCGATCTGTTCATCGACCACCTTGATCTGCTCCCAGACTCCGCGGAGGTCGAGGCCGCTGTGGATGCACTGGATGCGGAGGTGATCCTCTTCGTTGATCATCAGGCTGACCTGCTCGAGCTTGTCGATAGCCACACTCCGCGCCCCCTGGGCATCGGCGTGCTCCCGACTGATCAACTGCCGTTCGACGAGAAACTGGCGGTCGATCTCCTCGAGCCCGCCCACGTCGATCGATTCGAGTCCCGGGCCCGCCGAAGACATCGCGATCCGTTCCCGCAGAAACCGCTCGATGTCGGCGCGATCCTGCTCGGACGCCCGGCTCACGAACGGATACTGCGGCAGGTTGCGGGCCAGCCGCACCCTGCTGCTCATGACGATATCCGACTCTGGCCCGGTGCCCCGAAGCCATTCACCGATCGATTGGGCGAGCGTGTCAAGTTTCATGATCTGCATGCGGAAAGACCCTGCGGCATTCCGTCACTCCTGTGACTCCGGGCGGGCGGGGGGGATCCAACGGTCCTCGATCGCCCGGATGGCATCGCGGTTTTCCTTGGCCTTTTCGTAATCTTCGCGGACGATAGCATCCTTCATCTCCTGGCGGAGCCCGATCACGCCAGTCAGTTCGGCCGTGCCAGACGCGGCGGCAGTTTCCGCCATTGTCGGCGAACGTGACGGCCGCCTGCCGGTGTGCTCGGTCGCACCGTGGATGTTCGCGATCAGCGGCTCCAGCTCCTTGGCAAACTGCACGTAGTCGTGCGGGCAGCCCAGTCGCCCCTGGTTGCGAAACTCAAAAAACGTGATCCCGCACATGTCGCAGGCCTTCTGGTCGAGCGCAGCCAGTTCGTCGGCCGTCTGGCCAACGCCGAGTTGGCCGGCGGCACCGCCCGCTGCGGCGGCGTCCTCGGCCTCGTCGGCGGAGCCCCCGCTGCCCTCGGTCTGGTTGAGGTAGACGCGCGCGTGATCCTCGCAGAGGTGAAGTTCACGGACGGCACCGGTCTCGAGTTCCGTGATGTGGAACACCGCCTGCTTCTCGCACTGCTGACACTTCATGGCTGTCACGTCCTGCCTGGGGTCACGAGGCTGCCGCCTCACTGCGTTCACCGCCTCTGAATCCTCTGCTGAATCATAGCGGCCGGCAGGCTGAAGGTCGCCTTCGGTGCGGCGGCGAGCCGCAAACCGGCATCCTTGTCCTTGTTCCGCGGGCTTGTTGCCCGCGGGGAACTGACGATACTGTGGGCTGTTTTCCTGGCGACACGCCGCCCCAGCATCCATCCATCCATGCCGCACCTTCCCGACCGGCACCGCTTCGACGTCCTGGCGCAGACCCATCGGCTCGTGCCGGTCTACCGCCGGCTGTTCGCCGATGGCCTGACGCCCCTGTCGGCGTTTGCCCGGATCGATGCGGGAGAATCGGCCTGTCTGTTTGAGAGCGTTGTCGGGGGCGAGAAGGTCGGCCGCTACAGCTTTCTGGGCGCCGAGCCCTTCCTCCGGTTCGAAGCCTTCGGTGCAAGAGTGCGGATCACGCGGGCCGGCTCGGACGAGGTGGAGGAGTTCGAGTCGTCCGACCCGCTCTCCGATCTCGAGCGGCGGATGGCGGCCCATCGGCCGGCCCACCTGCCGGAACTTCCGCCGTTCACCAGTGGCGCAGTGGGATACGCGGCTTACGACTCTGTGCGATACGCGGAGCGGCTGCCCCACCCGCCGGTCGATGACCTCCACCTCCCTGACCTCAGCTTCGCTTTCTACGATCGGCTGCTCGTCTTCGACAACGTCACCAAGTCGCTCGATATCGTGGTGCTGGCCCACGTCGAGAACGATTCCCCCGCGGCCGCGGCGAGAGGCCATGCGGAGGCCTGCCGCCGCATCGACGCGACGATCGAGCAACTGTTTCAACCGAGCCCTTGGCCGTCGGCGGCCGACATCGGCCCGCGACGGGAGCCCCGCTGCCTCACCGAGGGCACGGCCCGGGCTGCCTCGACTCGAGAAGAGTTTCTGGCCGCTACCGAGAAGGCCATCGAATACATCCGTGCCGGCGACATCTTCCAGGTGGTGCTCAGCCGGCGTCTGGAGATACCCTTCGACCTGCCGCCACTCGAACTCTACCGCACGCTGCGGGTGGTGAACCCCAGCCCCTTCATGTTCTACCTGCGGACCCCCGCCGCCACGCTCGTGGGCAGTTCGCCCGAGATCATGGTCCGCGTGGTGGACGGTGAGGTGACGGTGCGGCCTCTGGCTGGCACCCGACCGCGTGGGAAAACGCCTGAAGAAGACGCGATCCTGGCAGCCGGCCTGCTGGCCGACCCCAAGGAGCGGGCAGAGCATGTGATGCTTATCGATCTGGGCCGCAACGACGTCGGCCGCGTCTCGACCATCGGCTCAGTCGCGCTCAGCGACGTGATGTCGATCGAGCGGTACAGCCACGTGATGCACATCACGAGCAATGTCAGCGGCCAGCTCACCCCCGGCACGACGGCCTTCGATGCCCTACGAGCCTGCCTGCCCGCCGGCACGGTCTCCGGGGCCCCCAAGATTCGGGCCATGCAGATCATCGACGAACTGGAGCCCCGCAAACGCGGCCCCTATGCCGGAGCGGTGGGCTACATCGACTTCAGCGGCGCGATGGACACCTGCATCGCCCTGCGCACGGTGGTGATCACCGGTGGAAAGGCCTACGTGCAGTCGGGCGCCGGGATCGTGGCCGACAGCGTGCCGGAGAGCGAATTCCAGGAAACGCTCAACAAGGCGAAGGGGCTGCTCGTATCGTTGGAAATGACCGCCGAGCGGCTGGGCAAGCGAACCTCTCCGGTGCGGTAGCAACGATCGACGCAGGGCATCCCGCAGGCCGGGAGATGAGGGCCACCATGATCCGCTTCGACCGCGTTATCGTGGAACGCCGTGGCCAGATGGTGATCGACCGCCTGTCGCTGGAGGTGCCTCCAAGCGCCACGCTGGCCGTCATCGGCCGCGACGGCGCCGGCAAGAGCACGCTCGTGGAAGCACTCGCCACGGCCATACCGGTCCGGGGCGGTGACATCCTGCTCGCCGGCCACTCTGTCCGTCGCGATCCCGATGCCGTGCGGGCCCGCCTCGGCTACGCGCCCGCACAGCTTGCCGGGTGGCCGGCCGTGCGGGTCGATGAGTTCCTGGCACTCTTCGGCAGTGCGGCGGGCCTGACCGGCCAAGGGCTGCAGGCCGCCGTGAACCGGGCCCTCGATCTGGCAGGGCTGAAGGGCAGGGGGGCCGCGCCGATCGATGGCCTGCCCGCCGGACAGGCGAAACTGCTGCTGATCGGCCGGGCGCTTCTGCACTCGCCCGATCTGCTCGTGCTCGACGATCCTTTCAACGGCCTCGACCCGCGGCAGCGCCAGTCGGTCGAGCGACTGATCGGTGACCTGCAGATTGGTGGTCACACGGTCGTGGCCACGATTGACGATGCCCGCGTGCCCGACTGTTTCACGCATCTGGCGGTGCTCGCGGAGGGAAGGCTCCTGCACGACGGCCCCGCGACCTTTGCGGCCTTCTCCGCGGGTCGCCCGTGGCGGTATCGCCTCCACTGTCCAGGGCAGGCCGAGACGGCTGTTGCCCTGATCGGTCGGCTTGTCGGCCGGCTGGCGGACCGCGTCGAAGCCGTCGATGCCACGATCCTCGAATGCACGATCGAGTTCTCACCGGCCGCCACGATGGACTCCCCGCAGCGGGCTCTCTCCGAGATCGTCGCCGCGCTCGCACGGGCAGGGATCGCCGTCGAGGAGGCCGGCCTGCATCCGCAATGGACCGAGCAGTTGGTCGAGCCGCTGGTCTAGCTGGCTGCTCCGCGGCTTACCGGGCCGTGGCCGCGACGAGGTCGCCGACATAGCCTTCGAGCCCGCGAAGAAAGGCTTCGCGGGGCTGGTTCGCCGCCTCGGCCAGGTGGCGGACCACCGCCGAGCCCACGATCACGCCGTCGGCCACCGCCGCCACCGCCCGTGCCTGCTCCGGGCTCGAAATCCCGAAGCCCACGAGGATCGGCACGTCGGTCTTCGTCCGCAGCCACTGCACCCGCTCGATCAGGCCCGCGGGCAGATCCGTGCGGGCCCCGGTCACCCCGGCCACCGACACGCAGTAGAGGAAGCCGGTGGATTTGCGGGCGATCGCCTCGGCCCGCTCCGGCGGCGTGGTGGGCGTGACGAGTCGGACAAGGGCCAGGCCCGCCTGCCGACAGGCCGCATCGAGCTGATCTGATTCTTCGATCGGCAGGTCGGGCACCACGAATCCCGTCAGCCCCGCCGCCTTCGCATCGGCCACAAAGCGGTCGATTCCACGGCGATAGATCAGCGAGTAGCTGGCCATGGCGAGGATCGGCATCTTCACCCGCTGCGTCGCCTGCCGGGAGAGTTCGAAGAGCCGCTCAAGCGTGAAACCAGCGGCCAGGGCCCGCGTGTAGGACGACTGGATCACCGGGCCGTCGGCGATCGGGTCGCTGTAGGGCACGCCGAGTTCACAGAGCGAAGCCCCGGCCCGGTCGAGCGACTCGAGCACGGCGAGCGTTGTCTCCATGTCCGGATCACCAGCCGTCACAAACGGTGCCAATGCGGCGCGGCCCTGTGTTTGCAGCGTCGTGAACACGTCCGCGAGCACAGAGACTTTCGAAGGACCGGCTGCCGTGGAACTGGCTGACATGGATCGATTCCTCGTGACTGAAGCGGTGACTCACTCGATGACTCAACCAACACGAACTCAAGCTTGACGATCTCGTGCAGCCCGCCAGCCCATCATGCCTGGGCCGATGTGCCGTCAGCCGACAGCCCTCGGAGCCGGGCGATCTCGGCGGCATCCTTGTCGCCGCGGCCCGACAGACAGACGACGAGAATCTCCTGCGGCGGCCGCCGGCCTGCCTCCTCCATCGCCCAGGCCAGGGCATGCGATGTCTCGAGCGCCGGCAGGATACCCTCCCGCTGCGCCACAAGGTCGAAGGCATCGAGCGCCTCGGCGTCGGTCACGCTCGTGTATTCCACCCGGCCAGCGTCACGCCAGTAGCTGTGCTCGGGACCGACGCCCGGATAGTCGAGACCAGCCGACACGGAGTGGACGTCCGCCGTCTGGCCGTCGGCATCCTGCAGCACGTAGCTCAGACTGCCATGGAGAATCCCGGGGCTGCCGTAGCTGAGACTGGCGGCGTGGTCGCCCGGCTTGCCAGACCGTCCGCCGGCCTCGACACCCACGAGACGAACCTCCTGGTGATCAACGAAGGGATAAAACATCCCCGCCGCATTGCTGCCGCCACCCACGCAGGCCACCACGGTATCGGGCAGGCGGCCGAGCTGCCGGCGGCACTGTTCGACCGTCTCCCGGCCGATCACCGACTGGAAGTCGCGAACAATCCGCGGAAAGGGATGCGGGCCGACGACCGAGCCGATGATGTAGTGCGTCGTCTCAACAGACCCCATCCAGTCGCGCATCGCCTCGTTGATCGCGTCGCGGAGCGTCCGTGAGCCACTTTCGACCGGCCGCACCTCCGCCCCCATGAACCGCATGTTGCGGACGTTGGGTGCCTGCCGCCGCACGTCCTCGGACCCCATGTAGACGACGCAGTCGAGACCGAAGCGGGCACAGGCCGTCGCCGTGGCCACGCCATGCTGGCCGGCACCGGTCTCGGCGATGATCCGCCGCTTGCCCATGC
Organism: Pirellulales bacterium; assembly: GCA_040397635.1. Taxonomy (GTDB): domain Bacteria; phylum Planctomycetota; class Planctomycetia; order Pirellulales; family UBA1268; genus CAMCQY01. The sequence continues at coordinate 17,207 of JBBAVO010000001.1, forward strand.
GGATCGCCAAGAGTCCCTGGCCGAGCGTGTTGTTGATCTTGTGAGCGCCGGTGTGACTCAAGTCCTCGCGCTTGAAGTAAATCTGGGCACCGCCAGCGAGTTCGGTGAGCCGCTTGGCGAAGAGCAGGGGAGTGGGCCGGCCGACAAACGCTCCCAACAGGCCGTCGAGTTCCGCCGTGAACGCCGGATCGGCGATCGCCTCGTTGTAGGCCTGCTCGAGCTGCTCGAGTGCCGCGGAGAGTGTCTCAGGCACATACCGGCCGCCAAACCGGCCGAATCGCCCCAAGGTATCGGGCACCTGCGAAAGGGGCGTTGCGGCGGACGGGAGTGCTGGTGTCATGATCGTGGCCGTGGCGGTGAGGGAACGTCGAACAAACCGAACGCCTTCGATTGTAGCCTGCCACGGCATTGCTACCATCGAACATCTGGTGAAATATGCCTGAATTACCTGAAGTCGAAACGATGCGTCGAGGAATCGCGCATCTGGCCGGGCTGCGAATCAAGAGCGCGACGTTTCCTCGCGGCACGGTGCGGCCTATCTCCCTTCAGCCCGCGGCCGGCGGCATGCAAAAGCGGCTTACGGGACGGCAGATCGCGGCGGTGCACCGGTTCGGCAAGCGGGTAGCGATCGAACTGGACGAACGGGAGCAGGTGGGCCGCGAGTGGCTGGTGATCGAACCGCGGATGACGGGGCTCTTGCTCGTGGCCGATCCGCCAACTCAAGCCCACCTGCGGATGGAAATCGGGCTCGAGTCGCGGCAGCACCCCCGCCTGCTGTTCTGGGACCGGCGAGGGCTGGGCACGATCCGGCTGCTCGACGCACGCGGCCTCTCCGCCGCCTGCGGCCCCGAGAGGCTCGGGCCCGACGGGCTTGCTGTCACGGGTGACGAGCTTCGCGACCGGCTGGGACAGTCTCGCCGCGCGGTGAAGGTGGCGCTGCTCGACCAGCAGGCCGTGGCGGGCATCGGCAACATCTACGCAGCGGAGATTCTCTTTGCGGCGGGCATCGATCCGCGGGTGCCATGCCGCCGACTGAGCGTTGCCCGCTGGGAGCAGATCGCGGCCGCCGCGCGGAGCATTCTCGCCGAGGCCGTCCGCATGGAGGGCTCGACAATCACAGACGAAACCTACAAGACCGCCGACAACCGCTCCGGGCAGTACCAGTTGCAGCACCGTGTCTACGGTCACGAGGGAGAGCCATGTCGCCAGTGCGGCACAGCCATCATGCGGATCGTTCAGACGCAGCGATCAACGTTTTTCTGTCCCGAGTGTCAGTGGCACCACCGGCGGCGATGCCGTAGGCTTCCCTAAGGCTTTTTCACTCCGGAGGCTCTCGTCATGCGAACGCCGATCCATTCCCTGCCACGTCGTCATTTTCTCGCCGGTAGTGCGGGTGCCGCCGCGGCAGCGCTGTCGCTTCCTGCAGGCTCCGGGAGTCTCTTTGGCGACGAGCCCGCCGCCGCAGTCGTGCAGCAATCGTCCGAGACCCTCGCCGGACTGCTGCACGCCTCGCTGTCGCCGCAGCAACGGAAAAAAGTCTGCTTTGCCTGGGATCATGTGCACCCCAAATTTGGTCTGCTCCGCACCAGGGTCGCCAACAACTGGAATGCCACCGAGCCCGACGTGGCGGGCAGCTTTTTTACTGGCGACCAGAAGCGACTCATCCGCGACATCTTCGAGCAGCTGATCGCACCCGAATGGCATGGCCGTTTCGACAAGCAGCTGGAGGACGATACCGGAGGCTTTGGGCACGGCCAGTCGATCGCCCTGATCGGAGAGCCCGGTTCGGGACAGTTTCAGTTTCTCCTCACCGGCCGGCACATGACGCTGCGGTGCGACGGCGACTCGGCCGAGCATGTCGCCTTCGGCGGACCGATCTTCTACGGCCATGACGCCGCTGGCGACACGGAGGAACCGAATCATCCCGGCAATGTGTTCTGGTCGCAGGCCGTGGCGGCAAACGGCGTGTTTGGGATGCTCGATGGCCGCCAGCGGTCGCAGGCCCTCGTCGATACGCTGCCCCGTGAGAACGCCGTCGCCTTCCGGGGCCGCGGCGGGGCAGCGCCCGGCATCCCGATGACCGCGCTCTCCGCCGACCAGCGGGCCGAAATGGATCGCGTGCTCGCTCTGCTCCTCGAACCGTTCCGTACCGCCGACCGGGCCGAAGCGAGGAAGTGTCTCGACACCCAGGGGGGCCTCGACGCCTGTCGGCTCGCCTTCTATCGCCCGGGTGACCTGGGCAACGACGGCGTCTGGGACTGCTGGCGGCTGGAGGGCCCGTCGTTCGTCTGGCACTTCCGCGGCGCACCACACGTGCATGTCTGGGTGAACATCGCCGACACGCCCGACATCGCCACCAACGCCTGACGTCGGCTGGCTGGCTGTGGAAATCGACCTGAACCTCAAACTGAAACTGGACCTCGCTCCGGCATGACAGACTGCTGCATCATCGGCGGAGGCATCATCGGACTGTCGATCGCCCGTGAGCTCGCCGGTCGCGGGCTCTCGGTCCGCCTGCTCGCCCGCGATGCCATCCGCGACACCGCCTCCTGGGCAGCAGCCGGTATTTTTCCACCAGCACCCGACTTTGCCGCCGCATCGGCGAACGAACGGCTGACGGCCTATTCCGATCGGCTCCACAGGACCTGGGCCGAGGAGCTCCGCTCCGAGACCGGCATCGACAACGAACTGCAGCAGTGCGGCGGCCTGCACCTCGCCCGGGACGAACGGGGCACGGCCCGCCTCCGCGAGGCGGCAATCGCCTGGCGGGCCAAGGGAACCCGCTGCGAGCAGCTCGCGCCCATCGATGTAGCCGCGCAGGAGCCGGCCCTGCGGGCGGCGGTCGAGCAGGGCAGGATCGCGAGCGGCCTCCTCTTGCCCGAGGAGATGAGGATCCGTCCTCCGCGGCATCTGGAAGCGCTCGAGCGGTCTTGCCACATGCGGAGCGTGGAGATCACGCCGGCCGTTGACGTGCGATCGATCGATGTGCGTGACGGCCGCATCGAGGGAATTCACATCGCCTCTGGTGGAGGTCGGGCAGCGACCGACACGGTGCGGGCCGACCGCTACTGCCTTGCGGCTGGCGCCTGGTCGGGACATCTCGCTGAATCGCTCGGGCTGCAGATCGAAACGCGGCCGATCCGCGGCCAGATCGCGCTCTTGCGGCTGCCCGAGCAGGTGCTCACACGGGTGGTGAACGTCGGTCTCGAGTATCTCGTTCCGCGTGCCGATGGCCGACTGCTGGCGGGCTCGACCATCGAGGATGCAGGCTTTGAAAAGATCACGACGCCGCAGACAATCCAGCGACTGCTCGAGTTCGCGCATGCGATGCTCGGTCCGCTACCGAACGCAGCGATCGAGCAGTCGTGGGCCGGACTGCGGCCGGGCTCCGTCGATGGGTGCCCCTTCATCGGTGCAGCACCGGCCTGCCGCAACGCCTTCGTCGCAGCCGGGCATTTCCGCGCCGGGCTGCATCAATCGACCGGCACGGCCGTCATGCTCGCTGACCTGATCACCGGCCGCTCACCGGCACTCGATCCCACGCCATTCGCCCCAGGCCGCCGCCCCGGCGCCGCCTCACCCGATTCGGTGCAGGCCTATCTCGCCCGGGCGGCCGAAGCATCGTCCTGACGACAGAAAGATGTCGCTTCAACAGGCCGAGGTGGCTGTCGACCCAATAAAAGCCCTGCGCGTAAGCGACGGGATGATGGGAACCTTCAGCTCGGAGTCCCTCGGCCTTCGCGATGTTCCCCACTTACGCGGCGCTGAGGGAGAGCCGTCGATGGATCGCCTCGACGTCATCCGGAGTGGGGTCACGACTCGGATCGGCGGCGGCGAGCATGGCGATCATCTCGGCCAGCCGCACCGCGATCGCGGGCACTCCGCCAGCGATCTCGTGGATTGTGCGAATCACGGCTTCTCCGTCCGACTCGGCGGCGTTGAACGCCAGCATAGGGCCGAGTACCCGACGCGATTCAGCCAGCGTGAACGTGGGCACCGTCGCCCGCAGCCGCACAGACTGTTCAAGCCTCGCATCACTGGCGACAAGCGATAGCAGTCGGCCCTCGCCGGCGAGCACGATCGCGATTCGCTCGTGCCGGCGCCGGCACCACTCGACGAACTCGACCAGCTCGGCAGTCACGGCCCGATGCGCATCGTCGATGAGCAGGACGTCGGGGAAGGAGTCGTCGTCACTCGGGGCCGCCCCCATGCGGCCGGCAGCCAGATCCCCGCGATCGGCCCGGATGTCCGCCCATGACATGAGCCGGATGGTCTGCGACTTCGGCAGACCATTCGCAGCCATCAAACGAAGCACCGTCGTCTTGCCCACGCCCGCGGGCCCACACAGCAGTGCGATCGCGCCCGGCTGACCGGCCACGTAGGCCAGTTTTGCCACGGCGGCCTCCTGGGGCCCGGTGGGCGGCAGAAACTCAGGGGAGGGCTGGTGTGTCGCGGTCAGTCGAGACATGGTCGGCATCTCTTCAGTGGACCCGAATGCCGGTCGTCGCCGGCGGCGTCATGGTGAGAACTTCCCCGAGAACTTTCAGCCCGACGGCCTCGAGTGCCGCGCCGCGGGCCGGACACGCCGGCTGATCCGCACTGCGGACGAGGATGACGGCATGGCAGCCCAGGCTCTGCCGCTCCAGCCACGCCCGGCGGAGCGGACCTCCCGGAAACCAGACACCCGCATCGACCAGCACGATGGTGCCACCCTCCCGGCCTACCGATGCCAGTTCCAGGGGCACGCGGTCGTGACACTCCACACGACGGCCACGGGCCATGAGCGCCCGGGCCAGGCACCCGACCAGCGTCGTCCGGCCTTCGCCACGGCGGGCGCCGGTGATGGCGATCACCTCGGCGCCGTCGCGTTGGGCATCCTCCACCCGCTTGGCGAGATGCGACCAGGCGTGGGGAACGACCCGCAGCAGCCTGTCAACCAGCGTGCCCATACCGTCGTCGTTGATCGGCTGCGGATGGATGGCGGCGGCGGGCACCAGCGCAGCCGCTGCCGGCAGTGGAGCGATCACTTCGCTCACGGCCACCGCGGCGTTAGCCGCAGCAGCGTTGGAAAGTAACTGAGACGGCCGCGATGGGTGCCGACGCGCCCGGTCGGCATGCCATAGAAAGGCGCGATCGACCGCGTCAAGTGTGGCGGTGGCAGGCGTCATGGCGTGACGCTCCTCGCCGCACCGGCAGCCGCAGGGAGTTCCTGGGCCAGCCGTTCCGGCCGCTGCTGCCTGGCCGCCTCCAGCCTCAGCCGGTCGTTGCGCCAGGCAGCGGCCCAGAAAGCGGCCGCCACAGCCACCAAGGCGATGATGGATGGCGCGGGAAACCGAGTGGTCTGCGAACGGCGGACCACGGTGCGGCGTGGGGCAGGGGCAACACGCTCCGCGGCATCCGCATCCGTGTCAGCCGCCTGGGCTGCAGGCTCCTTGGTCGACACCTGCCCAGCGACCACTGCGCCCATATCCGCCGGCCGTAATGGCTCCGGAACCGCCGCCGCCACGAAGCCAGCAGGGCATGAAAGCTCCGGAATGCAGGCTAAAACCTCCATGAACGTCGCTCACCCTCGACTTCCCCGAATTCCCCGTCTGAGCATCGTCGCCATGATGCGGGGCCCTTGAGCGCCGGGCCAGGCCGCCGGACGCCGCCCCCACCGCGGCAAGGTCTGCGGGGCTGACGCCCACCCGTCCCTGCGCAGTGCGCCTCTTTCACCCAATCGTCTATTCTTGAGAGGCAAAGTATCATCCGATTGGGCAGGATATGCCGATCCTCACTGATTCGATGACAGGCCCGCGGCCCAAGCCCAGATTCCATTCCGTTCTCACCGAGCCAAAAGACCTCTGATGCCCCCTTCCAATCAGTCCGCCCGCGAAGCTTCCCTCCACGCCCTCCTGGCCAGCCGAATTGCCGTCCTCGACGGGGCGATGGGCACCATGGTGCACGCCCTGGGGCTCGACGAGCAGGGCTTCCGCGGGGCCCCGTTCCGCGATCACCCCAAGGATTTGAAGAACTGCATCGATGTTCTCGTGCTCTCGCAGGGGGACGCGATCCGGGGCATCCATGCGGCGTATCTGGAGGCAGGCGCCGACATCGTCGAGACCAACACGTTCGGGGCCACGAGCCTGGCCCTGGCCGACTTCGGTCTGGCCGACCGCACCCGCGAAATGAACCTCGCTGCAGCCCGGCTTGCCCGCGAGGCCGCCGACGCTGCGACCGCGAAGACGCCTGACCGTCCCCGCTTCGTGGCTGGTTCGATCGGGCCGACCAACAAACAGCTCTCGATCGCCGGCAACGTCGCCGATCCCGGCCATCGCGATGTCACATTCGACCAGATGGTGGCCACCTACCGCGAACAGATCGAGGCACTGATCGAGGGAGGCGTCGACATTCTGCTGGCAGAGACCGCCTTCGACACCCTCGTGCTGAAGAGCTGCCTCTACGCCATCGAGCAGGTGTTCAGCGACACTGGAATCCGCCTGCCGGTGATGGCGTCGTTTACCGTCTTCGAGGGGGGCCGCACACTCTCTGCGCAGACGGTCGAAGCCTGCTGGACGAGCCTGAGCCACGTCGACCTCCTGACCGTGGGCGTCAACTGCGCCCTCGGCCCCGAAAAGCTGCGGACGTACCTGGCCGAGCTGTCGAGGATCACCCCCCGGCTGGTCAGCTGCTATCCCAACGCCGGCCTCCCCAACGCGCTGGGTGGCTTCGACGAGACGCCAGAGGCGATGGCAGCGGTACTCGGCGAATTCGCGCGGGAGGGCTGGCTCAACATCATCGGCGGCTGCTGCGGCACGACGCCGGCCCACATCAAGGCGATCGCCGAGGAAGTTGCGAAGTATCCGCCTCGAAAGCCCGCGACGCCCGAGCGACGAAGCCGGTATTCCGGCCTCGAAATGCTCGAACTCCGCCCGGAGAGCAGCTTCACGGTGATCGGTGAACGGACCAACGTTACCGGCTCGCGGGCCTTTGCCCGACTCATCAAGGAGGAACGCTACGAGGAGGCCCTCAGCGTCGCCCGGCAGCAGGTCGAAAACGGCGCCAACATCATCGACGTCAACGTCGATGAGGGGATGCTCGACGGCCCCGCCGTGATGACGAAGTTTCTCACGCTCCTCTCCAGCGAGCCGGACGTCGCCCGCGTGCCCGTGATGGTGGATAGCTCGCGGTTTGAGGTTCTGGAAGCTGGACTCAAGTGCGTCCAGGGCAAGGGCATCGTCAACTCCATCAGTCTCAAGGAGGGGGAGGAGACGTTCCTGAGGCACGCGAGGACGATCCGCCGCTACGGTGCCGCCGTCGTGGTCATGGCCTTCGACGAGGAAGGGCAGGCCACCGACGTCGAACGCCGCGTGGCGATCTGCAAGCGGGCCTACAAACTGCTCACCGAGCAGGCCGGCTTCCTTCCTGAAGACATCATCTTCGACCCCAATATCCTCACGGTGGCCACCGGCATCGAGGAACACAATCGCTATGCCCTCAACTTCATCGAGGCGACCCGCCTGATCAAGAAGGCGATGCCACTGGTGAAGGTGTCGGGGGGTGTCAGCAACATCTCCTTCTCTTTCCGCGGCAACGAGACGGTCCGTGAGGCGATGCACTCGGCGTTCCTCTACCACGCCATCCAGGCCGGCATGGACATGGGCATCGTCAACGCGGGCCAACTGGCGGTCTATCAGGACATCGACAAGGACCTCCTGGAACGCATCGAGGACGTGCTCTTCGACCGCCGCCCCGAAGCCACCGACCGGCTCATCGAATACGCCGAGACGGTCAAGAAGCGGGATCCCGCCGACACGGCCAAGGCCGATGCCTGGCGGAGTCTCGACGTCGAGGCCCGGCTGGCACACGCCCTCGTGAAGGGCATGGCCGACCATGTGGAAGAGGACGTCGAGGATGCCCGGAAGCACTATGCCACAAGCCTGGAAATCATCGAAGGCCCGCTGATGCGGGGCATGCAGACGGTCGGCGACCTGTTCGGCGAAGGGAAGATGTTCCTGCCACAGGTGGTGAAGAGCGCCCGCGTCATGAAGCGGGCCGTCAACCATCTCCTGCCCTACATGGAGGAGGAGCGGAAGGCGCAGGGAGCGGCGGCGGTAAAACGCGGCCGCGTGCTGATGGCCACCGTCAAGGGAGACGTGCACGACATCGGCAAGAACATCGTCGGCGTCGTGTTGGGCTGCAACGGCTACGAGGTGATCGACCTGGGCGTGATGGTGCCCTGCACGAAGATCATCGAGGAGGCCAAGGCCCAGCAAGTAGATATCGTCGGCCTCAGTGGCCTGATCACGCCGAGCCTCGACGAAATGGTGCAGGTGGCTCAGGAGTTCGAGCACGAAGGGCTGAAACTGCCTCTCCTGATCGGCGGCGCGACCACTTCGGCCCGGCACACTGCGGTAAAGATCGCCCCCAAATACACCGGCGACGTCATCCATGTCACCGACGCCTCGCGGGCCGCCGGCGTCGTCGAGAAACTACTCAATCCGAACTCACGCACGGCCTTCGCGCAGGCAAATCGCGAGGCGCAGAAACGCGACGTCGAGAACTTCAAGCAGCGTCAGCAGACGAAACTCGTGCCCTACGAGACGGCCTGCGCCAAGCGGTGGACAACCGACTGGGCGACCACCACCATCGACACACCCGAGTTCGTCGGAGTGCGGCAGATCAATCGCGTGCCGCTGGCCGATCTGGTTCCCTTCATCGACTGGTCGCCGTTCTTCATGTCGTGGGAACTGAAGGGGAAGTATCCGCAGATCTTCACCGATCCGGTCGTGGGTACGGAGGCCAAAAAGCTCTTTGACGACGCCCAGCACCTGCTCGGAATGATCATTCGAGAGGATGCCCTCGTTTCGAAGGCCGTCTACGGTTTCTTTCCCGCCAACTCGGCCGGCGACGACATCGTGCTGTTTACCGACGACACGCGTTCCGCCGAAGTTGGCCGCGTTCACACGCTCCGTCAGCAGTGGGAACGCAAGGGGCAGGACGTATTTCACGCCCTCGCCGACTTCGTGGCGCCGCTGGAGAGCGGCCGCAAGGACTACATCGGCGCGTTCGCCTGCACCACAGGGCATGGCTGCGACGAACTCTGCGCGCGATACGAACGCGACCAAGACGACTACTCGTCGATTCTGGTGAAGGCCATCGCCGATCGGCTGGCCGAGGCCTGCGCCGAATGGCTGCACGCGAAGGTTCGCCGGGAATGGAGCTACGGCCGAGACGAGTCCCTCTCGACCGACGACCTGATCGAGGAGAAATATCGGGGCATCCGGCCGGCCCCCGGTTATCCGGCCTGCCCGGATCACACGGAAAAGCAGGCGATCTTTCAGTGGCTCGACGCCGGCAATGCCGCCGGCATTTCGCTGACGGAGAGCTTTGCGATGTTTCCAGCTGCCAGCGTGAGCGGACTCTACTTCGGCCATCCCGACAGCCGATACTTCGCAGTGGACCGCATCACCCGCGATCAGGTGGAGTCATACGCGGCCCGCAAGGGCATGGCGGTGGCCGAGATCGAACGGTGGCTGTCGCCCAACCTTGGCTACGACGCGTAAGCTGCGAACGCTCCCCGAACGCTCCCATGACCGCACACGAGAAGCCTGGTCGCAGACCCCGCCGGGTGATTCTCGACACCGGCCCGGCGGCGGCAGAGGAGGGGGGATCGACCGGCATCCTCGTGCGGCGGTTTCTGGAGTACGTCCGCCACGAGCGGGCTCTCTCCGAAAATACCCAGGAGGCCTACCGCCGCGATCTGCGGGATTTCTCTGCCTGGTTGGCAGACGGCAATCCGGCACGGCTCTCCGTGCGGGAGCTGGGCGACTACCTGGCGGCCCTCGACAGACGCGGACTGGCGCGGGCCAGCGTGGCCCGTCAGGCGGCAACCCTCCGCACCTTCTATGCGTTTCTCCAACTCGAGGGAGTCGTGCGGGAGAGCCCCGCCGAACTGCTCACGGCCGGTCGCCGTGCCGACGTCATCCCCGGCACGCTCTCGCCTGATCAGGTGGACCGTCTGCTCGAGAGCCCGGACGCAGCCACTCCGTCTGGCCGAAGGGATAAGGCCCTGTTGGAACTGCTCTATGCCACCGGCTGCCGGGCATCGGAGGTGTCGGCGCTGCGGCTGACCGATGTCCATCTGGGGGAAAGCTTCTGCACCTGTCGCGGCAAGGGAGACAAGGAGCGGGTCGTGCCACTCGGCAGACGGGCGATCGCGGCCCTGCGGGCATGGATCGACGGTCCGCGGCCGGCTATCGCCGCCCGCGCAGGCTCCAGCCCTGCCTGGGTGATCCTCTCCACGCGGGGCAACCGCCTCTCACGCATGCGGATCTGGGAGATCGTTCGGCTTCACGCCGACAAGGCGGGGGTGCCGCCCGACATCGGCCCCCACACGCTTCGCCACAGCTTCGCCACCCACCTGGTGGCCGGCGGCGTCGATCTGCGGCACGTGCAGGAGATGCTCGGCCACGCCAGCATCGCGACGACGCAGCGGTACACCCACGTCGACGCCAGCCGCCTGCGAAGCGTGCACGAAAAGTTCCATCCCCGTCGGTGACGCGGTGGGCTGTGTTCACGCGAAACATGGCATCCTGCCATTTTCGCTTGGCAAACGCAGTTTGCTGGTGCTGACCCGGGCCTCCGGCCCTAGCGCTATGCGACTTGCGGAATCCGTGAGGGGCTGCCCATGTCCCGAGAGCCGGCGTTGGCGGCAAGCGAAGGCAGGATGCCGAGAGCGCAGCCGCCATCGAGTGAGCGAAGGGCAGGATGCCCGTAGCGAACGTCCGGCGACGGGGCATGGGCAGCCCCGAACCGCCGCGTGGCAGGATGCGCGTCTACTTGCCCGCCTTTGGCGGCGTGAACTTGATCTTCTTGATCAGTTCCACGATCTGGCCATCCTGCACGGTGCCGGAAACAGCCGTGATCGCGCGGACGACGTTGACATATTTGAGGCCGTAGTCGCAGTCCATCTCGACCTCGGTCTTGTCGGCCAGCGAATCGGGCCCACGACCCTTACCCACCAGCGACACCACTTTCCTCTGGAGTTCGTTGAAGTCGGCAACGGGGTTGCCATTCATGGAAATACCGGCCAGCGACCCGTCCTGTCCAGCCGACAGCTTCACCCGGATCGGCGGCACCTGCTGATCGTCCACAACGGCGCTGGCTGACTTGCCGAGCGGCATGCGGATGTCGAAATCGCCCTCCGGGGCGACGACCTTCAGCGAAAACATGAAAAACGAGATCAGCTGAAATACGACGTCGATCATCGGCGTCATGTCGATGTGGATCTTGTCGGGGAGTGAAGACTCTGGCCGTGCCATCGGGTCACCTTCCCTCGTCGTACTGGGCCCGAAGGGCGAATTTCTCGAAGCCCTTCTCCTGGCAGATCTTGATGATCTCCTGGACCTCGCCGGTCTTCGCGCGCCCGTCAGCCCGGACGATCACCGTGGCAGAGGCGGGCTCCTTGCCGGCATCGAGCATGACCGACTTCTCCTGCTCCAGATAGCCGCCCACGTCGCGCAAGCCGATCATCTCGCCCGCGTAGATCACCGAACCATTGTTCGCCAACTGCAGCGTGATCGGCTTCTCGATGGGCCCGTCCACCGGCTTTGCCAACTGGCTCATGGGAAGCTGGATACGGTCGTCCTGCTCCGCCTCGGAGAAGTTCATCACGAACATGAAGAACGTGATCAGCTGAAACGTCATGTCGATCATCGGCGTCATGTCGATGTCGGTGGTCGAAGCCTCGGTGGTTCGTTTTGGCATTGGATGCTCCGGCAGGACCGACTCGGATGGTCGCTCCGTCGTCCCTTACTTCTTGCCCATGCCCTGGAACCGCGACATGAGCCGCATCGCCTCCCCGTCAACGTCGCCGTTGAGCTTCTGGAGCCAGTTCTTGAACAGTGCAAAGCAGGCGATGGCCGGGATGGCCAGCCAGAGGCCGATGAGGGTCGTGATGAGGGCCTGCGAGATACCGACAGCCAGTTCGGACGGCTTGGGCGCCGTAGATGACTTGGCGATCACCATGAATGCCCCCACCATTCCGTCCACCGTGCCGAGCAGTCCGAACATCGGCGCCAAGGCGCCGATCAACGACACGTAGCTCACCTTGTGATCGAGTTTCATCGCCTGCTCGCCCTCCTCGGCCTGCATCGCCTCCACGGAGGCCGGATAACCCGACTGCAGCTTTCCCATCCCGGCAGCAAGCACATGACCCAGGTAGGAATCGTCGGTCTTGGCCAACTCGTAGGCCTGCTGATACTCCTTGTTTTCCAGACGCTCCTCGAACGCCTTGCTCAAGCCCGGCGGCATCAAGACGGTCCGACGAATCTGCATGAAGCACATCACGAGCAGGGCGACCAGTCCAAACGAGAGCGCCAAAAATACGATGACATACCGCAGGCCGAGCGCCTTGTAATAGAAGACGAGCATGTTCTCGCCCTCCGGTTCGGCCGCCTCGTCGGCGGGGGCATCACCAGCTTCGTCCTGGGCACTTGCCGCCACAGGCCAGGCGATTGCCGGCACGACAGCCGCCGCCCAAGGAAGGAGCGAGTTGGAAAGGAGCGAGGCGACGATCAGCAGGCAGCGACCGACCCCTCGCCAAGCAAGGCTGTTCGCATGGTTTCGCCCGTCATTGGTAACGCTGCACTGCATGAATGAACTCCTCGAGAATGAATCGTGTGCTTCGCCACAGCGTAGCCTCGCACCCCTTCAGGCTGCAAAGCGCCGGCTGCATTTTCCGTCAATCGGCTAGGACTTGGAGGCCTCCAGTTTGGCAGCCCAGGGGCTGGCCGGATAGGCCGCTTTGAGATTCTGCCGAGCCTCGCGGGCCCGTTCAGGATTGCTGCCCTTGTCCCACAACTCGCCGAGGTTGAACAACGCCTCGGCGTGACTCTCCGGCAGCGTGTTGTAGACCAGGTCAACCGTGAGGAACTGAATCAGGGCATCCTGCTCCCTGCCTGCCGTGGAGCGATAGGCTCCCCCCAGAACGTTATAGGCCCGTGACAATAGTTCCTTTTCCTCGGGGCCTGAATCCTTGATGATCTGGAGCACCATCTCGATGGCTGCATCCTGCTTGCCCTGCAACGACAGGCACTTGGCCTTGCCCAACTCAGCCGACCGCCGCTGCGGCTGGCTCGCCTTTTCACTGCCCGCCAGCGTGATGGCGGCATCGTATTCCGCCATGGCCTCATCAGGCTTGCCCTGGGCAAGCAGCATGGCTGCCTTGGCCGATGCAGCACGAACTTTCATGCCGGGGGGGCCGTTGTCGAGTTGCTGGTACGCAGCGAGAGCCTCCGCGGGCTTTCCAGCCCGGGCGTGCAGGTCGCCGAGCAGTTCCTGCATCTGGAAGAAGTGGTGGCTCTTGGGATGCTTGGCGAGATAGTCGGCCACCGTCTTGGCCGCTGCGGCAGGGTCGCCGCCGGCCTCGAGCACGGCCTGCGCGGCGGCAGCCGCTCTGACAAAATCAACCTCGGCCAACACGAGTGGCTCGGCCCCGTCGAGCTCATCCGCCTCGATCTTGCCAACCTCATCCCTGGCGTCAGCGCCGCGACCGCGGAGCAGCATTGCCCGGGCATTCTTCAGCGACTGCGGCTCCTCGCCAAACTGAACCTCCCGGACTGTTTCAATCGCCACCTTCTGCGCATCGCCGTCGCTGTTCTCCACATCGACGCCAACGGGGGACACGGACACAATCTTCCCGGAGACGCTCGTGCCGCCGAACAGATTCACCCTGTCGGCAGCCTGTCCCGAGGCCACCCCAGGAGACACGATCGCCAGGACGACGGCCCCGATCACGAGACCTGCGGGCATGGTCTCCCAAGCCCAACGCTTCCAGCCTCCATCCGCCATCATGCTCGTCGCCATGCTGTTCTCAAAGCGTGTATTCATGCCTGTATCCATGCCTGTATCCGTGCCTGATTGATTGTGGTTGTTGTGGCCTTCATAGTCCGATCATCACGCCCGATCCGGTCAGCCAGCCGCGGCTTCGGCAGCCTGTTTCAATCCATCGACCCCGCGGGAAGGCTTATTCTGCCGCTTCTCGATCTCCTTGAGCAGCTTGTCAAACGCCTTCCTCGTATCGGGCCCGCCCAGTTCCGGATGCATTTTGAAGGTGATCTCGATGTAGTCGAACGCCTTCTGCAACTCCTTCTCCCGCTCCTGCGGCAAGGTCTCCGCCTTTTCCATGCGGCACTTGACCGCGTTCAATCGCGCCTGGAAAAACTTCTGGCGGGCTTCCATCGCCTTTTCGTCCGAACCGGCAAACGCCTGCTGCTCCAGGCGATTCGAGATGACGGCCCAGCCCCAGCCCCAGATCTCACCCGCGTCTCCGCGTCGCTTGTAGCCGCTGATGGCCTTGCCGAAGTAGTCGGCCTGCTTCGCCTTGTCGTTCGTTTTCAGCCCTGCCTGCTGGAGCAGGTCGGCGGCCTGCGTTTGGAAGTCGAGCGTGTTCTGTCGCTTCTTGTCCGAGAGAATCCAGTCGATGTGCTTCTGCGCCTCATCCCACTTTTCCCGTTCACGGTAGACGTTTGCCATCTTCAAGCGAATCGAGGGCTCGAACTTGGCGATCTCGCCCCCACCCTTGGCAAGCAGGCCTTCGTAGATGGCAGCGGCCCTGTCGAGATACCCCTCAGCCTTGGCCTTGGGCACGGCCGAGCCCGTGCCCTCACCGGAGCCCAGGTTGAGGTAGGTCGTGGCCGCCCACATCTGCGACGAGAGTTTGGGGTCCTTGGCAACACCCTCCAGAAACTTTTCGAAGCCGGTCAGAATGGCGGCCGCCCTGGCCTGCGCCTGCGGCGTGCCGGCAGTGGGACCGGAGGCGAGATTCATCAGCTGCGACTGCAGGTCGCGGCCCATCGACTGATACATCGACGTCAGCCTGGCGGAGGCCTCGGCCCCGGCGGCACCGGCAAGCTGCTCGAGCTTCTTCATGGCCTGTACGGCCTTGTCGCTCTGCTCGGTCTCGATGAAATACCGCAGGCCGGCCGTGGCCGTGGCCGTGGCGAGCGGACCTTGTGCATACGCCGGGTCGCTCCCATTGAGGACGGTCCATGGCCCATACACGGGATGCTCGAGCAGGGCCGCCACCCGAACGTTGTCGCCGTCCTCCATCGCCATCTGGGCACGAGCAAGCGCCGCGGCCACGCTCACGGCTGCCGGCCCGCCGCCCGCAGCCATCCCCGCCAGCCCATCATCGATCGCCTTGGCAGCCTGTGCTCGCCAACCAGCCAGTGTCGCCGCCGGTGGACGGGCGGCCTCGTCTAATCGCGACTTCTCCTGAACTTCCCGCCAGAGCGCCCCACCCGCTCGGAGCAGCACCTCGGGCCGCCGCGGCGACGCCGCCGGCACCTTCGCCATGATCTCCACGATCCGTTCCGGCTCCCGGGCCTCGGTCGCGGCGGCGATGGCGATCACGGCCGCATCGGCGGCCTCCGGCCGGTCAGGCCAGGTCCGCATGATCGCTTCGGCGGTTTCCACGCAGTTTTCCTTGGCCTCGTCCGCCCAGGCCGCCACCGACTGCTTCTGCAGCAGCTGCCAACTGGCCATGGCGATGCGGGCGGCCTGCTGGCTGCCCTTCGCATTCGGATACCGCCGGATGAGAAAATCTCCGAGTATCGCGGCATCGTGCAGCCGCCGATCCTCATACAACACGTAGGCGAGCCACGAACGGGCCTGGTTGAGACCCTCGATGTCATCGGGCCCCGCCAGCGGCATGGCCCTCCGCAGGCTGGCGATCGTCTGTGTCCGCTCCGCCGCCAGCTCCTTCTTGGCCGCCTCAATCGCGGCCTCGTTCTTGGCGGCCTCGGCCTGCTTCAGGCCAGCCTGACGCGACTGCATCGCCGCGAGCCGTGCCCGCGCCGAATCCATGGCTGCCTCGAACGTCGCCGCACCGCCGTCGAGATCATCGGGAACCTGTTTGCCGAGTTCGGCCAGCAGGTCCTTCGACTCCGAGCCAAAATCCTTGTTGATCTTGGCGACCTCCATGGCAAGCCGCTGGGCGTCCCGCAGGAGCGGGGCTCGCTTTGTCTTCTCATTGTCGGGAACGGCCGCGGCCCGCCTCTCGAGCAGCAGGGCCGCGTGATATTTCATGCCGAGCCAGTCGTGGTCGATGCGATCGGGAGTGAGGGGCGCAAGTGCAAATTTCTGCAGCCGCTCGTCGAACTCGTCATACTTTTTGTCCTCCAGCCAGCACTCGAGCGATGCATTGATCGCCTTGGCCCGCAGACTTGGGATGATGCCTTCCCCTTCGAGTGTCCGGATGCCGGCCAGCGCTGCCAACGCATCCTTTCGTCTCCCAAGGACCACATAGTTGCGGCCCTCGTAATACTTGGCAAACAACCCGGCCCCGCGGGTCCGGTATTTGTCGTAGAGTTCCTTGTATTGCTTTGCGGACTCATTGAGTGCCGCCTCCCATTCCTTCGACTTCGGCTCGAGCGCCCGGGACTTCTCATAGTATGCCCCGGCAATCAACAGCCGCGTCTTCAGAAGCAATGCCCGCAGTTCGTCCTGACGCTGCTCCAATTCGCCCATCAGCCGCGCGGCGCCCGGCTTTCTGGCTGGCTTCTTCGGCTTCGCCGCCGCCTTGCCCCCCTCCTTACCCCCGTCTTTGGCGGCATCATCCTTGTCGTCCGTCCCATCGCTTCGCAGGCCCTTCAGCGATGCATCGACTTCGCGAAGCAGTTTGAGCACCGCATCTTCGGCGTTGGCCACGGTCTCGATCGGGGCGTTTTCCTTACGAACAGGCCCCTCCAACGCTTTGATCGCCGCATCGAAGAAGGGCAGGGCTTCACCCCGCAGTTTCACGGCATCCTGGCCAGGACGCTTCGATTCCTCGACCTTCGCTCGCCCGCGTTCGATCAGCAGGTTGCCTTTCTGGAGATAGGCCTCAATCGCCCGCTCGCCCTCCGGGCTGTCTTTCAAAAAGGCATCGATCTCGCGACCAGCCCGGTCGTACACCTCAGCTCGCCTGGCGGCGTTCGACTCCAAACGATTCGTGGCCACGAGCGCTGCTGCCCGTCGAAATGACACCTGCTTCTTGAATTCCGGCGCAGCGTCCGGATCTTTCTCCAATCGCTCGAGCACCCAGAGCACCACATCGGACATCTGCCGCTCCTCGAGCGCGTCGAGCAGTCGGGCCGTACCGATGTCCTTGGTCGAGCCTTGCGGCGATTCGGCAGCAGTTCCGCGCTGAGCCCCCAGACCACAGACCAGACCACAAACCAAGACCCCCACGAAGCCCCCCACCAAGACCCGCACGAGGAGGACACTCCACAGGCATCGACGGCATCGGATCATGATGGGACACACGTGGGGTGAGCGGGAAGAGACAAGACCGCGGCAGGCATGACGACCCTTCCGATAGGGCCACATCTTGCCATGTCGGGAGAGACGGGCACGGAAGCTCATTGTGAACCCCCATACGCATTCTGGGAAGGCGGACCATCGCCGTCAAACGGGCGGCCGCTGCGAGATACCGAATCTCGTCCCTCACTCAACGATTGCCACGTCATCGAAAACCCACCGATCAAACCGGTCACCGGCGGCGGGGGATTCGGCCATGAAGCATTCGCCAGAACGCCCGGAACTTATTTCCCGGGCGCCCGGCGCACCGCCGCGGCGGAAGCGGCGAGCCAGAAGGGGAGTTGGCCGGCGGGCGGCAGCTTGACCACCCGGGCCGATCTGACGCCCGGGCAGGCCAGAATGGCCGCCACGGCCTCTGCGGACGGTTCCTGATCGAGATTCAGCACACCAATGGCGTCGCCTCCGGGAGCCGAGCGACCGACGGTCATCTGGGCGATGTTCACACCCATCCCGCCAAAGGCATTGCCCACGCGACCGATGATGCCAGGCACGTCCTGATGCGTGAACACCAGCAGAACGCCGTCCAGATAGGCCTCCAGACGATGCCCTTCCAACTGCACCAGTCGCGGCATGGAATGGCCAAACAGCGTGCCTGCCGCCCGGTGCACATGGTCACCGGACACCAGATCCACCGCCACGACCGAACTGAACGCCCCGGGGTCGGTCCGACTCTGTTCCACCAGTTCGATGCCCCGATCCCGCAGCAGCACCTCCGAATTGACGATGTTCACGTCTTCGAGCGCCGATTCGAGCAGCCCCGCGGCGAAGGCCGCGGTCACCAGCCGTGTGTTCCGTGAGGCGATCTCACCTCGATAGGCGATCGAGCAGGATCGCGGTGGCCCCTCCTCGAGTTGGGCCAGCAGCAGCCCAAGCCGCCAGGCCAGATCAAGAAATCCCCGCACGCCCTCCATCGAGGCTGGATCAATGGGGCTGGAGTTGACCGAATGGCGAATCGCGCCGGTGGACAGGAAGTCAACGAGCAGCCCGACGCCCTCGACGGCCACCTGCGACTGGGCCTCCTCGGTGCTGGCGCCCAGGTGTGGCGTGACGAGTACGCCCGGCATGTCAAAGAGCGGACTGTCGGTGCAGGGCTCCTGCTCGAACACGTCGAGAGCCACGCCGCCGATCACGCCCCGTTTGAGCCCCTCCACGAGCGCCTTTTCGTCGTAGATGCCGCCGCGGGCACAGTTCACCAGCCGCACGCCAGGCTTGAGGATGGCCAGTTCGTCCATGCCGACCAGATGCCGCGTCTCGTCGGTCAGCGGGGTGTGCACGGTCAGGTAATCGACCTCCGGCAGCATGCCGCGCACGGTGCCCACCAGTTCGATGCCCATCTCCTTGGCCCGCTCCGCCGACAAAAACGGATCGAAGCCCACCACCCGCATGTCGAACGACAGGGCTCGCTTCGCCACGGCCTGACCGATCCGGCCGAGCCCGACGATTCCGAGCGTCTTGCCCGCCAGTTGAGCGCCCATGAACTTATTGCGTTCCCAACGGTGCTGGCGGAGGCTTGCATCAGCCGCGGCCACATTGCGGGAGAGAGCGAGGATCAACGCGAAGGTGTGCTCCGCGGTGCTGACGGTGTTGCCAGCGGGCGTGTTCATCACCACGATACCCTGCCGCGTGGCCGCATCCTTATCGATGTTGTCGGTGCCAACGCCTGCCCGCACGATCGCCTTGAGCCGGTGATTGCCGGTGAGCGAATCGGCAGTGATCTTCACGCCGCTGCGGCAGATGGCCCCATCGTGGCGGGCCAGAGCCTCCCGCAGTGCCGCGCCCGAGAGCCCGGTGACGACTTCATAGGTGACGCCCGCTTCGGCCGCCGCATCGAGGAGCGCGAGGCCGTCCGGACTGAGCGTGTCGAGCACGATGATCGAGGGCATGGATTCGGGTTTCCACAAAGGGCAGGGATGACTGTGTCCACCAAGGGCTGGACCGAATCAAGAACTAGTGTAGCGTTTTTCCTGAGCGATTCGGGAGCCGGGGGTCGGGGGAAGCCGAAGCGAGTCAGCGTATCCTCGCTCCGAGTCGGAGGCTTTCACCGCCCCCGGCGGTTTGGGCCACTCGACGAAAGATGACCGCGTTTTAGCTGCGCTGACTGCGTTGAAACTCCAGCATATAGTCTCGCAGCGATTCGACGCCCGACACTGGCATCGCGTTGTAGATGCTGGCCCGGATGCCCCCCACGGAGCGGTGCCCCTTGAGGTCGACGAGCCGACGCTCCGTGGCCCCCTTGATGAACGCCTTTTCAAGCGTCTCGTCGGGCAGGCGGAACGTCACGTTCATATCGGAACGACACTCAGGGTGGGCGTGGCCGGCATAAAAACCACCCGAGGCGTCGAGCACGTCGTAGAGCAGTTTTGCCTTGGCGGCGTTGTGGCGGTTCATGGCCGCCAGCCCGCCCACGCTGTCGCGGAGCCACTGGCAGACGAGCCCGAGCACATACACAGCGAACACCGGCGGTGTGTTGGGCCGTGAGCCATTCTTGGCGTAGGTGCGATAGTCGAGCATCGTGGGCAGGTCGTCGCGGGACCGCTCGAGCAGATCCTTGCGAATGATCACCACCGTCACGCCGGCGATTCCCGCGTTCTTCTGCGCACAGGCATAGATCAAACCGTATTTCGGCACGGCAATCGGACGCGACATGAAGTCGCTGGAGCAATCGCAGACGAGCGGGGCCCCACCGCCATCCGGGTCATGCTTCCACTGCACGCCCTGAATCGTCTCGTTGCTCGTGACGTGCACATATTCGGGGTTCTCGGAGAGGCGGATCTCCTTGGCGTCCGGCAGCCGGTCATACCCGGTGGCACCGCCATCCCAGGCCACGTGAACCTTGCCCTCCCGTCGCGCCTCCTTGGCGCCGGTCTGGCCCCAGGTGCCAGTCATGATGTAATCGGCAGCGGCCTGACGACCTCGCAGGAGGTTCATCGGGACCATCGAAAACTGGAGACTGGCGCCACCCTGCATGAGGAGCACATCGTAGTCGTCGCCAATGGCCAGCAGGTGCCGCAGGCCCTGGAGCGTCTCCTCAAGAATCGAGTCGAAGGCCGGGCTGCGGTGGCTGATCTCGAGCACCGAGATGCCCACCCCCGGGAGCGAGAGCATTTCGTCCTGCGCCCGCTCCAACACCTCCAGCGGCAAGACCGCTGGGCCTGGCGAAAAGTTGTAGACGCGTTCGGTCGCCGACCCGGCACTTCGGTCCGTCACTGGCTCGTTCTCCATCCCGGCCTGCCCGCACCTCTCACTGTCTGCAACCGGCGGTCGGAAGTGGACGAGGGTCGGCACCTTGGGCCGGAGAGCCGGGCAGCCGAGAGAGCAGGATAAAAGCCACCCTCGGCATGGTCAACGGGACACGTTTCCCGGCGGCATGGGGGCGACGTATCCCGCGGGCGAGAGGGGCACGGCGGAAGCGGGCATCGCGGCCAGCCGGGAGGTGCCCGCCTGGGCCGCCGAGAGCGTTGCCGCTCGCGTTGCCACCGTCGGCTGTCTCGGATCGATGGCAAGAGCCCGGCTGTAATTTGAGAGTGCCTGTGAGGCATCCCCCTCAGACTCGCGAATCTGGCCCAGTGCCACCAGCGCCCGGGGATTGTTGGGGGCGATCGCCAGACTGTCGATGAGGTGGTTTTCGGCCTCCCGCACATCGCCATGCTCCTGGCACAGACGGGCCATTTCGATCTGTGGATTCGGGTTGCCGGGCTGCCGCTGGGCCCACTGCTGCAGTTGGGCCATCGCCTCGTCGCGTCTCTCCTCCTCGACGAGGAGTACGGCGAGCCCACGCTGGCAGGCTTCATGGTTGGGATTCCGTGCCAGGCAGAGGTGGTAATACTGCTCGGCGGTCTGCAGGTCTCCAGGGCGGCTGAACAGCTTGGCCTGTTGATGGTAGGTGGCCCCGAGGTTGTAGAAGCAGTCCGCATTGCCGGGCTGTTTCGCCAAGGCCTGCTGAAAATGATCGACAGCCCCAAGATAGTTGCCCTGCTGATAGAGCTGGACACCGGCCGAGTTGTCGTTTCTGGCAATGCCTCCGCAGCCGCAGGCCGTGAGGCAGACCACGACCAGGAAGAGCCACAAACCGCCACGACGGGGCGGTGTTCGCGGGACAACGGGTCTGGTGATGCGGTGATCAGGTGTGGGCATGGTCGCCCTCCGAGCCCGCCGCCCAGCCGGGAAGATCCGGTGGAGTGAGGCGGGAGGGGGCAGAACCGTAGCCTCCGCGATCCTCCGCAACAACCCCAGCCGAGTTGCCGCCAGTCGCGATCAGGCGGTTGTCACGCGGACGTAGCCAAGGGAACGGACTACTTCGAGCAGTTCACTGCAGGTCGGAAAGGGCCGGCCGTTGCGCCGCTTGTACTGCTCGACGGCCTGCATGAATTCCAGCTCTTCCGGCTGGTAATCGCGTTCGCAGGTGGTCGGATCGACGTGCCGACGTCGGCCGCTTGTGCGACCCGCGGCGGCGGCAACGGCGGCACGACGGCTGGAGCAGGGGGGCTTCGGGAGGGAGGAGGTGGTCATCATGGGAAGGGTCTCCTGAAAAATATATGTGGGGGCGGGGGGGCTGGCGGTGATTTGGTGAACCCTGCTCATTGGGCAAGGTCTACCGGAAGTATGCGCCACACAAACGAGGCAAGATGGCGCGAAAGGGAAAAATATCGCGGCCGCACAGCCCGCGCAACCGTTCTCAACGGCACCAGAGTGGCCCGATCTGGGCCCGGCCGCAGTGTTCTGCTTCTGCTACCGCTTCCCGAAGAACTTCTTGAGGGCCTCAGCGGCAGCATCTTTCGAGTTCGTGCTCTTCGCGCCCCTCGCCTCCGGAGGCAGCCCGGCGGGCTGCGACCGAGCCGCGATCAATGCGTCGATGCCCGACGGAGCGGCGGATGCCGAAACCGATGAATCACCAGCCGCCACGACCGGCTCTGCCCCCACCGGCACTGAACTGACCGACGAGGCATCGCCATTCTGGCCCGCACTCTGACTCGCAGCGGCTGCAATATCCGCCGTGCTGATCGTCCTGGTCGTATCGAACATTCCGGCAGGCTCATCGTCGGCCATCAGCCAACGGGAGACCTCGTCCATCGATGCAGCGGCCGCAGGGGCGGCCGCTGCCGGGGCGGCACACGACACCTTCAGTTCGAGCGGCCCCACGCGAACGATGTCACCATCAGCAACGGTCACCTTGGCCGATATCTTGGCACCATTCACATAGGTGCCATTCCGGCTTTTGAGATCCTCGACGGTCACCGCACCGGCTTCTTCGACCACAGCGCAATGCCGGCGGCTGACCTCCTCGCCCAACGGGCGGATGTCGCATTCCTCTGCTCGACCAATCAAGATTTTGCCGTGCTTGAGCGTAATCGAACGCCCAGCGCTCTTCCCGGACGCAACGATCAATTTCGCGACCATGAACCGGTGCTCCGAACTCCGTGGGCGGGAGACCACCACCCCTGGAAGAACTGTGACAGGTCGAGCCGAGACGGATCGAACCTGCGGGGAACCCCACTCAAGAAAAACTTAGTAGAAAGGATACATCCCGCTCCCACTCGTGCCAACAGGTCCCATCCCATCGCCGAACGGCATCCGCGCCACTGCGACCGCGACTCATCGATCGTCTGACCGTCAGCCGCTCTGCTCATCATCGGCGGGCCGTCCACCGATCGTCGCGAAATCGCGAGGAGGAGGCCTCTATCTCCAGGTCGCCACCCCTCACGAAAGGGGCCTCCTCCTCGCGAACGGCGACCCCGAGGCCATGAGCAATTCGCGCCCCCCAGGCTCGTGAAAGGGCTGTCTCCTCAGGCAGCGACTGTCCGCCCACGATGTCACTCACGGCCGGATGCCGCGCCGAACCGGCCACGGCGGTGTTGCCGCGGAGCAGGAGGCTGCCATGCTGCAGCACGACGCCGGCAAGCCGCCGCTGCGCACTGCCCATAATCTTGCTGACCGTGCCTGATGCAGGCCCCGCCATGACCAGGTCGCCCGTGGCTCGACGGTCAAAACAGAAGAACAGCGACTCGTCATGCCGAGAACGAGCATCCGCGGCATACGGCCAGGCTGGGATGTCATGCTCCGCAAGCGTCTCCACCATGGCGCCATGGAGGGCGTCATAGAAGACCTGCGGCGAAGCCCCCCACGGATGACTCTTGGGCACGGCGGCCGCATAGGTCAGGTCGCTGCCATGGACGATGGCCCCGCCGCCGCTGGGCCGCCGCACCAGCGGCAGGCCGCGAATCGCGTCCATCTGCCGGGCTTCGTCGATCTTCTGAAAGCCGCCCAACGAGATGGTCGTTTCCGTCCAGCCATAAAACCGCAGCAGCAGGCTGCCGCGGCGTTCGGCCTCGGCAGCCAGCCACTCGTCGGCGGCCATGTTGGTCGGGCCGTCTGCCGCGGCGTCCCACCAGATCGTGAGCGTGTTCACGGCGAGCCCATCAGTGGGGCTGGCTGCCGACGAGCGAGTCATAGGCAGCCCGATCGAGCAGCCCGTCCATCTCTGCGGGGTTGTCAGCCTTGATCCGCACGACCCAGCCCTCGCCGTAGGGATCCTTGCCGAGCGTCTCGAGCTTGCCCGGCAGGGCCGCATTGACCTCGACGATTTCGCCTGAGACGGGCGCGTAGAGATCGCTGACCGCCTTGACACTCTCAATCTCACCGAACGATTCGCCAGCCTTGACCTTTTTGCCGACCGCGGGCAGTTGCATGAACACCAGATCGGTGAGCGCCTCGACCGCATAGGACGAAACGCCCACGGTCAGCACACCGTCCGCCTCGGGGCGAACCCATTCATGCGTTTTTGCGAATTTCAGATCAGCTGCCATGGAATGCTCCTCAGAAACGATGCCTGTGCATACAAAAAAGGTTGGTTCTTGTCGCCTCCGCCCCGATCGGGGCGGACCCCCGATCATACCGCATCATGCCCGCCGCTTGTCCCGCTGGTAGAAGGGCAGGGGGGTGACCACGGCTGGCTGCCGGGAATCGCGGATGACGCCCTCGACAGGGGTGCCCGGGCTGGCCACGTCGCGATCCACCATCGCCATCGCGACGGCGGTTCCGAGCGTCGGTGCGAAGCTGCCGCTGGTGACGACGCCGACCTGCCTGTCCCCCTGCATGACGGCGTCTCCTTCTCGGGCACTCCGCTTGGAGTCGAACGTCAGGCCAACCCGCACGCGACCGGCCGGATGATTTCGCAGACCGCCATAGTGGCTCGCCCCCGGAAAGCTCCGGCCTTCCAGATTGACCGCCAGACCGAGGCCGATCGCAGACGGGTCGGAACCTTCCCGCAGTTCATGGCCATAGAGAGGCATGCCGGCCTCCAGGCGAAGCGTGTCGCGGGCGCCCAGGCCGCAGGCGCGGAGGCCGAGCGGAGCACCCGCGGTGTGAATGGCCTCCCAGACCGGCGTGGCTGCCGCGGCATCGACCACCAATTCCACGCCATCCTCTCCGGTGTAGCCGGTGCGGCTGACGGCGGCGGCATGCCCAGCGACCACCGCCGACGTCGCGCGGTAGTTGCCCAAGCCGGCAATGCGGGCCGCATCGGCAGGCGTGCACAGACTGCCCACGATCTGGATCGCCAGTGGCCCCTGCACGGCGATCATGGCGGTCTCCAGCGTGCGATCCGCAAACGTGACGCCGGCGGCCGGCAGGCGGCTGGTGAGCCAGGCGACGACACGATCCCGATTGCTGGCGTTGACGACCAGTGCCAGCCGCATCGTCCCGTCGACCGCGTCGGTATCACGGGAGACGAGCGCATCATCGAGGACGACCGGCTGACCACCCGCGTCGCTCGTGATCAGCGTGTAGCGCACGCGGCCCACCTCGATCCCCGCCACCTTTCGCGTCAGCAGTGACTCCAGCCACTCGACCGCGGCGGTGCCGCCGATCGTCAGCCGCCCCATGTGCGACACGTCGAAGATGCCGGCGGCCCGGCGGGTGGCCAGGTGCTCCTCGACGATCGACGCATACTGAACGGGCATCCGCCAGCCGGCAAAGTCGACCATGCGTCCGCCGTGCGCGACGTGCCAGCCAACCAAAGGTGTTTCGAGAAGCGACTGCGACACGTGAATTCTTTCCGGAGGGGAGCTCTCATCAGGACGGCGTATCGCCACGGCGTCGGAGGTCGGATTGTAGGAACGCCCCGCAAACCTGCCAGTGATGCCGCTTTAGCGGTTGCGCCGCTTCTTGCCGGCGCGTTTGCCCGACTTCCCCGCGGCCGGCGGGCGGGACGACTTCCCCTGCGCCTTCCCATACGATTGTTTCGGTGACTTTTTCTTGCCCGCGTTCGTGCTGGCGGTCTTGCCAGGCGCCTGCGGAGCACGGCCGGCGCGACGGCGGAAGCGGCCCCCGCGTTCGACGAGGCGGAAGTCGAGGGTTCGCCGATCCAGATCGACGCGAAACACCGTGACACGGACCCGGTCGCCCAGCCGAAATGAGTTGCCTGCGCGGCGGCCGATGAGCGTGTGGCTGACGCGTTCGTATCGGTAGCTGTCGTCCGGGAGTGATTCGAGCGCGACGAGGCCTTCGGCAGGCAGTTCAAGCCCCTGCACGAACAGACCGAACGACTCGACGCCGGTGACCACCGCGTCCATCTCCTGGCCGGTGCGGGAACTGAGGAAGAGCAGCAGTTTGAGCTTCACGAGCTCCCGTTCGGCCGCCTCTGCCCGACGTTCCAGAAGCGAGCATTCCTCGCCCAGCCGCGGCAGCCCTTCGGCCGCCGCCCGGCGGCCGCGTGCCAGCAGGTCGAGCGCCCGGTGGACGGTGAGGTCGGGATAGCGGCGGATGGGCGACGTGTAGTGGCAGTAGCAGTCGCTGGCCAACGCATAGTGGCCATTCTCCTGCGGCCCATAGACGGCCCGCGAGAGGCTGCGGAGCACGGCGTAGTGAACGGCATGCTCCTCGGGACGTCCCCGCGCCATGTCGAGCAGCCGCTGGAGTTCAAAGCGGCTCTCGAGGGTATCCACCTCGAAGCCGAGTTCCGAGACGAACTCCGTCAACTGCCGCAGCTTGCGGGGATCGGGGGCGGGATGGATCCGCCGCAGAAACCCGGAGCCGGCCGCAGCCAACATCCCGGCCACAGCCTCGTTGGCGGCGAGCATGAACTCCTCGATGATCTGGTGGCTCTCCGTGTTTTCCACCACATGCGCGCCGCTCACGCGGCCGTCGCGATCGAGATCGATCTTCACCTCGGGCATCGCGAGTTCAAGCGATCCGCGGGCCATTCGCCGGCTGCGGAGCATCCTCGCCAGATCCCGCATGCGGCCGAGCAACGCCCGCACGGCCCCCGTCATCTCCAAGGCGGCAGTCTCTGGGTCGGCCAGAAACAGATCGACTTCTTCGTAGGTGAACCGCCGCTGGCTTTTGATCGCCGACCGCTCCTCCTCGGCATGCACCGGAATCCCTTCGGGCGAGAACTCGATCCAGCAGGTCCGCGCATACCGCACCCGATCCGGCTGCAGGCTGGCCAGATTGTTGGAGACGATCTCGGGCAGCATCGGAATCACGCGGTCGGGCAGGTAGACGCTCGTGCCACGGGCGCGGGCCTCCTGGTCGAGCGGCGACCCCTCCTCCACGAAGTGCGAGACATCGGCGATGTGCACGCCGAGCAGCCAGTGGCCCCGGTCGATCCGTTCCAGCGAGATCGCGTCGTCGAAGTCGCGGGCGTCAACCGGATCGATCGTCACGATCACGCGGTCGGTGAGATCCCGGCGTCCGGCAGGCACCTCCTCCCGGAATCGCTCCGCCTGCCGGCGGGCCTCGGCGAGCGCCCCTTCGGGAAACGGGCCGGGCAGGGCAAACTCATGGATCACCGTGAGCGTATCGACCCCGGCCTCGCCGGCGGCCCCGAGCACCTCGACGATCACGCCCTCACCCTCGCGGAGGTGCGACGGGAATCGCACCATCTCCACGACCACCTTGTCGTTCTCGCGAACCCCCTTGGCACCCGGATCGCCGACAGACACCGGCCGGGCGAAATTCGTACCGTCGATCCGCACCCAGCCGCTACCGGCCGCCTCAAAATAGCTGCCCACGAAGCGGGTGGTGCGGCGCGTGACGACCTCCACGATCTCACCCGCCGGCCCGGGGCGACGGACATCGCGTCCCCGGGCGAGCCGCACGCGGACGGTGTCTCCGGTGGCGGCATCGAGTGCGGAGGCCGCCGAGATGTGCACGTCACCCGAACGGTCGCCGGCGGTTGCCTCCAACGGCCTGACAAATCCGTAGCCCCCGGCAGCACGCCGGAAGATGCCAACCACGTCGTGCCGCTGCGGTTCACGGCCTCCGCCAGCAGAAGATTCCGAAGAGGATGCACCGCCCGTTCCGCCGAACGACTGCCGCTGGCGACCATCGTGAGGTGGGCGGAACCGGCCCATGAGACACCTGCAACGCCTTTCCAGGCCGACGGCGTCAGCCGCGGCCCTTGAAGAACTTCCGACCCAGATTGGCGTGGTATTGCGTCCATCCGCCGTCGAGTGCGGACTCGTTTTGCATCAACTGCAGCGTGCCCGCCATCCGCGCGTCGAGCTGGTCCAGATGGTGCAGGGCGATCGCTTCGAGCGTCATCGGGAGCTTGGGCGCGCCGAAGGCATATTCCCCGTGGTGGCTGGCGATCATGTGCTTGATCCGTATCGCCGTCTCGGCATCGAACACGCTGCCGGTGCGGTCCTCGACGGCACGGATCTTCTCGTCCACCAGTTCCAGCCCGAGGAGCACATGGCCAAGCAACTGGCCGGCGTCGGTGTAGGAAAAGCCCCGTTCGCTCTCGAGTTCCAGCGTCTTGCCGATGTCGTGCAGGAGCACGCCCACGAGCAGCAGGTCGCGGTTGACCGCGGGATAGCGAGGCGCCATGGTATCAGCCAGATGCAGCAGATTGACGACGTGTTCGAGCAGTCCGCCGCCGTAGGCGTGATGCTGCTTCACCCCCGCGGGGCTCCGTTTGAACGCGGCCATCAGATCGGCATCCGCCAGCACCTCGTCTACCAAGCGGCGAATCGGCTCGGAGCGGATCGTCCCGAGCACACCGGTCAGCTCACCCATCAGCCGCTCGACGTCGGCGGTCGAGAGCACGCAGAATTCAGACTCATCGACCGACCGGGGATCGACCCGGCTGATCGCCGTGATGATGATCTGCAAGGCTCCCGAATAGAGCTGCACCGTTCCCTCGACACGGACGTAATCCCCTTCGTCGAAGGCTTCGAAGTCGTCGTCGGAGGCGTTCCACATGCGGCCGGTGATGGCCCCGCTGCGATCGGCCAGTTCCACCTGCAAATAGAGCTGACCGTTGCGATTGGGCCTCAGTTGCTTCCGCGTCGCCAGAAACACCTGTTCGATCTGGGCTCCGCCGGCGAGTTCCGTGATTCGCTTGCGGCCTGAGCCACCGCGGCGGATGGGCCCCTTGGCAGCCAACGATTCGCCGCGCGGGTCGGCATCGCGGCCGGGGAATGGGGCAGTGGACATGCGTGGGCTCGAGGGGCCGTGAAGAGGTGGCATGGGAACGATGACGTGCGCCCAAAGTCTAGCAGACGTTTGAAAAACTCCCGCATTGGATGCGGCGATGACCGCCGCCGGCGCGAAAGACTACAATCCGCGGCCTCTCGGCCCGCCGCCCTCAAGCCTCGCACAGCCCCTGGAGCCCATCATGCCTGACCATGCCATCTCGCCCATCCGCAGTCAGGACTACCCGGAGTGGTATCAGCAGGTCGTCCGCGCGGCCGACCTCGCCGAACAGTCGCCGGTCCGCGGCTGCATGGTGATCAAGCCGCACGGCTACGCCATCTGGGAACGGATGCAGACCATCCTCGACCGCATGTTCAAGGCGACGGGACATCAGAACGCCTACTTCCCACTCTTCATTCCGCTCTCCTATCTGGAACAGGAGGCGAAGCATGTCGAGGGCTTCGCGAAGGAGTGTGCCGTCGTCACGCACCACCGGCTCGAACTCGGGCCCGACGGCAAGCTGATCCCCACGGGCAAGCTCGAGGAGCCGCTCGTGGTGCGGCCGACGAGCGAGACGATCATCGGCGCGATGTACGCGAAGTGGGTGCAGTCGTGGCGGGACCTGCCGGTGCTGATCAACCAGTGGGCCAACGTCGTGCGGTGGGAGATGCGGCCCCGGCTGTTTCTGCGGACGGCGGAATTTCTCTGGCAGGAGGGGCACACCGCCCACGCCACCCGCGACGAGGCGGTTGAGGAGACACTGAGGATGCTCGACGTCTATGCCACCTTCGCCGAACGTGACTTGGCGATGCCGGTGCTCAAGGGGCCCAAACCTTCAGGCGAACGGTTCCCGGGCGCCGTGGACACCTTTTCGATCGAGGCGATGATGCAGGACGGCAAGGCACTTCAGGCCGGCACGTCGCACTTCCTCGGCCAGAACTTCGCACAGGCCCAGGGCATCAAGTTCTCCAACTCGAGCGGCGTGGAGGAGTTCTGCTGGACGACGTCGTGGGGCGTGTCCACGAGGCTGATCGGTGCCGTGATCATGACGCACTCCGACGACGACGGCCTCTGCCTGCCGCCGCGGATCGCGCCGACGCAGGTGATACTCCTGCCGATCCACCGCACCGATGAGGAGCGGGCGGCCGTGCTGGCCTGCTGCAAGCAATTGGAGGCCGATCTGGCCAACTCGCGGTTCGGCGACGAGCCGATTCGCGTGCGGATCGATGCCCGCGACATGCGGGGTGGCGACAAGGTCTGGCAGCACGTGAAGCAGGGAGTTCCGCTCCGCGTGGAGATCGGCCCGCGGGACCTGGCGGCCGGCGCCGTGAGCGTGTCGCGTCGCGACCGGGGCCCCCGCGAGCGGGCAGCCATGCCGCTGGCGCAGTTCGTGGCAGAAGCGGCGGGTCTGCTCGACGACATCCAGCGTGGCATGTTCGATCGGGCGAAGGCCTTTCGCGATCAGCACTCGGTGCGGCTGGGCAGCACCGCCGAGGTGGTGGAATTTTTCGAGCGGCCGGCGGAGAAGGGGAGCCCTGTGCAGGGCGGCTTTGCCCACGTGCACGTGGCCGACGACCCGGCGGTGACGGCAATGTTCGATCCCCTGAAGGTGACAGTGCGGTGCATTCCGCTGGAAGGCAACGACGATCCCGGCATCTGCATCGTTACGGGCCGGCCTGTGACGGGGCGGAGCGTCCTGGCGCGGTCCTACTAGATACACGAAAAACACGACATCGTGTCGTTTTTTCTTGGCAAACGCAGTTTGCTGGTGCTGCGCTTCGCATCCATGCG
>JBBAVO010000002.1:0-35711 GCA_040397635.1 Pirellulales bacterium
GGGATCCAGGTCTGGCTGCAGTCGCTGCTCACGGGCGGCCGGCTGGTCGTGCCGGCGTCTCGCGATCCCGATGCGGTGCTGCGGGCGATTGTTGACGAGCAGGCCACGGTCCTGCCCGCGACCCCTACGCTCCTCCGACGGCTGCTGACGTCGGGCGACCGGTCGCTGCTGGCGAAGGCACGCCTCGATCGGATCACGCTCGGCGGCGAGACGGCGGACGGGCCACTGCTCGAACAGGCCCGCGCGGCGTTTCCATCGGCCAAGATCACGCAGGTGTATGCGACGACGGAACTGGGCGAAGTGTTTCGCGTGACCGATGGGCTTGCCGGATTTCCGGCCAACTGGCTGGGGCGTTCCCTGGCGGGCGGTGCCCGGCTTGGGATGCGTCGCGATGGCGAACTGCTCGTGCAACTGTCGCGGGATACGGCCGAAGTGGCGACAGGCGACCTCGTGGAGAAGCGGGGCGATCGGTACGAGTTCACCGGCCGTCGCAGCGACGTGATCGTGGTGGGCGGGGCGAAGGTGTTTCCGCGGCGGGTCGAGGAATTGCTCCGCGGCGTGCCGGGGATCGCGGATGCCCGTGTCTACGGGATGCCCAGTGCCATCACAGGTGAACTCGTCGCTGCTGAGGCCGTACTGGCTGAGCCATTGCCTGCGAACACCTCGCCCGAGAGCATCCGGGCCGCGGCGCTTGCGGCCTGCCGCAGTGGCCTCGAGCCGCAGAGTGTTCCTCGCATTCTCGACATCGTGCGCAAGATCGCGACGAATCCCGCGGGCAAGGTGCCTCGCCGCCCGGCGTGACCCCGGCAATCATGCCTCCCACCACGATCATTTCTGGCGGCTCGCGGGGGCTGGGTCTGGCGGTCGTCGAGCGATTGCTCGAGCGGGGCGACTGCGTGGCCACGTTTTCCCGGTCGGGCTCGGTGGCGCTCGAGTCGCTTGCCGCGATCCATCCCGATCGGCTCCATGCCGAGCAGATCGATGCCGCCGATGCCGAAGCCATCAGGGAATTCGTCGCGCGTGCCGCCGCTCGCTTCGGTGGGGTCGATCATTGCATCGCGAATGCGGCCGTGGCCCATGACGGCGTGGTCGCCACCGTCCGCGATGATGAGATCGACGCGATGCTCGATGTGAATCTGCGGGGATCGATCGTGCTTGTCCGCGAGTGTGTCAGGCAGATGCTGGTCCGCCTGGTCGGCGACGAGCGGGCCGCGACCGGTGGACCGTCGGTGGTGGTCGTGTCGTCGGTGGTTGCGTCGCGCGGCTCGCCCGGTCTGGCGGTCTACGCGGCCACGAAGGCGGGACTCGAGGGCTTTGCCCGCAGTCTGGCCCGCGAACTGGGGCCCCGCGGCATTCGCGTCAACGCGGTTGCGCCGGGATTTCTCGAAACCGATCTCTCTTCATCGCTCTCGGAAGCAGACCGGGCCCGGATCGTCCGTCGCACACCGCTGGGGCGATTGGGTGTGCCGGCTGACGTCGTGGGCGTGATCGAGTTTCTGACCGGGCCGAGGTCAGCCTTCATCACCGGCCAGGTGGTGACAGTGGACGGGGGCTCTGCGGCATGACCAACGGTTTCTCCGATTCCTGGCGCGCCAGCGCGGCCGATCGCGATGCCATCACTGGATAATCGGCATAACCGGACACTTCGTCAGACCGACGATTTGAATCGTTTACCGCGTCGGTGTGTTGCCTTGAAAAGAAGGGTATGCTCGATAGTTGTCCCGGAAAAAAGCGAAAAACCAGCAGCCCATGGTGTCACCCAGAGGAACGGAGTCTGCGCCTATCCAAGGCGGCTTCCCGTCGGAGCAGCCTGGCGTCGTGAGCCTGCGTCGGGCCGTGAAGAGGACTGAACTGTCGGCGGTTTCTCGGATCATCATCGTCGGTGCTGGGGGCTTTGGTCGCGAAGTCTTGCAATGGGCCCGCGGCGCCTGGCCCGAGCACGCGTCGCGGATCGCCGGCTTTCTGTCCGCAGAACGGGATCGGCTCACAGGTCATGACGGCAGTCTCGAGATCATCGGCGACCCCGATCGCTACCAACCGCAGCCGAGCGACGCCTTGTTGCTCGCCATCGGCATTCCGATCGTGCGCCGGCAGGTGGCGGAGTCGTTGACGTCGCGAGGGGTGAAGTTCCTGACGCTGGTTCACCCGACTGCCATCGTGGCTCCCACGGCGGCGATCGGCGAGGGCTCCATCGTCTGTCCCTATGCAATCGTGAGCGATTCGGCCCGGGTCGGGGCGTTCGTGCTGATGAACTACCACTCTTCCCTTGGCCACGATGCATCGGCCGGGGATCATGCCGTGCTCTCCCCGTATGCCACGCTCGGCGGCAACGCCCACATCGGCGACGACGTCTTCATGGGGCTGCACGCCTCGGTCGGGCCGGGCAGGAGGATCGGAGCCCGCAGCAAGGTGAGCGCCAATTCGTGTGCGCTGTCCGACGCTCCGGCGGAGTCGATCATCTACGGTGTTCCGGGCCGCGTGGGCCCGCTGATCCGCTGATGCGGGCGAATCATTCTTGCAACCGAGTTCTTCAGCCGCGCCAAGCGGGTGGCGTTTCACGGCGTGGTGGCCAACGACGGCGTTCGGTCGGCGTTGGCCGAGGCCGACGGTGCAGTGCTGCCGAGCCGGTTCGACGGGTGGAGCATGCTGGTCAACGAGTCGCTGACGGCAGGCACGCCTGGGATCTGCACGGCGTCTTGTGGGGCGGCGATACTCGTAACATCGGCCCGGCTGGAGAGCGTGGTGCAACTGGGCGACGCGGCGGCGCTCGGAGCCTCGCTGGCACGAGCGGTCGTGAGCGGACCCATTCAGGCACGGGCTCGTGCCGTTATCCATGCCGATGCGATGGAGTGTGTGTCTGCGGATTGGGCTGCACGGCGGTTCACGGAGATGCTGTTCCATGGACGAACTGATCATCGAGGCCGGTCGTGCCGAGGCCCACTACTGGCGCGACCTCTGGAGGTATCGCGACCTGTTCTTTTTCCTTGCGTGGCGAGACCTGCTCGTCCGCTACAAGCAGACGGTCTTCGGTGTGCTCTGGGCGGTGCTGCGGCCTTTTCTGACGATGACGATCTTCGTCGTAATCTTCAGCCGACTGGCCGGACTGCCGTCGGACGGCGTGCCGTACGCCCTGCTGGTGCTGGGCGGGATGCTGCCCTGGCAGTTCTTTGCCACGGCGCTCTCTGACTCCAGCTCCAGCCTCGTGACGAATGCCAACCTGATCACGAAGATCTATTTTCCGAGGATCATCTTGCCCGCGAGTTCGGTGATCGTGGCGCTGGTCGATTTCGCGATCACGCTCGGTCTGATGGTGGTGGTCATGGCCTGGTATCGCTACCTGCCGCCGGTGCGGATCGTGCTGCTTCCGGTGTTCGTCGCCTTGGCGTTGGTGTCTGCACTGGGGCCCGGACTCATCGCCACCGCGCTCAATGTGAAGTATCGTGACTTCCGCTTTGTGATTCCGTTCATCGTGCAGTTCGGCCTCTATGTATCTCCAGTGGGTTTTAAGTCGGCGGTCATCGAGGACAAACTCGGCCCGATGGCAAGGTTGGTTTACGCGTTGAACCCGATGGTGGGCGTGATCGATGGATTCCGATGGTGCATTGGAGCCGAACCGACGCTTCATGTCGGGGCACTCGCGATTTCCATTGCCGTGAGCCTTTTCCTGCTCTGGTACGGGATCCGCTTCTTTCGCAACACGGAGAAGGGCTTCGCCGACATCGTCTAGCCCATGGCCAGTCCAATCATCAGCGTCGAGAACCTCGGTAAACGCTATCGCCTTCGGCATAAGGCCAAGGTGCCATACACCACGTTTCGTGATGCCATTGCGCAGGGGACCCGTCGGCTGTTCACTCCGAGACAACTCGACAGCGGCGAGGCTGCGAGTGAGGAAGAATTCTGGGCGTTGAAGGATGTAAGCTTCGAGGTCCAGCAGGGCGACGTGGTGGGGATCGTCGGCCGCAATGGCGCGGGCAAGTCGACGCTTCTGAAGGTGCTCTCGCGGATCACGGAGCCCAGCGTCGGCTGTGTTCGGCTCCGTGGTCGCGTGGCCAGCCTGCTGGAGGTTGGCACCGGATTCCATCCCGAACTCACAGGCCGCGAGAACATCTTCCTCAACGGCGCCATCCTTGGCATGTCAAAGGCTGAGATCCGTAGTAAGTTCGATGAGATCGTGGCATTCGCGGAAGTCGAACGGTTTCTCGACACGCCGGTAAAGCACTACTCAAGCGGCATGTACGTCAGGCTGGCATTCGCCGTTGCTGCGCACCTTGAACCAGAGATTCTCATCGTCGACGAGGTGCTCGCGGTGGGCGACACGCAGTTCCAGAAAAAATGCCTCGGCAAGATCAAGGATGTCGCGTCGTACCAAGGCCGAACGGTGATCTTCGTCAGCCATCAGATGAATGCCGTCGAGAGTCTGTGCAACCGGTGCGTCATGCTGCAGGGGGGCACCGTGGTCGCGGACTCTCGCGATGTGAGGAGCGTCGTGCAATCCTATCTCTCGGCAGATTCGCAGGCCGCCGAGTTGAAATGGACCAGGCAGACGACACGGCATGACAATCCCTACTTCGCACCCCGCATTATGGAGATCACAAACACCGTGGGCGACGCGTCGCCCTATTCGAGGCAGACGCAGCTCTCCGTCGCGATTGCCGCTGACGTCGAGGTCAACGACTCCGCGTTGACGATAGGGTACGACCTCTACAACGAAAACAATGATCTCGTGTACCGAACCTATCAGACGGACGGTGCAGAGGATACTTGGCCGCGTATCGAGCCGGGGTTCAATGTCCTGGAGTCGCCGATACCGATGTGGCTCAACGAGGGCAGATACCGTCTCTGCCTTCGTGGTGGGCTTCATAACCGGACGTGGCTGTTTGCAGAGAGCACCGACGTGCCCTCTGTTGAGTTCGAGATCCGCGGCGGGCTCAGCGAGTCGCCGTACTGGCAGGCGAGGCGAGATGGGATTGTCGCCCCTGTCGTTCAGTGGAGAAAGGCTCTGACTTGATGAAGATTCTGGACTTGGTCGCTTCCCTGCTTTGCAGGGTGCTCCACAGAGTTCTCGCCCTGATCCCAAGCAGCCCGACGCGGTTCTGGGTGCTCTCACGATTTACGGCAGATCCCTCGCAGAATGGCGAGTCCCGCATCGTGGAGATGGCGAGAGAGACCCTCGCGACACGGGGGCGGCCGGTGCCGGCGACGTTCCTGGAACTGGGAGCCAATCATCCGTTCTTTTTGTCAAACACGTGGTATCTGGAACACCGTTGCGGGTTCCAGGGCGTGTCGGTCGATCCGCTTCCGAGATACGAAGCAATGTTTCGCGCCACGCGACCGAAGACACAGTTCGTGCGCGCTGCGGTGGTGCCTCGGGACCGTGCCGGCACCGATGTGCGCATCTACAACTGCGACAAGGATGCACTCAGTACCACGGACCTATCCGAGGCCGACAGACTGAGGTCGATGAATCTTGGAGGAAGTGAGATCTTTGCACCAGGTGTATCTTACGAAGACATGGTGCAAAGACAGGAATTCGCTTCAGGTCTTGGGGTGCTGTTCCTGGACGTAGAGAGCCATGAACTGCAACTGGCCATCCTGAGAGAAGTCATCGCCAGCGATCGCAAACCAAGGCTCATCTGCGTGGAGACGCTCGAGTTCATGGGAGATCAGCGTGACTTTCGCGGCGACTATCTCGAAGTCCTCGGACCGGCGGGATACGTGGAAATGGCCTCGTCGATCCTCAACACCATCTACGCGTCATGAGTCGCGGCGGGGTCATTGTTTGTTTCGAGCGAGGCAGGCTGGGCAACCAGCTCTTCCAATATCCGGCGATGCGGATGTTCTCGCCTGATGCACGCATTGTAGCCGTGGGCATGGACGACGTGAGGCGTGGATTCGAAGGCGTAGCGATGTCACGTCTCTCCTTTTCCACAAAAGGCGAACGAGGGCGACAGTGGCGGCATTTCAAAGCCTATTGCCTCAGCTGGGCGATGCGAATCACCGCGCGGATGCGACTCGTGAGCGTTGTAGATGAACGGGAATCCGTCGATGGTCCGCATTTCAAGGTAACTCCCGGCCTGTTCCGTCGCGTGTTCTATTTTCGAAGCGGCTGGTTTCAGTGCGAATCGGTCGCCGATAGCCCGAGCGGCCTCGGGTTGCGGCTCAATCATAAATATCATGTCGTTGCAAGAAGAACGCTGGCTGCTTTGCCGGGCCGTCTGGCCGATCGGTACTTCGTTCACGTTCGCCGCGGGGACTACACCACGTTCCCGTCCCCGGAACACCCCGCGGTCCTCTCTTATGCGTGGTATCGGGAGCAGATGTCGCGGGTTCGCGAACGCAACCCAAACGCAGTGTTCGTCGTAACCTCAGACGACAAACCGTATGTCGAAGAGTTTTTTGGAGGGATTCCTGGTGTCTTCATCGTTCACCTCGGGGTGCTCGAGGATTTCGCCGTCATGGCGGGGTGTCTCGGGGGCGGTGTTCTTTCTGCCAGCACTTTCGCGTGGTGGGCCGCCTGTCTGGCACGCCGAGAATCTGCCGACGCATACTTCATCGCACCGCGATATTGGGTCGGACATGGCACCCAATCATGGATGCCACTGGGTATCGAGACGAGTTGGATCGAGTACGTCGATGTTGCTCGGTCGTGTGCCAGCAGAGACAGATGACACGTGAATGATCAGCCAATGAAGTGTCTCATGGCTTCTGCGATCGCAATACTTGTGGCCCCAGAGCTCTGCGCGTGACACACTGGTTATGGTCCTGACTGAAATGAAGAATGCAGCGGTTACGGTCATCGTGTGCACGCACAATCCCAGGCGTGACATGTTGGAGCGTGTCTTGGCGTCTCTACGAGCCCAAACAAAGCCGTTGTCCGATTGGGAGCTTCTCATCGTCGATAACAAGAGCGTCGAGCCCGTGTCGGACTGGCTCGACGTGTCGTGGCACCCTTGCGCGCGGATTCTTCACGAACCCCGTCCAGGCAAGACATTCGCACTGAAACATGGGCAGGCGGAGGCAAGGTCCGACCTGCTCGTGATCGTTGACGACGACAATCTGCTCGTGCCCACGTATCTCGCGGACGCAACGCGGATCGCCTCGGACTACCCGTTCCTCGGCGCCTGGGGCGGAGGTTCGGTGGGTGAGTACGAAGCGTTACTGCCCCGCTGGCTCGAACCGTACCTCTCATTCATCGCCGTCAAGTCATGCAATGAATTGGTGTGGAGCAACGAGTACTTCCATGGTAACGCGACGCCGATCGGCGCGGGCATGTGCGTCCGGAAGTCGGTGGCAGAGCGTTATGCCGACATACTTGACAAGGATCCGGTGCGGCAGATTCTGGGCCGTTGCGGCAAGATGCTTTCGGGATCCGAGGACACCGACATGGCCCTGACGGCCATCGATATGGGGATGGGCGTCGGGAAATTTCCCCAACTTATGCTGACGCACCTAATTCCACGCGCAAGAATGTCGGAAGATTACATTCTTCGTCTTGTGGAGGAGTCGCAGATATCTAACTTCCTTCTCCGTGCGGTCCGCCGCCGGCCCTACCCGCCCTACTTCTCGGGCAGCCTGTTGCGACGCATCGTCAAGTGGTTGCGGCTCTGGACGCTGCCCCGGATGGATCGACGTATCACGCAGGCTCTGGTGCGCGGGCAACGGAAAGGTCGCCGCATCGCTGCAGAACTCCTGGAGCGCTCGCGAGCCGCCGGAGTCGAAGACGGCCCGCCATGAGGATTCTTCTCACCGGCTTCAGTTTCACGGCGATCGGTGGTCTGGAGATCGTGTCAGCGGCGATTGCAAAAATGCTCGCCGATGCGGGGCATGAGGTGAAGTGTGCTGCCGTTCATGGCCATGGGGTCGTCGAGTCTGACGGCTACCGGATTGTTGGGACAGCCCCGTCGATGCGTGTGGCTCGCTCGATTGCGTACCGATTTCCATCGCTCTATCCCATCGGTCGACTCCGACAATTGGCAGCCTGGGCCGACGTGATCGTCGCGGTTCACTGCCATACGCTGCCGAAGGTGTTCATCGCGGTCGCTCCTCTGCGGAACCCGCCGCCCGTGGTGGCATGGCTGCACGGCCGTGAAGTCTGGGGCAGCCAAGGGGCCACCTATGCCGAGTCCCTGAGGAGAGCCGATCGGCTCGTCGCCGTCAGCCGGTATACGGCCGATTCGGTGACGAAGCTACTGGGGTCACAGTACAATCCAGAGGTCATCTACAACCCGGTTGATACCGGCTATTTTCAGCCCCTCCCACAGGCTGCTGGCATCGAGCGGCATTCGATCCTCACCGTGGGCCGCATCGGCAGCGACACCGAACACAAGGGCTACGACATGCTGCTGAAGGCTTTGGCGATACTCAAGCGACGCAGTCCGGAATTGCCGCTCACCCTCCGGATCGCGGGCGGCGGCTCACGCTTGCCTGCCCTGCAGGCACTCGCCGCCCAGCTTGGCGTCGCTGACAGGGTGGAGTTCACCGGGCCCATATCGCGATCCCAGTTGAGCCACCACTATGCCACCTGCGATCTCTTTGCTTTTCCGAGCAAGGTGATGGAGAAGGGTAGCGAATACATCGGCGAGGGTTTCGGTGTCGTCAACATCGAGGCTGCGGCATGCGGCAGGCCCGTCCTGACGAGCACGCACGGCGGCTGCCCGGAGACCGTCATTCCGGGCGTGACGGGCGTCCTTGTCGATCCGATGCGCGAGGAGGCGATCGCCGACGGCATCGAATCGATGTTTCGACGGGCCCCGTCGGAGCGGGACCAGATGGGCGAGCGTGGCCGGAGATTCGTGGAGGAGACATTCTCGTACGAGGCGATCACCGGCCGAATCGCAAGCCTGCTGGAGGGGTGCATCACCGAGGTTCGAGAACTGTGAGCGGCACCCGATGACGACGGGACTCACCACGGCAGCAGACCGCCGCGTTGAGGCCGATTGGCCTCTGACGGCAAGTCCTCGTGGCGTGGTGCGGGAGCCCACCGTCATCAACTGGTACCTCATCACGTTGGCGCTCATATACGTGATGTGGTCGTGGGTGCACCTCCCTTCGTCCATCTGGTTCCGTAGCCTCCTGGCATGCTATTTGATCTGGCGCATG
The DNA here is from genome assembly GCA_040397635.1 of Pirellulales bacterium. Taxonomy (GTDB): domain Bacteria; phylum Planctomycetota; class Planctomycetia; order Pirellulales; family UBA1268; genus CAMCQY01. Next base: position 9,100 of record JBBAVO010000002.1, read on the forward strand.
CAGCCGGACGTGATCATTCCCTACATGCTGACGGGCGTGCAGTTGCGGCTCAGTCTTCGAGCCGGTCTCGACAGCCTCGAGGAGTTTGGGGCCGCGGAGAACTTGGCGCAGTCACTTACCGGGTATGAGCAATATGCCTTTACCTTGCCGTGCGTGCTGTATGCCGTCCGCACGTTTTTCGCAGCGGTTTCTACCAATGCTCCGAGGCGCAAGGAATTCCCGTTCTGGCTCTATTTCCTGTACCTCGTGGGGATGCTGTTCGTGATCGCGGGGGGGCTGGCGGCATCGGGCAAGGGCGGGTGGACGGCAGGCATACGCGGATACTGTCTGGTGAGCCTGTATTTTTACGGTTTGCTGCTGCCGGCGTTGTCGCATCGGCAGATGATGAAGCTCGCGGTCGCATTCAGCATTTTCGGCATGGCGGTTCTGTTGATGAAGATTTCGGTGGGCTTTGGAAGTAGGCAGTTGTGGCTGCTTCTCCCGTTCGCCGGTAGCTTCGCCCCGATCCTGCTCTTCAGGGGCGCACGCCTGCAGGCCTTGGTCGCGGCGTCGACCTATTCTGCGTTGGGCCTGGTGGTTGCAATCAACGCAACCTTCACGGTGTTATTGCAGTGGGTGTGGAATGCGATCGCAGGTGTCTGCTTGGGGCCCCTCAGAGCCCAAGCCTTCAGGGGAACGATGGCGTCGGCGTTGACGTGCTCATTGTTCGTGTTTTCGCTCGGGCTGTTGTTCTACGGGGCGTTTGCACACGATCCATCGAGGGATGCGATGGAGGCGAGCCGGAGCGGTGCGACCCTGGACAAAATGAAATACAAGCTGACAGGAGATCGCGGGCCGATCTGGTGGGGTGCCATGCAGGAGGTTGTCTTGAATCCGACATTGTGTGGAATCCCGACGCCGACATTTACCATGGTCAGCCATGGCAAAGAGGTGGTGTGGACGGTAAGTACCCACAATATCGTGCTCGATCCCATGCTGCGGCTTGGCATCGTGGCTGGCCCTATTCTGCTGCTGGTGCTCGTGAGTGCGGTGTGGGTGGCGAGGAATGCGATTGCATGGGACGGAAGTGTGGGCGTTACCGTGCTCGCGCTTGCCGTCATGAGCAACATCGTGCTGGGGGGAGCGACGCTTCCCTACATGCTCAACGACCGAGAGGCGGAGCACATGATGATGACGGCCGGCCTGCTCGGCGCTTATGGCATCCGCAGGTCGTCGGCACGCGGTCGAGCGTCGTCCGGGGCGCCTGGCCCGTACGTTGGCGTGCAGGCGCTGCCCGCGGCCTAGATGACGGTTGCCCCGACGCTCGCCGATTCCTCCGGGGCCTCGATCGGCTTCGTGTGGGAAGGTTTGCCGATGTATGCGGCCCGCGAAATCGACGCATTGTCGCGATACGACAATCTTGTGGTCACCGTTGTCGGCAGTCGTCCTCCGTTCCCCACGGGCGCAATTGACCGGGCATGTCGGTTCCCCATTCATTGGCTTGATGGCTCGGCCAGCCCGCCCTCCTGGCGTGACATGGCCACCCGCTCGCCAGACATCGTCTTCACTTCCGGCTGGGCGTTTCCACTGGCCAACACACTTGCTGCCGAGGCACGATCCCAGGGGAGGAAGATCGTCTGCATGGCCGATAACCGTCTCAGGCACACCCTCCGGCAGTGGCTCGGAGCGATCCGCTTTCGGCTGGGTTTGCGCCGCCGCTTCGACCGCTTTTTCGTGCCTGGAAAAGGTTCCCGCAACCTGATGCGATTCTTCGGCGTGCCAGACACGCACGTGCGTGAAGGACTCTATGGCGCCGACGCCGCCTTGTTCAAAGCCAATATGGCAGCATCACAGCGGCCCAAGACAATCCTCTTCGTCGGCCAGATGATTGAGCGAAAAGGCGTGGACGTGCTTCTCCAGGGCTTTCACGACTCGGGGTTACAGTCGCTGGGCTGGCGGCTGCGCTGCATTGGGGATGGGCCACTGTCGACACAGGCGGCCGCGACGCCGGGCTGTGACCATCTGCCTTTTTGTGACGCGGATGAAGTGGCCCGGCATCTGGCCGATGCACGGCTCTTCATCCTGCCCAGTCGCAACGACAATTGGGGCGTGGCGCTGCACGAGGCCGCCCTGTCCGGGTGCGTGCTTGCTGCATCAAGTACGGTCGGTGCGACGTGCGAACTGATGCCGGCGGACTCTCCGCTGAAGTTCACGCCTGGCAGTGCCACGGCCGTGCGCGATGCGTTGCGCTACGCCAGCGCGCTGCCCGACGAGGCGATCGACGCGATTTCCGAGGCAACGCATGCCCGAGCAGGCGACTTCGGACCAGCCCGTTTTGCGAGGGAAGTGGCGGGTTTCGTTGCGGATCTCACCGGGGTGCGGTTGACGGGCGGCGTGGCTTTGGAGGCCGGGCAGGCCTGCGACAGTGCTGCCAACGGAGCGATTTCCAAAGCATAGGCAGCCATGCGTGTCTTGCACGTCATAACCGGGCTTTGGAAAGACACCGGAGGGCCCTCCGAGGTTATCCCTGCCATCTGCACTGCGATGACCGATGCGGGTGTCGACGTGACACTCGCGACGCTTGCGGGAGATTCGGCCCAGACGGTCGAGGATGCCGCGACGCACGGAGTTCGCGTGTTGAAGTTTCCTCCGACGTTCCGGCACACGATCTGGTACAGCAGCGAACTCCACCGTCAGATAGAGCGACTTGCTTCCGCGAACGACGTCGTTCACATCCACGGCATCTGGCAGTTTCCCGACTGGACTGCTGCCGCCGCGGCAAGGAAAGTCGGTACACCCTACGTGATCACGCCGCACGGTTCGCTTCAGCCGGCCCGACTCAGGAAAAGCAGACTCAAGAAGCGTGTGTCGTCGGTGCTTGCCGACCGGGCCATGCTCAATCAGGCAAGCTGCCTGCACGCGACGGCACCCGACGAGGCCGATGCATTTCGCTTGTACGGCTACCGCGGACCGATCGCCATGATTCCGAATGGCATCACGGCCGCCGGGCCGATCGAGCCCGACCGCGCCGCCCTGCTCGCTGCCGCGTTTCGCCGCGACTTTCCCGAGACGCAGGGGCGGCGACTGCTGCTGTTTCTTTCCCGCATCGAGCCGATCAAGGGCGTGACGACACTCGCTCGAGCGTGGGCCCAGTGCGCCGGCCAGTTTCCCGACTGGCATCTTGTGGTGGTCGGCCCAGATGAGCGGTCGCACCTGCAGGAGGTGCTGGCGATTCTACGGGACGGTGGCGTTATCGATCGCACCACCATCACGGGGCCACTGTATGGTGACCGCAAGACGGCCGCCTACCTCGCGAGCGATCTCTTCGTCCTGCCCACGGTCAGCGAGAATTTCGGTTTGGTGATCGGGGAGGCGCTGTCGCACCGGCTGCCCGTGATCACCACGACCGGCGCCCCCTGGCCGGGCATCGTCGAGCACGGTTGCGGCTGGTGGATCGCGCCGTCGCAGGACGCCCTCGTCGACACGCTCCGGGAAGCCCTGCCGCTGCCGCCAGCGGAATTGGCTGCCAGGGGGGATCGCGGGTCGGCGTGGATTGATGCGGACTTCACCTGGCAGGCGGAGTCGCGGCTGCTACTCGAGACCTACGAGTGGCTGCTCGGCAGTGGGGCAAGCCGACCGGCGTTCGTGTCGTTTGATCATGTTGATCGCACATAGAAGCCCTGAGTCGAAGCGACGGGATCCCCCCGCTCGCGCCGTGGGCTTGTATGGGAATAGGGCGCTAGGATGAGGATCGCCTACATGGGCCCGATCTCCCTGCATCTCCTGCAGGACGAGGGAGTGGATGTGACTGCCACGCCCGTCGGCTTTCAGTATGCGTTTGGAGCTTACCTCGTTCGGGAGTATCTGCGGCGTGGCCACGAGGTCTCCGTCGTTACCACCATCCACAGACTTCCGTCACCGTATTCATGGTCGAATGACCGACTCAGCATTGATGCCGTCCCCACCCGGCGGGCCTACCTGTTCTGCATCGACGCCTTCCGGAGAGAACGCCGGCAGATGATCGCGGCACTGTCTCACAGGCAGCCGGATGTGATCCACGCCCAATGGACCTACGAGTTTGCCCACGCCGCGTTGGGCAGCAGGTTTCCAACCCTCGTGACTGCACGGGATTCGCCCCGCCAGATCTGCAGGCATTCTCCGTCGGCCTATACGCTCTACAAGAAGTTCTACGGCGACTGGCTGATTCCACGGATTCCCCATCTCACGGCCGTGTCGCCCTATATGCGGCAGGAACTCATCGACTGCTACACGTTGCAGTCCTGCCCAGTGGTCATTCCCAATGGCATCCGGCCGGAGGTCTTCGCCTCCGTCGAACAGGTGCGCCCCGCGCGGCCGTTCACGTTCACCACCGTCGCTGGCTGGGATCCGCGGAAGAATCCCCAGCCGTTGCTGACTGCGTTTGCTGAGTTGTTCAGGCGGCACTCCGATTGTCGGCTGCACTTGATCGGAAGGGGCTTCGAGCCAGACGGTCCGGCGGCGAAATGGGCCACTGGCAGGGGTTTCTCCGCAGGCGTGCTCTATTTAGGGCACCTGTCGCACGCCGACGTGCTGCGACATCTCCGTGAACACACCGATGCCTTCGTGCATCCGACCCTGGAAGAATCCTTCGGTTCGTCCATTCTCGAGGCGATGTCACAGCGGCTGCCGGTGATCGCGGGCGAAGATTCCGGTGCGGTTCCCTGGATTCTCGATGATGGTCGCGTCGGCATGCTGGTCGATGTCACCTCGCCGGAATCGCTGTGCAGCGGCATGGAGAGGGTGATGACGGACACGGCCCTCAGGGAACGCTACGCTCGGGAGGGATTTGACCGCGCGTCGTCGTCGTTCACGCTCGCCACTGTGGCCGAGCAATACCTGTCAGTTCTCGGTGACGTCCAATCGGGAAGAGACACCGCGGCTGTGAGCACTCTGCAATGCCCCCTCTGAGCCACGTCCTGCCCCGCCCGTTTCGTCGCTTCCTGCTGAAGCTCTTCTACGTGCCATGGATGCTTCGGGATGCCGTGATGTGCAGGCTGTGGGGGCTCCCCTGGCATCCAACCTGGCGGTTTTACGGGCTGCCGCGGATCCAGACGCGGACGCGGGGCTCGATCCGAATCGGCACGCACTTCTCGGCGAATAGCCACTGGCGATACAACACGGTCGGTATCTTTCAGCCGGTGACGCTCAAGACGGTCACTTACGAGGCCACGATCACGATTGGTCGAAACGTCGGGGTCGCCGGATGTACGATCTCGGCCGCGGAGCGGATCGTGATTGAAGACGACGTGCTCATCGGAGCCGGCTGTCTCATCGCCGACAGCGACTTCCATCCGATCGCCTATGCGGATCGCGATATCCCTGAGAAAACCCTCAATGCACCCATCCACATCGCCGCGGGCGCCTTTATCGGGGCCCGCTCGATCGTGTTGAAGGGGGTGACCATCGGCCGGGGTTCCGTCATCGGAGCCGGCAGTGTCGTCACCCGCGACATTCCCCCAGGCGTCATCGCAGCCGGAAATCCCGCCCGCGTGATCCGCCAGATAGAGCCATGACCAATCCGCTCCCGATCACCGTCGTGGTGCCCACGCTCAATGAGGAGCAGATGCTCGGAGCGTGTCTGTCGCGACTCGCGCGTTTCGCACAGGTCGTCGTGGTTGACTCCGGCTCGAAGGACCGCACCATCGAGATCGCGAAGGTCCATGGGGCGGATGTGCTCGCGTTTGAGTGGAACGGCCGGTTTCCGAAGAAACGCAACTGGACGCTTGCCAACTACGAGTTCCGGACGCCGTGGGTGTTCTTCCTCGATGCCGACGAACTGGTGTCGGATGCCTTCTGTGACGAGCTGGCCGCGACGCTACCGACAACGAATCATGTCGGATTCTGGGTCTCCTACACGAACTGGTTTCTCGGGCGCAGGCTCCGCCACGGCGGGGCGAACCGCAAGTTGGCCCTCTTCCGGGTGGGCTCTGGCGAGTATGAACGCATCGACGACAATCGGTGGAGCAGACTCGACATGGAAGTGCATGAGCACCCCATTCTCGTGGGATCGACGGGTGCTATCCGGGCCGTGCTGGAGCACAAAGATGACCGCGGCTACGCCCACTGGCTTGCCAAACACAACGATTATTCAACCTGGGAGGCGCATCGGCTGCATGCCCTCTTGCGGGCGACGGGTGAGGAAGGCCGCCCGAGTCTCACGTGGCGGCAAAAGGCGAAGTACCATGGGCTAGGCCGGTTCTGGTTTCCCTGGGCACAGTTTTTCTACGGCTACGTCGCCAAGGCTGGATTCCTCGATGGATATCCGGGCTTCGTCTATGCCTGTTCGAAGGCAGTCTATTTCTGGCACATCGGCGTGAAGGTTCGTGAACTCAGGGCGACCGCCGACAAGGCGTCGCCAATCAACGAAGGAGATTGCAAGTGAACAAGCGGGTCGTGGTGGTGGCTGGCGGCGGCGGATTCATCGGTGGGCATCTCGTGAGGAAACTGCTCGATCTCGGCACCTACCACGTGCGGGCGGTTGACATCAAGCCGCTCGAAGACTGGTATCAGGTGTCGCCGTCCGCGGAGAACTTCGCCGGCCCTGCTGATGGCGATGCCCGCGACTTTCGCGTCTGCCGCACGGTGTGCCGAGATGCCAGCGACGTCTACCAATTGGCCGCCGACATGGGAGGCATGGGGTTCATCGAGAACAACAAGGCCCTCTGCATGCTGAGCGTGCTCACCAATACCCACATGCTCCTTGCTTCGCAGGAGGCGGGCGTGAAGCGGTTCTTCTTCAGCTCGTCCGCGTGTGTCTACAACGCCGAGAAGCAGGTCGATCCCCATGTGACGGCCCTGGCGGAGGCAGACGCCTATCCCGGGCTGCCGGAAGACGGCTACGGCTGGGAAAAGCTGTTCAGCGAGAGGATGTGCCGCCATTTCCGCGAGGACTTCGGTATCCAGACGCGGATCGCGCGGTTTCACAACGTCTATGGTCCGAATGGCACATGGCGGGGCGGCCGCGAGAAGGCTCCCGCCGCCGTCTGCCGCAAGGTGATCGCTGCCAAGGCATCGGGCGACCACTCGATCGAGATCTGGGGCGACGGCAAGCAGACCCGTTCATTCATGTATATCGACGACTGTGTCGAAGGCATCGGCAAGATCATCGATTCGCAGATCTACGAGCCGATCAACCTGGGATCGAGCGAACTGGTGACCATCAACCAATTGGTTGACATCGCCGAGGAGATCGCGGGCATCAAGCTCAAGCGGCACTACAAGCTCGACGCGCCCCGCGGCGTGGCGGGCCGCAACAGCGACAACACCAAAATCAAGTCCTACCTCGGCTGGGAGCCTTCGATCTCGTTGAAGCAGGGCATCGCGGCGACCTATCGTTGGATCGAGGAAGAGTTCCACAAGGAATGCAACGCCGCCGACGCGAAGAGCCTGGCCACGAGCGGCTATAGCCACGGATCGAAGCCAATCCCCGGCGATGGCTACGTTGCCGAGTCGAAGCACATGGACACCTGGCGGCAGGGCATTCCGGTCGGCTATGGAAAACCAGGTTGAGCCCAATCGGCCATGCACGGTGATCGATTCGGCATACCGACCATGTCCGGCAAACCAAAGACGCTGCTGATCATCACGCAGGTGTACGTACCGGACCCTGCGGCGGTGGGGCAGCAAATTACCGATGCCGCCCGGGAGATGGCGCGGCGTGGCTGGCGTGTGGTGGTCTACACGTCGGCACGTGGCTACGACGACCCGAGCCAACGGTATCCGAGCCGTGAGTGGCTCGACGGTGTCGATGTGCGCCGGCTGCCATTGTCGAGTTTTGGCAAGCGTTCGATCCCGATCCGACTTCTTGCCCAGGCCTGCTTCATGGTGCAGGCAATCGCCCTGGGGCTGTTCACCCGCAGGCTTGGGCTCGTGATGGTGAGCACCAGTCCGCCGTTCGCAGGGTTCGGCGGGGCGATGCTCTCCTGGCTGCGTCGCGTGCCTCTTGTGTGGTGGGTCATGGACCTGAATCCCGACCAGATGGTGGCATCGGGGAAGTTGTCGCCACGATCCGTGGTCGCGAGAGCGTTCGATTGGATGAATCGGGTCACGCTCCGGCGGTCACAGGCCGTCGTGGTCATGGACCGGTTCATGCAGGAGCGGGTGATTGCAAAGCTCAATGTGCCCAAGAAGATCCACGTGCTTCCCCCCTGGCCGCACGATGACGTGCTCAAGCCGCTGCCGAACAGGCCAAATACATTTCGTGACGAGCACGGCTTTGGTGAGGCATTCGTCGTGATGTATTCCGGCAACCACGGCATCCAAAATCCACTGCAGACGCTCCTCGACGCCGCCCGCTCGCTCGAGGACCGGGAAGATCTGTTGTTTGTGTTCATCGGGGGCGGCGCCGGCAAGATCGAAGTCGTAAGGCGGATCGCGGAGGGGGCTCGGAACGTGCGCTCCCTGCCGTTTGAACCCCTTGCCAGGATCGGCACGAGCCTGTCGGCGGCCGACATTCATGTCGTGAGCCTGGCCAACGAGGCCGTGGGGGTGATCCATCCCTGCAAGGTCTACGGTGCGATGGCCATCGGTAGACCGGTACTGTTTTTCGGTCCCGAGGACTCCTATGTCGGCGACATCATGCGTGCCGGCGATATCGGCCGGATCGTCGCCCATGGGGATGTTCCGGCTGCAATCGCTGCGATTCGGGAACTTGCAGCGTTGAGGGAGACGCAGCGGGAAGAGATGGGCGAGCGGGCGACTCGCGTCATAGCGGAGTCTTTTTCAGCCGGCTTGCTGCGCCAGCAATTCTGCGACATTCTTGCTGGTGTCGGTGTCGGCGAGGGGGCCGACGCGACGCGGCACATGACGTCCGCACGATGAAATATCGGCCCGAAATAGACGGTTTGCGTGCCATCGCCGTCGCAGCGGTCATCCTGTTTCACGCGGGCTTTCCACTCTTCAGTGGCGGTTTTATCGGCGTCGACGTGTTTTTCGTGATCAGCGGTTTCCTCATCACGACGATCATCGTTGACGATCTGCACGCAGGAAGGTTCTCGCTGGCGACTTTCTACGAGCGTCGTGCGAGGCGAATCATGCCGGCGTTGTTCGTGGTCATGGCGGCCTGTGTACCGTTCGCATACAGCCTGCTCAGTCCGGATGATCTCAAGGATTTCGCACAGAGCCTCGCGGCGATCTCGTTATTTGCGTCGAACATACTGTTCTGGGCGGAGAGCGGCTACTTCGACACACAGGCCGAACTCAAGCCCTTGCTCCACACCTGGAGTTTGGCCATCGAGGAGCAATTTTACGTCATCTTTCCGCTGTTACTTTGGGCAGCCTGGCGGCTCGGCATCAGGTGCCTGATGGCCGTGATCGCCATGGTGGCCGCTGTGAGCCTCTTTTTGTCAGTGAGCGAGGTCGTGCGATTTCCGTCGGCGGCGTTCTATCTGCTGCCCAGCAGAGCATGGGAGTTGCTCGCTGGCGCACTGACTGCTTTCATCGCACACCGTCCACGCGGCTCACTCACGGTGCCGTTGCGGCACCCGCTCGCCGGCGAGGCGTTGGGGATCGCTGGCTTGGCGATGATTCTCTACTGCATCTGTGGCTACGATCAGCAGACGCCCTTTCCTGGGCTCAATGCCGTCCTGCCGGTTCTGGGCACGGCCCTGCTCCTGCTCTTTGCCACGCATACCACGCGGATAGGTCGCATGCTGGCGTGCGCGCCGCTGGTCGGCCTCGGGCTGATCAGCTACAGCGCCTATCTATGGCACCAGCCGCTTTTCGCTTTCACCAAGCACGCTCTGCTTGCGGATCTTCCGCAGGCGTTGGCCGTTGTGTTGTGTGTCTCGACGGTGGTGCTTGCCTATCTGAGTTGGCGCTACGTCGAACAGCCGTTTCGGGATCGTAGTCGGATCAGCCGCGCCGCCATCTTCGGAGTTTCGGGAGTCGGCGTGCTGTTGTTCTTGGGGCTCGGTGCCGTGGGGCACCGGTTGAGCGACCGCATCACGGAGATCCGGCTGCGGAGCGTGAATCCGACCCTTCGCACCCAGATCCGTACCCGCGAATCGTTGGTGGCGGACCGGAACGCCTTCGTCGCCGACTTTCTCCCCTCCGCGGAAGCGCCCTTTTCGGGCGGCGTGGGCACGAGGAGGGTGCTTATCCTTGGGGATTCGGTCTCGGAGGACCTGTATGCGGCCGTGATGGTTAACGCCGAACTTTTCCCAGGGATCGAGTTTCGGCGGGTTGCACTCGACGAGCCGTGCATGGTGGAATTTGCCCGCTTCGTAAAAACGGGTGAATTCCTGACCGGGAGCGACGAGCTGACCTGTCGCAGGAGTCTTGAGCAGCTTCGCGACGGATCGCTGTTGGGCGAGGCGGACACGATCGTTCTCTGTTCGAATTGGCCGCGATACATCACGCACAGCACGCACGAAGGCGCCATGACGCTCGCGGAAACCCTCGCGGCGCAGGGCCGGGAGGTTTGTATCGTGGGGCTGATGTCCATGCAGGAGGCCTCGTCGACTACCTTCGTGGCGGTCAAGAGGGCGCTCTCCATCGAGCAGGCCAATGAATTTGCCTATGGCACAATCCAGCGGAGCAAGATCGAGAAGCCCAACGCCGATGCCCGATCCCTGGCTAGCCGCTTCGACAATGTCCGCTACTTGGACAAGTATGCGGTCTTTTCTGACGACGCTGCGCGACGGACGCTGCTCTACGACGCGGACGGTCAGATACTGTTTGCGGACAACTTCCATCTCACGAGGGCCGGCGGGCTGTATTTCGGCAGGCAGATGGCTGCCCAACATTGGTTCGACGGTGAGGCTCGAGCGCCAGGAAGGGAACGACCATGACCGGCGAGGATGAGAATAGACCGCTGCGCAAGCGGCTGACCCCCTGCGTAGAGCAGCGGTATCCGGAGTTCGAAAAGCATTTCCAGGCGTTCCGGGATCACGACCCTCGCCGCGGCACGACGCGGGCCTACTACTTTCATCCCACCGACTGCCGCGACTGGCACAGTCGCATGGTTGAGAAAATGCTCGCTCGTAAGCCGGGAAGACATTTTCCAGTCTTTCGGATGAGCCACGGTGAGTTCATGCTGGCGCTGGGATATCGCTATCCAAGGCATAGCGGCAAATCCAAGCTGTGGTGCGATGCCATCACGCGCTACCACCAGCTCCGACGGTGGGCTGGACTCGAGCCGGCGTTCCGCAGCGGATCGCACTTGAACTCCTACGAGGAATTCACCAAGCAGGAGGTCGCCGCTGCCGAGACGGCCTACATCGCCAATCTCGCATCGATTTCACGGGAAGGCATCCTTGCCGCGGCCTTTTATGACAATCCGGGCTATAGCGAATATTTCCCGGACTTCTTCGACTGGATGGATCGCCGCGGAATCGTGTTGAACACCGAAAACTATATGCCGTTCTACAGCGTCTATGCGTTGCTCGCCGGCAGCCGGCTTCGCGAAATCGTCGACGGTCGCCAGGTCCTGATCGCCACGTCCTTTCGCGATGACAAGGCGGAGCGGCTTACCCAAGCATTCACGAAGCTCGGCGCACGCGGTGTCCAGTGCTACGCAACGCACCCCAGCAAGGCAATCTTCGATCGCATCGACCTGAGCCGGATCCATTCCGGAATTGATGTTGCGTTTGTGGGGGCCGGAGTCGGTGCCGCTGCCGTCATGGAGCAGCTCCGTCCGCTCGGTGCGCTCTGCATCGACGCCGGTTTCTGTCTCGACATGCTCGCGTATCCTGAGCTGCGATGGGAGAGACCCTATTGCGCACCAGACCCGATCTTCGACCTCTCGAAGGTGAAGTTCCTGGGCGAGGAGAGGAAGTCCCAACTGTTGGCGAAGCACGGAACGATGGCCGGCTAGGACGATCCCCATGAGCACCGAGACAGGCACGATGAGCAAGACCATCGTCACAATGGTCGACAACCGGCCGCCGGATCATTCGTTCATCCGCTACAGTTCGGCGGTGGCCCAGCACTATGCCGACAGTCACGGCTATGACTTCCTCTACCAGATGGTTCCGCCGCTGGGAGCGGAGCCGCTGCAGGCGTGCCTGTCGGTGAGGGGCAATCCGCGTCACGTTGCATGGGCGAAGCTGCTCGCTGTCTTCCAACTGCTGTCCAAGGGCTATGAGCAGATCTGCTACATCGACACCGACGTGATGTTTACCGACATCCGCAGGGGCATTCGGAACTTCGTCCAGGGAACACCGCTGTCGTGGGGCAGCAGAAACGGCGATGTGCTGTTCCTCAACAATAAGCCCTACGGGTGTGTCGACGACAATGACATGCCGTGCTCGGGTGTGATCCTGATCAAGTCCGGTGAGTTTGCCCGCGACTTTCTCCGCACCTGGTACGAGCTCGAGATTCCGAAGCATGATCTTGGTCATCCCTGGGAGCAGAATGCCCTGTGGGAGTTGTTCCGTAACTATCCCCGCGGCATCGGCGTGTTTGATTCGTGGATGTTCAGGGATGAAGAAGGACAGTGGGTGAGGCATGTCCCGCATGACCAGGATCGGGAACAGCGGTTCGCGGCCGAGTTCTGCAAGCATCCCGGCCTAGCGACGGGAGTGCGTGCCACCAACGTGAGCGTGCTCGACACCCCGAAAGCCTTCGATTCGATGGCGTCGACGCCCAGAAGACGTAGTCTTCTGAACATGGCGCTGAAGTCGCCGGTCATGCGGCGCGGGCTGTACGTTGTTTCGACTCTTCAGAGTCGCGGCGTGATGGCGACGCTCCGAAAACGGCTAGGTTAAAAAAAGGTTGTCGATGGTCCGCCGAAGTCGGCACCCTTACGGAAGAGCTCGAAGAGTCATGATCAGGACCAGTGAAGCAAGTGTGAATCTGCCGCACGAATCGCACCGTGGAGTGCCGAAGGTGCCTCCGTGGTGGATCATGGTGTCGTATCTGATCGTCTGCGCCGTTGCGCTGCCGTGGCATCTTCACCGCGTCGGCCCCGACGCCTCCGCGTATCTCACAATTGCCAGGAAATATCATGCATGGGATTTCCCCAACGCAGTCAACGGCTACTGGAGCCCGCTGTTTTCCTGGCTGATAGCTCCGTTCCTGGGATTTGGGTTCGCAACCGATGTCACTGCCAAGGTGCTGGAGGTGGCGATCGGCGCCGGCGTCATCGGGGCCGCGTGGTGGCTGGCTAGGCGGTTGCAACTCCCGGCATCGGCCTGCTCACTCACGAGCGTCTCCCTCGTCGCACCGACGGCGATGTATGCCCTCAAGGACACCACCCCCGACCTGCTCGTGGCGGGCTTGCTCGTGGGCTACCTGGCAGTGGTGGTCGGGGAGGATTACCCGCGTTCCCCGTGGCAGGGGGCGGCATGCGGGCTGTTTGGGGCGATGGCATACCTTGCCAAGGCATATGCTCTGCCGTTCTTCTTGGCACACTACGTGATCGTCTCGGTCTACCTTTTGACGCGACGTGGCTTGACGCCTGCGGAGCGCCGCAGGCTCCTCGTCGTTACGGCCACGGGACTGCTCGTGTTTGGGGTGCTTGCCGGCGCCTGGGTTGGCGTGCTCAGCCAAAAGTATTCCCGCTTCACTTTCAGCACGACTGGGGCGTATCAATTTCGCCTCATCGCCCCAGGGAGCCTTGGGAATCCCCTCGACAAGGGCGGCCTGTTTCCGCCGACGAACGCCACCGCCATCAGTGCGTGGGAAGATCCTTCAGAGCTGGCGATGCCCGCATTTGCGACTGCTGCAAAGCGCCCGGCCCCGGCCACGCCCGCGAATACCGACATCAAGGCCTCCGGACCAAGGGCCGGCAGCGTGTCACGCGTGTTGCTTCGCTATCGCCACAACCTCACCAAGTTGTGTGGAACGCTCTTTCGCCTGACTCCGGTGTGGCCACTGATCTTCCTCGGCCTCATGCTCGCCTGCTGGCGGGAGCCACGTGGACCGGTTCGTGACCGCTGTATGATCCTGCTGGCCACGCTGCTTATCTACCCGGCTGGGTATGTGCAGCTCTTCATTGAATACCGGTATTTCTGGTTCATGACGTCCGTGCTTGCTGCGACGGCATTTCTCCTGCCCACTGTTCTGCCGTTCCTGCGGGCCGGGCGGTGGCGCTCCGTATGGGTCATCTTGACTGCCCTTTCTTTCGCATTGTGGCCGGCTTGGATCATGGCACGCACGTGGGGCCATGTCCTGGAAGGCGTCGCCACGCTGTCCGGGGAACTCCACTCCACGGTACCTCCAGGCTCACGAGTCGCGTCTGACGGAGAGTGGGGAATGACAAACAGCATCGCCTACCATCTCGACGCCCGGTATCACGGGATCCTCCGCCCCGGTGGTCCTGCGGAGGAGCACGAACGGCAGCTTCGCGAGCAGGGCATCCAATATCTCATGATCTGGGGGAATCCCGCCGGCTATCCCTTCCTGGAGTCAGCCCGAGAACTGCCCGCCGACGCCTTCAAACAGGCACGCCTCGGCCGCGTTCCGAGGCTTTTTGCCCTGCCAGCGGCCGCACCCTGAGTTCACGAATGTGTGAGCCGCGTGGAAAGACCATGAACATCGCCGTCATCACGCAGCCCGACTCGGCCGTCATTCCGGAAAATATCGCCAAACTTGCCGGGCTGCCTCACGTTGTGATCCGGGCGATCATCGTCCTCGACGTGAAGGGCGCGCTCGCCAATAAACGGAGCTACTTTCTGAAGGGCTTTGGCGCGTGGCAGTGTTTCAGGCTGTATGCCACGCTGATGATCCAGAGGCTCTCCGCGGGCGTCCGACGGGCCGTTGGTTGCCGTGTTGGTCGCGGCGAGGGCATGTCGGTGCGACAGCTTGCGCGGCATCTGGCCGTGCCCTGCGTTTCGACCACCGAACTGCATGCGGAACAGATGCTCGCCTACCTGCAGTCGCTCGATCTCGACCTGATCGTCTCGTTCTCGGCGCCGATCGTCTTCAAGGAACGTCTGCTGTCTCTGCCGCGGCACGGATGCATCAACCTGCACTGCTCTCTCCTTCCTCGCTATGCAGGGCTCCTGCCGAGTTTCTGGGTGCTCTACCATCATGAGCAGCAGACCGGGGCCACCGTGCACTACATGGATACGCAGATCGACAACGGTGGAATCCTCGGCCAGGAAGTCGTTTCAATCGAGCCGGACGCTACGATGCTGGACGTGATTCGCAAGACGAAGCGGGTCGGCGGCGACCTCATGGCGCGGGTCGTCGAGGGTCACGCGACGGGCGCGGTTGCCGTCCGGGAGAATCGCCAGGAAGAGGGGTCCTATTTCGGGTGGCCGAGCATCGAGCAGATGCGGCAGTTCCGCCGGCGGGGAGGCAGGCTCTCGTGAATCGATACGCGGTGCTCAGCATGGATGTCGAGGACTGGTACCACCTCGACTATTTTTCCGGTCTCACGCCGGAACGCTCGTCGAGCATGCTGGATGGGCTGGATGTCTATCTCTCGCTGCTCGAGCGACACTCGATCCGAACCACGTTCTTTGTGTTGAGTGAACTGGCGGACCGTCTGAGCGGTACGCTCCGGTCCATGGCGGAGGCCGGTCACGAAATCGCCTCGCACGGCATGGCACACAAGCGGCCCCTGACGATGGCTGTCGATGCGTTCGCGGAGGATCTGCGACAGAGCAAGGCCATGCTTGAAAATGTCGTACAGCGAAGCGTGGAGGGCTTTCGTGCGCCATGCTTCAGCATGGACCGCACGAGGTTGGAGGAGGTACGAAAAGCGGGCTACACATACGACTCCAGCCGCATCGACTTTACCGGCCATCCCCTGTATGGCAGCCTGAATATCAACGACTTCGATGCTGTGTCGCCAGGTCATGCCGTACAGCATGGCTTTCACGAGTTCGAAGTGAGTACGCTGCCCGTGCTCGGGAAGCGGCTACCCGTTTCTGGCGGCGGCTACCTGCGGATTGCCCCGTGGGCGATCATGCGGCCGTTGATCCAAAGGTATGTAAACGCTCATCCCCTCTATGTGCTCTACATCCACCCCTTTGAGCTGTCGGCTCAGCCTCAGCCACCTGCGGCGGCGCGACTCTCTTACCCGCAGCGTTTGCGGTTTGGTGCGGGTCGGGCAGGCGTTGCACGCAAGTTGGACAAGCTCATCCAACTCCTGAAGGACAACCGTTTTTCGTTCGTGACATGCCGGGAACTCTGCCACTCCTTCAAGGAGCAGGCGTGAGGATTCTTGTTACCGGTGGGTCCGGGTATCTTGGCTCGGCGGTGGTGCCGGCACTGCGGGCTCGCGGCCATGACGTGGCGACGATCGGCCGTCATCCGGTCTTGGACACTGCCGTCTGCGATCTCACTGACGGGGGGGCCACGCGTGATGCCGTGCGCGCGGTCGGCGAGGTCGACGCCGTCGTTCATCTCGCGGCCCGTGCCCACGACTTTCGGGGGTTGGCGATCGACGACCTCGTGCTCGCCAACGTTTCTACGACACGAAACCTAGTCGCTGCGCTGCGGGCTGAAGGGGCAGTGACAAGCGTGCGATTCGTGCACG
This sequence comes from Pirellulales bacterium, assembly GCA_040397635.1. Lineage (GTDB taxonomy): Bacteria > Planctomycetota > Planctomycetia > Pirellulales > UBA1268 > CAMCQY01. The sequence continues at coordinate 25,547 of JBBAVO010000002.1, forward strand.
CTTCCTCGGTCGCCGTCTATGAACTACTCGACACGAAGCGGCGTGTGACCGCCGCAGAGTCACCGTACGGCGCCTCGAAACTTGCTGCGGAACAACTGCTCTCCGCGGAGCCATTTCGGAGCCTGTGCGTGCTGCGTTTCGCGCCGATCTACGACCCTGCTCACCTACAGGACGTCGCGAAGCGGGTTTTCCTGCCCGGAACTCGCGTGAAACTGCGGCTTTACCCGCCGCCGATGCATAGCCTCTGCTCGCTGGACCGGGCCGTGCAGTCCCTCGTAGATGCCGTCGAGAAGACTCCTTCCCACGGGAGCTTCGTCGCGAACGCGACCGACCCGCAGCCGATCAGCCAGCGTGAACTGGTCGGTTGGTTTCCGGGGCTGGCAGTGCCGGTGCCGACGGCGGCATTGAGAGCCTTCGCCCGAGGGCTCTCGCTATGTGGCCAGCCAGGGCGTGCAGCATCACGCTTGACCTCGAAATTCACCGCCGACACAACGTATCCTCAGGCAATAGCGGTGCATGCCACTTCGGAGTTTCAAGGTGACGTAGGCTTCACAAAGAGTGCATCTCCATGATAAGAGACCGTCTGCTTCCCCTTGTTCGCGATCCGAGATATCAATATGTTGCACGTGCGGGGCGACTTCTGAAGGTAGCATGTCGGTCTCAGGCACCGATGGGGCCTATCGTCGTCAAGTCTGTGTGGGGGCTCGCAAATCGTGTCTACGGTCTACTCAATGCAGTGGCCTATGCCGCACGGTACAAGAGGCCCTTGTATGTCGATTGGACGGACGGGATGTACGCCGAAGTCGGCGTCAACGCGTTCCCGACTGTGTTTTCCCTTCGGGATGTTGAAGTCCTGGATGGCATGCCGGATCTCAGGAAGCCACTGCCGGAAATATGCAAAGGACGGTTGGCGGAGGATTGCCGGACGCTGTGGGGAACTCGAAAGCAGAGCATCTTCGATGGATTTCCCGATTTTGATGGCTGGCATCTCGCGCCACGTGCCGTCTACGATGGTTTCGTGTACTGCTCACGGGCTAGCTATGGTCGGCCCTTTGCTCTCGCCGCCGGCCTGCCGCTCAGCGCACGTGACGTTTATTCGCGGCATGTGACGTTTTCGCAGTCGATGCAGCGAGACGTAACGCAGCAGGCCGTACTCACGGATCAGAGCTGGATAGGTGTGCACTATCGGTGTACGGATCTGAAGACCGACTGCTCTCTTGAGCGAATTGCGGACATCGTGAGGAGCAGCGGATGCCGAAATGTTTACTGGGCAACGGATTTCGCTGAGAGCCTCGACGCCATCCGCGGCATGCTGCCCGGCCATCGGATCGAGGGAACTGCGCCAGTCTCTGGCCTCGCGGGCGACGGCAAGGCGTTGCACCTTTCACTTACAGCCGGCCAGTATCATCAGCATTTGACCGGTGCATGCGCGGATCTGCAGTCGTTGAGTGGCTGCGGAGTGATCGTGCGAAAAAGGCAATCGACGTTTGGCCGGCTGGCCGCAGAGGTGATAGCACCGAAGACACCGCAGCAAATCTTCATCACATAAGCGTAGGGCGTTACCGGCGCTCCGAGTCAGTAGTGAATTGTCTGCTCGGCCGCGACACGCGCGACGGCGACATGTTCCTCGCGAGGCCTCTGTTGGTCCGCAAGAAGGTTGACGATTACGGTGTTGGCGGTCAGCAATCAGGATTGCCGTGACTGGAATTGTGTGTGCGACGCCATCAAAAAGCGCAGGCATTTGCGTGACGCGTGTGAGTCGTGTTGCTTTACACGAAGGGGCTCGCGTTCGCGGGTGTCGCAGCGACCCTGTCGGATCTCAGACGACAGTCGGTAGTGGCGGCATTGGTTTTTCAGTCATCGGCTAATTGGATTGCGTGACAAACCGCCGGCTCGAGCTCCGCGACTGATCACCGGCGAACATATCGCCACAGTTGTGGCGAATGCAACGAAATCAAATCTCAAGAACGCGGCGCGATGGAGTACCCGTTCAATGGCGGATACGGCCGAGCTTCGCCAAAACGGCAAGCGGTCGAGTGTGGCGGGCTTTAGGGCTGTAACCCGATCGAGGCTACGTTGGCGATCCACGACAACCTTTGGTGTGACGAGCTGGCTTGTGGGGCGGTCGGCCTTTACATGAGCCCGCGAGACACTGGTCGTCGCTGATCGTCGACTCATCGAAGAGCAAATGCTTGCTTGGGGCATTGGCCGGGCTATCCTTTGCAACCAGCTACGAGTTATCATCCGACCTGCTACACGCACCACGATCCGTACACAATCTGACTGCAATAAGGTTTTCAAGCGAGGTGTCAGCCGCCTTTGCATCGGTGTCGTTTGCAGCAGGGCTGCCGAGGAGCATCAAGTCGCCGGTCCACCGGGTGCGGTTCTGACTCAAACGTGCTACACCACTGCATCGGCCACTGAGGGGGCGCTGAAATGCCTTATCGGGAGCAACAATGAGCACATTCCTGCAGAAGATCCATAAATTGATCCGGGTGTTCAATAACATCACTCGCTATCCTGGTGTGATTTATTTCGATGCGCCTCCCGTGCTGAAACTTTTGGGAGGAATCACTCGCCCACTGCCTGCGACGCATTATTCACAAGCGTCTCAGGACGCTGTGCTTTTCAACACCTTTCGGTCTCAGATTGAACGAGGCCTGATCCCTAAGGTGTTTATAGACGTCGGCGCAAACGACCCGTTGCTTCACAGCAATTCTAGGTTCTTCGAATCGCAACTCGGTTTCAAAGTCCTGGCCGTGGATGCGCTGTCGGAGATGGAAGCGAGTTGGCGACAGCACCGCCCCGACGCGGAGTTCGTCTGTAGTGCAGTTGGACGATGGCCCGGTGAATTGGAGTTCGACGTGGTAGCTGCTGGGGGCTCCGCCAGTATGTTGTCATCCGTTGCCGGCGCATCATCAAAGGCCAGCGGCCTAATGGCTCAGCGGCGGAGGGTGGCGGTCAAGACGTTGTCTCAGATTGTCGGCGAACGTGGTGTTGAGATGGCTGGCATCGTCAGCATGGACATCGAAGGTTATGAGTTTGAGGCACTTTCCGGGATAGATTTTACACGCTTTAAGTCCAGCATATTTCTCATTGAAAACAACGCCGATATGGGCGTTGGCAAAAATAACGTTCGGGACCTGATGCTTCGCAACGGCTATGTGTATTTTGCAAATATATGGCAGTTCGATGACATTTTTGTGCACAGGACCATGCTCAGTGGGGAACCTCTTCATAATTAAAAAGGTTCGTGGTTGACAAACCCGCGAATCACCCGTCGTGTGCCTTGGACTGTGTCACTAACCGGGAGCACCTGTTTAACACATGCAGTGTCGTGCGGAGACCACGGCAAGCGAATGGAAAGTCTGTTGTCAGGCGAGCGGATCCAAGTGGATACGGCAGGCGTGATTGCCTTTGGGAGGCCTTTTGCGAGCCACTAGCGTCATTTCGTTGGGCAAGTCCGGCACTCGCGCTGGCTTGACGGCCGTCCGAGCGTGATCGGTGCTGTGGACCAATGAATTGCTAGTTCCGTTTCCCGAGCAGATTGGTAAAGTTCAGGATCCGCTCGGCCTGCGTTCGCCAGGTGACTCCCTCTACGGCGGCCCGGGCGCGGTTTCCGAACGCGGCCCGCTCCGTCGTCGGCAGGACTATCGTGTGCTCGATACAGCGTGCAAGGCCCTCGGGCGTCTCGTCTTCGAGCACGATGACATCGCTGCCATAGTGTTCGGCCACATCGGAGGTTGCGGTGGAAATGATGGGCCGGCCGGCCGCGAGGTATTCCATAAGTTTCGACGGGAAGTTGTAGCGGTTCTCCAGTAGCCGGGATGGCCTCGGATTCACGAGCACCGCCGCCCGCTGCAACATGGTGCTGTACTCCTCTTCGGTCACAAATCCAAAAAAACGGATACGGGGATCCGAGGCGGCCTGCCGCTTGAGTTTCTCTTCCAGCGTCCCCCGGCCGCTGAACCAGAATTCCAGCGTGGTGTCTTTCACGTGTGGGATGGCATCCAGCAGAAGGTTCACGCCAGCGGCTTCCGACAACGCGCCGGCGAAGTAGGCGGCGCGGGCCGCAGGCTCCGCGGGCGGCTGTGGTAGATCGAGCAGGTAGGAGGCGGGTGGCCGCACCATCCGCATCGAGGGCTTGCCAAGGCGGAAATCGTTGGTCGTGTGCGATGAAAACACGATCGTGCCAGGCGAGAGCCGAACCATCAGCGTCTGCAGCCAGTTGCGCAACCTGGTGACCGGCGGCTGGCCGGGCTGAGAGCAGGTCAGGTCGGCGACGATCGTCGCAACCGGGATGCCGAACCACCATCCCGCGATGAGCGCCGGCGCCGTGAACCGGGTGAGCGGATTGGCGACGAGGATGGCGTCGGGCCGTCCGTCGGGCCAGCGGCCGAAAAGCCACCGCATCATCGACACGACCTGCGTGAGGATCTGCAGCGGCCCAAGTGCGAAGGAGGGCAGTTCCTCGATGACGAGCCCTTCCCCGATGACGCTGCGCTTGTATGTCCGCCACCGCGGCCGGGCCTTCCAGGCCGAGCATCCTGGCAGGCTGAGGCCTGTCACGCGGACCCCGCCGGATTCCCGCAGCGCATGCATCAACTCCAATTGCGTGGTGTTGTGTGCTGCAGACGCCCAAGGATTCCGTGCGCAGTCTTCGGGCGTCTGCATTGCGCCGATGAATGCCACATGCTTCACATCGATGCTCCTGGAACCCTTTTTCACGCCATCAATCCTACCACCGATGTCATTCGCATGACCAGAATCAGATGTCGAGCAAACGGCACGGTATGATGGCTGTTATGAAACCCATCACAGCGAGAATTGTCGCAGGCATCGCCGTTGCGGCGCTGCTGCCGATCGTCGGATTCGCGGCAGAGGAGATGACGAGCCTGCCTGATGCGCCAGGCAAGCATTATCTCTACAAGCATTCTGCCGGGAAGCCCCGAGGGGTCGAGGTGTTTTTTCCCGAGGGGCATGATCCCGCCACGAAAAAGGTGCCAGGCATTCTCCTGTTCCATGGGGGCAACTGGACAGACGGCAGCCTCGCCGGCTTTCGCGGTGAATGCCGTTACTTCGCGAGCCGCGGGCTGGTGGCCGCGACTGCGGACTATCGGATGCTCTTGCCGTACGGGCCGGAAAAGGAGAAAGACCCGGCCACCGGCATGACCCGCAAGCAGGTCTGCGTGAGGGATGGGAAGTCAGTGATCCGCTGGTTCAAAGAATATGCCGAGGCACTGGGGGTCGATCCCGAGCGGATCATCGTTGGCGGTGGTTCGGCGGGGGGGCACATCGCCGTGCTCGCTTCGACCACTCCCGATCTCGACGATCCAGCCGATCCGCCTGGCATCGACACATCGGTGGCGGCGTACGTGCTCTGGGCGCCGGCCTGCACGGAAGCCGACGCGAATGATCCGCCGATCGACGCGCGTCGGCATGTGGGGAAGAGCTTCGCGCCTGCGGTGGTATTTTTCGGGACGGAGGATACCTGGCTCAAGCACTGGAACAATCTGACGCTCTATTCCATCCGGCCACGGGGCGGTGCGGAGCCAGTCGTGTGGTACGTGCAGGGCGGAGACCATGCCGTGCTGGGAAGACCTGAGTGGCGCTTGGCAACCCTGGCCGCAGCGGATCGGTTTCTCGTCGACCGCGGCTTTCTGACGGGCGAGAGCACGCTGCCGGCGTCGCCGGGTGGCAAGAAGTTGACGCCCGCCGCAACGATGCCCGGAAAATAATCGCTAGTCGGCAGCGTTCAGCACGGCTTGGTACACGTCGGCATACTGCGCTGCGACGACACGTGAATCCCAGAGTCGGCAGGCCCGCTCACGGGCCGCGAGTCCCAAGGCGCGTCCCTGCGCTTCGGCCTCGAGCACCCACGCGATGCCATCGGCAAGGTCCTGCACCTCGAAGGGCTTGGCGAGATATCCCGTGTTTCGATGGTCAACGATGTCGGCCAAGCCCGTGTTGTCGAACGCCACCACGGGGGTGCCGCAGGCGTGGGCCTCCGATGCGGTCTGTCCGAATGCCTCGAGCCGGGACGGCACAGCCACCACGTCGGCTGCGCTGTAGAGCAGTCGCAGGCTCACGTCATCGTGCAGGTAGCCCGTGTAGCGGATGGGAAAGCCGAGGTCCGGGGGCGTTTGGGGGGCCAACTGGCCGAAGACGACCAGCTCCAAGTCATTCACCCGGCCTCGCAGTTGTCTTACCGCCCCGCTGAGCAGGTCGAAGCCCTTCCGTGGATCGTCGCCGCCGCCAAACGCGCCAAACACCAGGAGCGGAGCGTCCGCGGGGAGGTTCAGCAGCCGCCGGGCCAGCGGCTTTTCGATCGGGCTCCATACCTCGGTGTCGATCGGATTAGGAATCACCGCCACGGGCCAATCGCGCATGAGCGCGCTTTCGCGAGCGCAACCCGCCAGCCATCGGCTGGCGGTCACGAGTTGGAATGGCCGCCGCCAGTGCCGCTTTTTGCGCCGCCATGTCCAGCGGTTCAAGTCAAAGCCAGACTCGTGCGAAGGCCGGTTTGACCGGGAATAGCCGTCGCGCCAGCGGAGGTCGTCGGCATAGTGTTCCGCCCCGCAGAAGGCCCACATGTCGCAGAGCTTCCAGACCGTGGGCTTTCTGAGTCGGCCGATGTCGGCGATCGACATCATCTCGCCGTTGATCCAGTGGAGGTGAACGACGTCGGCATCGGAGGCGTTGAGCCGTCTGGCCCAGCGGGAGGGAATGCAGGCAGGGGAGTGCAGCGACGGGTTTTGAGTTTTCAACAGCGATCGCAATGGCAATGCGAGGCTGCGGCGCGACTTTGCCCAGAGCCGGCCGAACGACGTGGCCGGTCCAGTCACGGTCCAGTCGTTCAACGTCGCATTGTTGACCAGCATCGTGGAGTCAACGCCGTGGTCACGCACCGCATGATGGATACGGTAGGCGGCGCGGGCCGCACCGCCGATGGAGTCTGAGGAGGTGACGTGAACGACGTTCATGATGACAACTGACCGGCCGGAGCGGGAACCGTTTTTGATGCCTTTTCCCGCTGCGAGCTAGGATAGTTGGAAAGTACGCCCGAGGAATAGCAGCTTGCGAATTCCGCCATGAACACCCGCACAGGATCAGCGTCGTTGTCGGCTCCGGCACGGCCCGGAACTGGGATCGTGCTTCCTGCAGCGTATCGTGTCCTGCCGGCGACTGTGCCATTCCACGTGCCTGGGTTTGAGCGGCAGCGAAATCTGGCTGGCGTCGTCTTCGCGCCCGAACCGGTTGACTGCCGCGAATGGTTCGAGCGATTTACGGCTCGGGTGTCGAACGCTATAGGCTCGACCTATCTGCCGGTCTGTCGCATGAGCGACGGCGAGTTTCTCCTGCTATTCGGCTTCCAGCCTCCGAGCATCCGGTTGCCGATGGCACGTCGCGCATGGATTCGCTGTCTGCAGGCCCGCGAAATGATTCGTCATCGCATCGGCGGGTTTCGGGCCGAAACCGCTCCGGGCGTCTCGTCGGGCGCCATGTCGCACGCCGAGCGTCTGACGCTCGCTCCCGTCCTCTCCAAACAATATGCAGAGATCGCCAACGAGGGGATCCTCGGGCTGCACTTGATTTATGCAACGAATCCGTTTCAGGAGCAGTATTTCCCGGCGGTTCGAAAATGGCTGGCAGAGCATGCGGTCAGGCTCACGCTCGACAACTATGTGCCATTTTATTTTGTGTACGCCCTGCTGCGCGGGCCCGCGTTCCCTTCGCTGATCGCCGGCCGGAGGGTGCTCGTCGTTCATTCCGCCACGGGCGACAAGCGAGAGGCGATTACCCGATCGATCAATGAAGCGATGCCCCGGGGTGTCGAGTGGCTGAGCATCTCGGCAACCCGGTCATTCGCCGACACGCTCGACCTGACCCGCCTGCAGGACCGGCCTGACATTTGCCTGCTTGGCGGCGGTGTCGGTAAGGCGCACCTGTTCCCCCAGCTCCGACCGCTCGGCATTCCCTGTATCGACGCGGGCTTCGCGTTCGAAGTATGGTCCGATCCGGAGAAACAATGGGACCGCCCCTACATGACACCTGACAGCGGCTTCGATGCCTCGCGTGTCCGTTTCGGCTGAGAATGCACCCACGGATGGGGCAGAAGGTGGAGCGTCTGAGTGCGCTGCCGTCTGCCAGCCCTCGCGGCAACTTGACTGGTGTCATCAGCCTGACGGACAATCCTTTCACAATCTGGACGCCCGCCCGCATGGATCACCTCACTCGCTTCGCTGCCGAACTCTTCGGCACGTTCACGCTCTGCACCATCGCCATGCTGGCGATGGCAGGCGTGGCCCAGGGCGACGCGGGCCGCATCATGGCGGCGACGGCCTACGGGCTTGGCGTCGTCGCGGGAATGCACGCCTGCGGGACTCTCGGCCCGGTCCATCTCAATCCGGCCGTCACGCTGGCGATCTTCGCCACGGGCCGCGGTAGCATCGTGAGGGTGCTGGCCTGCGTTGCTGGGCAACTCGTCGGCGGGTGCCTGGCCGGCCTGCTCGTGATGTGGCTGCTGGCGGGCGAGGGCACCGCAATGGGGATGCCGGTGGGCAGCTTCACGAAGACTGATGCGGTGAAGACGGTGGTCGTCGAGGCGTTGCTCGCGATGGTCTGGTCGGCCGTGTTTATCGGCTGCGTGTTTGGTGGCAGGCTCGGGCCTGCGGCACCGCTGCCGGTCGGTCTGGCCGTCGTGGCCGCTGCTCTGGCGGGCCTGCCGTTCACCGGTGCCGCGATGAATCCCGCGCGGGCCCTTGCCTCGGCGTTGGCGATGCTCGACTTCTCCACGCTCTGGATGTATGCAGCCGGGCCACTTGCCGGGGCTGCAGTGGCTGGCCTCGTGGCCCGCCTGTTTCTGGTCGATGGCGGCGACGCGGCTGCGCGGCGCGGCTGAGACTGCCGTGACTGCAGTTGCAAGGGGCTTCATGCAAGTCTGCAATGTCTGCCTGACGCACGATCCCGCCTTTGGCGGCCTCTACCGATCGGTACAGGATTTTTCGCGGGCGCTCTCGGCGCAGGTGCTTTCCTTCGACGAGGAAAACGGCGAACGCGTGAGCGTTGAAGACGGCGTGCCGGTCCGCCGCCTCGGCTGTGGCACGGGCTGGCTTGCCCGCAACTGCCATGTGATGTCATCGGCGACCGCCCGCCAGGCTGACGCGGCTGCCGCAGATGCCGACCTGCTCGTCGTCCACTCGCTGTTTCGCGGTCATACGACGTGGGCTCAAGCGTGGGCCAAGCAACATGGCCGGCGGTATTGGGCGGTGCCGCATGGCTGCCTCGATCCCTGGGGGCTTTCCCAGCGCGGTCTGCTCAAGCGGCTCTGGCTCGAGGCCCGCGGCCGGTCGTTTCTCGCCCATGCCGATCGGATCGTGGTCTCGTCGCGGCGGAGTCTGGAGAAGTCGCTGGCGTGGATTCCGGACGGGCGATCGGCTGATCGGGCCGTCGTCGTGCACTGGCCGGTCGATCTGCCGCGGCTGGATGAGCGGGCGGCGGCGCGGGCCGCGTTTCGCCAGCAGCACGGCATTCCGGAGGAGGCAAGGCTCTTGCTTTTTGTGGGCCGGCTCCACGCCGTCAAGCGGCCTCTCGAGACGGTGCGGGCGTTTTGCGAAGCCACCGCGGCGGCCTCACTGAAACACTGTCACCTGGCGATCCTGGGGATGGATGGCGATCTGACGCAGGCAGATATGCACGCCGCGATTCCGCCCGCCTGCCGGGGCCGCGTGCATGTGATCGGGCCGCTGGCTGGGGCCGATCTCGCTGCGGCCCTCCTCGCCGGCGACGGCTTCATATCGCTGTCATTTCAGGAAAACTTTGGCTACGCGGCGGCGGAGGCGATGGCGTATGGCCTGCCGGTGATTCTCTCACCGGGGCATGATCTGGCCCATGAGATGCCGGCTCTCGGTGGCCGGTTCGCGTGTGGCTGGCTGCTTGGCGACGAGGCGGATGCAACCGCGGTGGCGGCGATCCGCGAGTTCGTAACGGCGTCGGACGCAGCGCTCGCCGCAGCCGGAGCGACGGGCCGGTCGTGGGTGGCAGAGACGTTGACGTTTGAGCGGTTTCGCGAGAGGCTCACAGGGCTCCTCAGGGCGGATTCCACAAGTTAAAAACTCGTGGCCACGGTTCAGAAGTGGCGGCAAGTTTTTAACTTGTCCGTGTC
>JBBAVO010000002.1:35811-38042 GCA_040397635.1 Pirellulales bacterium
CCCTCGATCGGGATCGTCTTCTGGTCGGTGACGAGCACGGCCGTGAGTGTGAGATCGCGGTTCACCACGGAGACGCCGTCGGCCGTGGTGCCGGTGCCCACGCTGTCGAGGTATGGCTTGATCGCCCCCCGCAAGGTCTTGTCGGTGGCGGGCCGCGACGTGTCGCCGACAAAGTTGCGAAGGTCGGCCCCGGCGAGAATGTATTCCTGCGTGCGGGCGTCGAAGGGCGGGGCGGGAATCGAAAAGGTGCCGGCTGTCGTGCCGGTGGCGGTGTCGCGGAGCGTGAAGGTGATCGTCGCCTTCGTCGGCGCGGTAAACACCGACGGCACCGCGATCCTGATCGTGTCGGGAGACGACTCGAAGAACTCGTTCACCCGCCAGGTGCCGGCCTTGGTCTTTGTGGCCGTCAGCCGCACGACGTTGCCTGAGGCAATCGCCAGCACGCAGCGGTCGCCGGCGTTGAATTCGCGGTCGGTGCCGGTGACGGGAATCAGCAGGCGGCCGCTCACGCCGTAGGGTGTGGCCAGATGCACATCCACCACTTCGCGTGCGTGGCAGTCGGGCGTGCAGCCGCAGGAGTCGGCGGGCATTTCGCCCGCGGCGGGAGGCCCGGCGTCGACTGGCGGGAGCGAAAGCCGGAGCGACTGCCGGGGCTGTGCGGAGGGCAGTCTTTCGGTGGCACCGGCCGCTCCAGCCGGTGCGGGCAAGGGCTCGGCGTTGCTGGTGAGGCGGATGTCCGTCGGACGGCGGCGGGTGGCAGACGTGCCACAGCCGACTCCGCCGCGGCACTGGGCCGCGGGGGTGATCGTCTGCACCCCCGGTGGGATCTCGGCCCGCAGGAGTTGCCGGCTGAGCAGCGTCGTCTTCACGGGGCGACCACCGGCGATGACGTTTGTGTCGTGCACGCTGAACCCCTTGCCAACAAGAAACACCACGGTGGTGCTGGTGGGATCGACGCCCTGTGCCCCATACCAGCCGATTAGCTCCGGCGCGAGGTCTGTAATCCCCGTATTGAAAAGCTCGAAACCGCCCGCGTTATTTTCGTAGGGAATCGGCGCGACCATCGTCTGCAGCGGAAGCGTGCGGTCGAATTGATCGATGCTGCGGAGCAGCTTGGCCATCTCGCTGTCGCGGCACGGATCGCCCGAACGGCAGCTGCGGGCCGCGGTCTGCTGCATCGATTTGACGCTGCGGGAGAGGACCATCGCCTGCCGCATGCTCTGATCGGTGACTTTCGGATGCGTGAGAGAGAACCAGTTTGTCCTCACATCGAACGTCACGAAGGGAACGAACGACGGCATCACGACGATTGCCGTGCACTCCCGCATGCCCGGCTCGAGGCGACGCGAGGCGAGGTCGCGAGTGGTGGACGACGTGCCGCAGAGGGTGTCGGTGAGGGTGGCGATGTTGCCGCGTGTGGGGGGCGGCTGGATGCGGGGATAGAACCGCCAGCCGAAGGTATCTGCCCCATGCGTGAAGCCGACGGCAGTCTTATTCAGCGAGATGGTGGCGAGGTCGGTCTCCAGCCGGCGGGCGTAGCGGGCGAGTGCCTGACCGTTGGCCCGGCCGCTGGCAAACGCCATCGCCATCGCCATCTGCATTTCGCGGCGCTGGGCATACTGCTCTTCGACGTTCTGCTCCTGGCTGACCGGATCGAGGGCAAACACTCTGATCGGCCAGCGGCGGCGGACATAGTCGTTGAAGGCCGCCCGGGCTTCCGGGCTGGGGTGAGGCCCGTAGAAGGGGCCCGCGCAGGCTCCGGGCGTGATGCTTGCGTGGCCGGCGACGCCGCTCTCGCGGATGTCTGCGGCGAGCCGCTCATCGAGCAGGGCGGATTCGACGAGGATCGCCCAGGCGAGCACGGCGGTGGTGGTCTCTGCGACGCCCAGCGAGTCGAAGAAGGCCTGCCGACGGAGGGCCAGTTCGTCGATCCGTCGGCTGCGGATGAGTTCGGCGAGGTTCCATCCGGGCAGTTCGGCCCAGACATGCTGCTGCCGTTCCTGTGCCAGGAAGTCGTGGGCGGCCTCAAGCTCCTCCCCAAGAAACACCCGCACTTGGGGATAGTCGATGCAGGGAGTGTTGGCGGGGTCGGCGCCGAGGGCTTCGTAGGTGCTCTGGAGCAGGATTACGACCTGCCGCTGGCCGATCACATCGACCATCTGCTCGGGCGGCAGCGGCATGCGGGCCCGTCGCATCTTGGCGGTGGGCACGGAGACCGATCGCGATCGGAT
>JBBAVO010000002.1:38142-40796 GCA_040397635.1 Pirellulales bacterium
ATGTCGATGAGGTCGTTGATCACGAGCGTGCGGAAGGTGGAGGGCAGGAGGTCGTCGCCGAGCTGCGGGTCGGCGGTGACGGTGATCTCGGCCCCGTGGCCGGCCTGCGTGTGTTGGCCGGGGGTGATCGAGACGGGAATCCGCACGAGGTTCAAGGCGTAGCCGGGAGCATCGGCGATGTCGTCGCCCTCGTTGATCCGCCGGAGTTCGTGGAGGTGGTTGAGATACCGGGAGAGATGGTCGAGGTGGATCGTCGGCTCCAGGCTGATGGCGTTTGCGTTGGCGAGGCCGAAGTCGGCGAAGGGCTGGGCGGTGGCGGCGAAGGGGGGCGTGCGGGCGATCACCATCTCGGCGGGCGTGCCGCCGCCGCCGGGGTTGGAGATGAGGTTCGTGACGCTGGCCGTCGCATCGGCGGGCCGGGGCGTGCTGCCGCGGCCGGTGGGAGCGGGGGCGTCGCTCAAGCTGAGGGCGAGCCCCAGGAAGGCTTGGTCGCTGCGGCGAAGGCTGGCATTGCTGAGTTCCTGAAAGCCCCCGAGTTTGGCCCGCAGCTGCTCCTCGTATTCGTAGCGGGCCCGGGTGAGCCGGTTCTGGCCCCAGACGTCGGGGTGCTTGGCCACGATCGAGCCGTGGGCGTTGATGTGGGCCTGGAGCCAGTCGATCTCGTCGGCCAGCCGATCGACAACGTCGTCCTTGCAGGCTGGCGGCTTCTTGCGGTGCAGGGCCCGCACCGGCGTGGTAAGGCTGTGGAGGATGCCCCCGAGTTCGCCTGCGGTGGTGGTCGGGGCAACGGTGCTGCCGGCGAGCAGGATTGTCACGCAGACCAGCTTCGAAACGAGCGTTCTCATTGGTTGCGATCGCTCCCCTGGCTTGGTATCGTCTCGCTCATGATGAGGCCTCCGTTTAGGGGGCACTCATGCGATCGTCACCGTGGGACGAACCTGCCCAATCGAGAGCGTTGGGGCGGGTTTTTTTGCCCAGCTTTTCCGGCTTGAACCACCATCGGGAGGGGTTGGTCGTGCGTCATCCGATTCAGTGCATCATCCCGCCCTACATGCTCGAGCGGCTGGCGCGGTCGGCGAATGTGAAGGTTCGTGACCAGGCGATCGCGGGGCTGTCGCAGGCGGCGGCGGTGCGGGCGGTGCGAGCCTTTGCCCAGCGGGTGCCGGGCATGATGGCGGTGCCGTCGCCGGCGGCATCAAAAAACCGGCTCATCTACGATGCCCGCAAGAAGGACAGGCTGCCGGGCAAACTCGTGCGGAGCGAGGGAGAGAAGAAGTCGGCCGACGTGGCGGTGAATGAGGCGTATGACTTCTCGGGCGACACCTACGACTTCTATCGCGAGGTGTTTGGTCGTAACTCGCTCGACGATAGCGGTATGACGCTGATTTCGAGCGTGCACGTGGGGGAGTCGGACGGCTCGGGGAAATACCAGCCGATGGACAACGCCTTCTGGGATGGCGGCCAGATGGCGTATGGGGATGGCGACGGCCAGATCTTTCAGCGGTTCACGCGGTCGCTCGACGTGGTGGCCCACGAACTCACCCATGGCGTGCAGTCGTTCACGAGCAATCTCGAATATCGCGGCCAGTCGGGGGCGCTCAACGAGCATTTTTCGGATGTGTTTGGGGTGCTCGTGCGGCAGTGGCGGCGGGGGGAGACGGCCGAGAAGGCGAGCTGGCTGATCGGCAGCGAGGTGTTGGTGGCGGCGCCGACGCGGCGGGGGATCCGCGACATGGAAAACCCCGGCACGGCCTATGAAAACGATCCCGACCTGGGCACCGACCCGCAGCCGTCCCACATGAAACACATCTCCACCAGCGGGGCCGACCATGGCGGCGTGCACCTCAATTCGGGCATTCCCAACAGGGCCTTTGCCCTCGCGGCCAAGGCTCTGGGGGGCAATGCCTGGGAGACGGCGGGGCGGATCTGGTTTGACGCGATGTTGCAGCTCTCGCGGCACAGTCAGTTCAAAGACATGGCCTCGATCACGGTGCAGATCGCGGGGGATTCGACCCGCTTCGGAAAGGATGTGAAAAAGGTGGTGCAGGAGTCGTGGAAGAAGGTGGGGCTGTAAATCCCAGCCCCTCCATCCCTCTCGTGGCCGCAAGTTTTCAACGTGTCGGTGTCCCGGCCGCCGTCCGTTAGGCTGCCGGTGCCAGGAGACGCCCTTCGACAATGATCCACACGCCTTCGCGGCGTGCCAATTCAGCCGAGATGGAGCCGATCGCGTCGCAGGCGACGAATGGCTGCGAACGCTCTCCGACTTTCCGAAGCACCGCTGCCCGACGGGCTGCACGTAGCACATCGTCGTTATCGGCAGTGAACGACACCTCGCCGACGAGATAGATTTTCTCGTCATCGATGATCCCGGTGGCGATAAGGTCGGCTCGGCGGAGCTGGTCGAGATCTTCGTCGCTCAGTTCACGAATCGCTGGCCGGTCTTCGAGAGACTCGATTAAATCCATCGGGCCGACAACACGGCATCGCTTGATCTGGCGGCCCACGTAGGCGGGCAGGCGATTGCCAACGACCCACTCGAGCGCCCAGCCAGCTGTTTTATCGGTGCGAATGTGGAGCGTGCGAACCGTATCGGCCAGGTCTGCCACGGTGTGTGAAAGGTCGCGAAGCTCAGCGCTCGTGAGCTTCTGCTGCTC
>JBBAVO010000003.1:0-20318 GCA_040397635.1 Pirellulales bacterium
CAAGAACACGAAGTACGGACACAACGCATCGGGCGACGATGTGTTCTTCATCCTCGTCCCGATCTTCGCGGTCGTCCTGCTCATTGCAATGATCGGGGAGGCTCGGAGAGTCAAGAGCAGCACGAACCACAACACCACACAGAAGGAGACTCGCCATGTTCAGTAACACCTGCGCCATGACACTCGCACAGAAGTCCGACCGCATCCTCGCCCAGACGCGGGGCTTGAGCGGAGCGACACCGAACGCCACGCAACTCATCGAAGAACTGCGGTGGGCGTTGGAGGAGAACAGGAAGGAAGTCGAACGCCTTCACAAAGAGCGGGATGACGCAAGATTTCGGCTCTGCAAAGTCGTTGGGGACAACCGCGAAATGTGGGCCGATGATGTAGCAAAGGAATACGGGTGGTCATACTTGAATGGGGATGGCAAGTGAGCAAGAAGAAGCCAAAGACGATTGATGCCTTCTACCCCCTTTCGTTTATGGGGTGCGAAGGAGAAGTGATCGTGGAGATGACTCCGACCGAGGCAGTTTCAATGATTGAAAAGGCATGGCAGGAAAACAAGCGAATTCGGCAGGAGAACGCAACCCTCACCGCCGAGCGCGACGAGGCGAGGCGCGAGGTTTGCGCTCTGGAGGCCGACACTACTGAAGACCAGCGCGAGTACGCCAAGCAGCGTGGCTGGTTCTGTTCACCCGGTCAGGCGAACAACGGCAAGCAGGACGGGATGACCGACGCCGAGTTCCTCCGCTACCTCGCGCAGAACGACTACAACATCGACGGCGGCCTGCTGGCCGATTCCGTCAGGCTCAACGAGATCGCAGACAGGATCGAGAAAGGACACCGATGAACGACGACGCGAACGAACTGAACCAACTGGCTGCCCGCAACGCGGTGCTGGTGATCGAGATCGACGCACTGAAGGAGCAGTTGACCCGGCTGCGCTCGATGAACACCATGCTGTACAAGGACCGTGACGAACTCCGGCTCCAGTTGCACCAGTACATCGACGCCGAGCGCGACGTTGCGGTGGCGCGGCAGGAGGCCGGTGACGACGAGCGTGATGATGGCGACGAGCGTGACACCGGCGACGAGCATGACGGCGACACGCTCATGGCGATCGACGGGAAGAACGACTGCATCATTGGCGTCGGCAGGCGGTGTGGCAAGCCCGATGTCCTCGTCTACAGCCACGCGATGCTGGTTGCTTCCTACATCAAGCACGGCATGACGGAGACCGAGGCGTACGAATGGGTGGAGTTCAACATCGTTGGCGCTTGGCTTGGCGAGCAGACGCCGATGGTGATCTACCCCAGCACAGAGGGCTGACGCCCTCGCAACACGGAAGGAGATGACACATGGAAGTGCGAACCTACCCCCTGAACTACGCGATGATGCGCGAACTGTGGCCTGACTGGAATGCGACAGACGCCAGTGCCGGACTGTTCGCGGAGCGATGCGCTGACCTGAACCAGCGTGTCCTGATGGACGTGATCAAGCGCCATCGGTGCGAGCCTGCGGGCCAGTACAAGGAGCCGAAGATCCACCGGGTGCTGGAGATGTACGGTGAGGTCATGCGCGATGGAAGTGTCCGCGCACAGTTCGCATCTCAAGTAGTGTCCACCGACCTGACGGCGGAGGAGGCCGCCGAGTTGGACATCGAGGCCGACGAGATCATCTCGACGGCTACCGACGAGGAGGTGCGTGCGGCCCGGGCGCTGTACCCCATCAATCCCGACCTGCCGGGTGGCAAGCGGATGCTGGCCGCAGCCCTGCGGAGAATGCGTGGTCGGCGATGACGCAGGACAAGATCCCGACCGACGTGCTGCTGCGCGAGGAGCAGGCCAAGAGGGCGGCGGCAGAGGAGCGCGAGAGTCGCCACGCGGTGGTGGCGTCGGCGCTCGACGAGGCGTTGGTCGAGTTGTTGTCGGCGATGATCAGGGCCAGCAAGAGTTGTTCGTGCAGCAAGGGAATGCGCCGTCATCTTGTCGCGATCGTCGAGCGGTTCGGTAGGATTCGGGAGGAGGCTCTCGATGGCAGGAACTGTTTCGATCTCCCTCCCTCTCCCGAGGAGCAAGGGCAGTAACGGCAGAGATCACTGGGCTGCGCGAGCCAAACTCGTCAAGGCAGACAGGGCATTGGCGTTCACGGCGGGGTCCACAGTGGCCCCGCCGATGCCATTCAGGGATGTCAGCCTGACGATCGCGTACCGCACGAAGGGGGCGCAGGCACCCGATTGCGACAACGCCATCAGCCGGTGCAAGGCTTACATTGATGGGCTGACCGATGCTGGCTGGTGGGTGGACGACCGGCGGCTGGTCGAGATCAAGGCGGCGGTATTTCGTGGCACTGGGCGCGACGCCGGGGTGACGATCACGGCCCGGTGCGTGAACCCGCCCGAGTGACTGGCTGTGCGTCCGGTGTACGAGACATCCGCAGACCGGAAGGCGCAGGCCGAGGCCATCGGCTGGCTGGCTGCTGCGACTGGCAGTACGCCGGTGGAGATGCCAGCGTTGGCACCGTGGGACTACGAGATGGTGCGCGAGGGACTGGCCGTGGCAATCGTCGAGGTCAAGGTCAGGCGCTGCACGATGCGCGAGTACCCGACCTACATGGTGAGCGAGGCGAAGGCGCGTGGTCTGCGCGATGCTGCCATCGAGCGTGGCATTGCCGGGGTGCTGCTGGTCCGCTGGTCTGACGCCGCCGGGTGGTTGCGATTGGACGCTGGTCAAACCGTCAAATGGACGGTCGGCCTTGGTGGCCGGTTTGACCGGGGCGATCCTGCGGACATCGAGCGTGTGGTGCTGCTTCCGATTGCGTGGTTCGGGCTACTGGCTGTGCCAAGGGTCGGCAAATGAAAAAGCCCCCCGAGCGCATTGCGCTGGGGGGGCCGCACATGGAAAGACTGGGTGATTCTACTACTGGGGTTCGCCGTAGACGGCACCTGTCGCAGGATCCCTGTCTCCGTCGTCGGGAAATCCGTCGGGCTGGCGGTTGGGCAGGTCCATGAGGACGCCGGTCACCGTGAACCTCATGAGGTCACGGTGCAGGATGCGAATGATCTCGCTGCGGGAGGATGCGACCCACGCCCTGCGCCCGCTGTGGGCGACCCAGTACTGGCCGTCGGGTGATCGATGCAGACAGATGGGTGTCACAGGCGGTCCTCCTGATCAGAGATTACCCCGGGCAGGTCGGGTTCCTGCCAGTAGTCCGGGGATCGGTAGTAGGTCGGTTGCACACGGTCACCGCTACGGTCACCGCACCGTTGACCGCCCCGGTCACCGCTACGTTGACCGCTACGGTCACCGCCCCGGTCACCGTGGCGCAAATCGAGGGTATTCACATTCACAGTCACATCCACAGACCCCCCCTCCCGGGGGGGTTGCAGGGGGGGAGCGCCTAGAACGGCTTCTGCGGCCTTGGCTGGCTTGGACGACCCGAGGTAGCACCCGCCCTCTGCGGACGCCTTGGAGCGCCTCCTAGCCGCCTTCCTGTCGATGCTGGCGAGCCACTCCGCCTCCTCCCACGCAACCCGGGCGGAGTGGGCTGCGATCCGCCCTTCCCGGAGCCGGACGGCCACAGGGTGGCGGGACCGGACCGCGTCGGCCACGTCACGGGGGCAGGTCAGGCTGGCCGTCCCGGGACGGTCGTCGAAATCCTGACACGGATATCCGTCATCGTTGACCCGACAGAGGTAGGCGTGGAGTTGGCACCTGCCCCTGCGCTTTCGGTTGCGGCCCCGGCCTCGCTGCTTATTCATCGCTGCGCTCCCATGCTGCGCGGGCCTTCGCCCGGTATCCCTTGGTCGCCGACTTGCGGTGGCCCTTCGGCCCGCCATTCCACACTCCGGCGACGGTCTCGATGTCCCACGACGGAGCGTACCTGCTGACGTACGCCACGAACACCGCCTCCGCGTACTGACGATCGTGGACATCGAGGTACTCGCGCTTGCCCAGCGCCGGGTTGTAGGCCACGGCATCGACCCACGCACATCGGTGGATCTGAAGCCTGCCCCGTGCCTTGCCACCGTCCCCGACTGCTGCGTCGGGGTTGCGGTGGCCGCCAGTCTCGACGGCCTCGATGGCATCGAGGATCCGGCGGACTTCGGTCCCCGGCGGGGGCGGCACGACGAGCGCCACGGCGACGAGCGCGGCGATCATGCCACACCCCGCGCACTGTGGAACTCGTAGCGAGGTTCCTGCATCGAGCAGTGCCGCACCGCACCAAGGTGCGCTGCCAGCAGGTTGCGGACCGCACCGCGCAGGGTGCGATCGCTCGCCATCGCAAGGGTCTCCCAATCCACCCGGCGGGTGGACTGGTTCGGGTAGCCGCATGAGTCGAGGTCCATGTGGGTCGTGGGGATCCCCACGATCACGGTCACGCACTGCGGTTCGCACAGGACGCGCACGTTGGCGCGGCGCAGGAGTTGGGTCAGGTACTGGTCGTCGCGGGCGACCACGCGGGCGCGAAGTTCGCGCTTGATCAGGCGGATCGAGTCGGTCATGGGTGTCTCCGGGTTAGTTGGTCGGGTGCAGGACATCGCCGTGGTTCGGACCACCGACGAACAGGATCGTCGCGCCCATCAGCGCGATTGTGATGCTGCGCTGCGGCACTGGGTCGCCATCGATGTCGGTCCATGTGGTGCCGCCGTCGGTGGTGATGCAATCGATCCCGGTCAGGTAGAGGTTGTAGCGATCGTCGCCCCACATCACGGGGTAGTACCGCGCATCGAACACCTTGCGGACGTTCGCCGGAACGGGGTTGCTTCGGAGCATCGAGGCAAGTTGCAGAGCGGTCATGTGTGTCTCTCCATGTTGAGGGTTGGGATCAGGCATTGCCGCCACGCTGGCGGCGCTCATGGTTGGCGTGGTCGGTCGCGATGCGGAGGATGTCCGCCCACTGATCACCGGCGAGCATGATCAGGTCTGCGACGATGTCGGTCGCAGCCTCGATCGAGGCGTCGTTCAGTTCGCCGGTGGCGGATGTGTGAAGGTCGATTTCGATCAGGTGTCGAGCCATTGGTCTCTCCATGTAGGGGGCGTGAATCCTGCACAGTGCAGGGCAAGGCACCCCGTAGGGTGCCGAGCCGCGTACTGGGTCAGGCCCATTCTTCCAGCGCGGACTGGACCTGCGTCCAGTCAACATCGGCGAGGCGGTCGCCGTCCGGCGTCACAGGCTCGCCGTCGAGCGTGTCGAACAGCGCCTCGATGTCACGCCGCAGGTCGGTCGTCGTCGTCGTGCGGCGAGCGATCCGGCGGGCGCTGGACTCCAGCCCCTCGTCGTTGCCCAGCCACAGCATCAGGTTCCACGTTGCGCGGTTCGTCCAGCCGTTGTAGGTGTCGTCCATGTGTGTGTCTCCGGTTGAGGGTTGAATCAGCCCCACAGCCACTGCTGCTGGGGATCGAGGGCCACCGAATCCACCAGCGCGTCGGCGCTGTGGGCTGCGGTGGGCTTGACGGTCGCCGTACCGGCCAGCACGGCAGCGCCGATGTCGGCCAGCACAGCACGGGTCCGGTCGGTCACCGCGTGGCTGTCCGACTTGCGGACCTGCACGGTGTACCGGACGCTGGTCTTCGACCCGACGAACCACACGCCGCCAGTGCCACGGATGCGCCAGCGGCGGGTGTCGCTGGTGATCTCCGTGGTCACGTTCGGCGAGGTGAACGCCACGAAGTCGCTGCGGGGGATGCGCTGCCCGTCACCGCACAATGCAGTGAGCGCGGCGATGTATCGATCGCGAAGGGTTGCCATAGGTCTCTCCATGTGTGAGTGTGAATCCCGGACAGTCCGGGCCACGCCGCCCCCGTAGGGGCGGCTAGGCCAGTGCTGGAAGGTGGTCACTTGGTGACGCTGTGCAGGTGGAAACTCACGCCCGTGGCCGAACGCAATGCCTGTGCAGCCAGTCCCGGGCGAGCGATCGAGCGGTGGTGACGCTCGTCGAAGGCGTTGCCCGTCCGGCTGTGGGCGATGACGTGCGCCCCAACGTCGGTCTCCCATTCCTCGATCGGCGGGATCGCGGCCATCGCCTCCTCGCGGGACGCGAACCAGTGACCCGTTGCGCTGCTGTTGGTGTAGACCACGCCGACGATCCAGTACGGGGTGTGGATCGGCGGCACCGCGTCACCACGGCGGCGCAGCGTCGGCTCCACAATCTCGCGCACGGCTTCGGCGGTCAGTTCGGTGTCGCACTCTCCGGCGGCGAGCCGGAGGGCTTCGGTCAGGACATCGACCAGCGCAGCCTTGGACAGGCGGGCGAGGTAGGCGGCGTCGGGGCCGGGAACGGTGCGGGGCTTCTTCAGGGCCATGTGTGTCTCCATGTTTGAGGTGTGTCGAGGCATCCTGCACGGTGCAGGGCAGGTCGCCCCGGAGGGCGACGAGCCGCGCATCAGGCGGGGCGGACGGCGGGCGTGAAGTCGATGTGGTTGTCATCGATGTCATCGTCGATGCGGGCGGTGGCACCGTCGGGCATCCTCCAGTTCCACGACTTGCCGACGCGGCTCATGCTGGTCCCCCCAGCGAGGCGGACGAAGGCGAGCGCCTCGCGGTGGCTGCTGAAGGCAGCACTCCACTGGCCATCCATGCCGTCCGCCATGCGGCGGTAGCAATCGGCGGGGGTTTCCGGCTTGACGGTGATCATGTTGGGGTTGGTCATGGTGGTCCTCAATCGACGAACAGGGCTGCGATGGCGAACGGGACGATCGCGAGGGCGATCACGCATTGCAAGGCGAAGGTGGCTTCCATGTGTGGCTCCGTTGTGAGTGTGAATCCTGCACGGTGCAGGCCATGCGCCCCGGTCCGGGGCGGCAGGCTCAAACCGTGGGGCTTGAGGGTTGACTTGTCAAAGAGAACCGATCAGCAGGTGATCGATGCACACACAGTACTGCACGGTACTGCACTGTCAAGGGGGTGGAGGGAAGATTCTGAAGTTTTTTTCGCGAGGCTACAGATGATCAGGGAATCGAGGCTGTGCAATGCAGCCGATGGCACTGCCGCCGCGTGAACAAAGGGGTCGCCCTGCGCTCGATGAGGGGCCGGAGATCGAGTCGAGGAAACTCGCCTTCCTCGCCGCGCTGCCCTCGCTGGGTGTCACCGCTGCTGCACGCGAGGCTGGCGTGGCGGAGTTCACGCCCTGCAAGTGGTACGCAGCCGACGCCAAGTTCCGCGCCGCGTGGGATGCGCTGGAGCCGCTGACCGCGAGGCGGTTGGAGGCCATCGCCGACGCCGTTGTAAATGGCGAGCGAGAGTTGAACAGCAGCGCCGCGCAGATCCTCATGTTCCGGCTCAAGGGGCTGCGCCCGTCGGTCTACCGCGAGCGGTCCAGCGTGGAACACACCGGGGCCAACGGCGGGCCGATCGCGATCGAGAACGGCGAGGCGAGCCGGGGCGCGATGATGCTCGCGGAGTGGAGCGCCGCCATGCTGCCCGCCCCGCTGCCTGCCATCGAGTCCAAGCCGGAGGGCGACGAGTGAGCGAGGCAGCGGCCTTCGCCGTTGCGCTCGCCGTCGTGTGGGCGCTGGCCGCGGGGCAGCGGCGTGACTGACCCGCTCGCCATCGTTCAGTTCAGGCAGCGCATTCTGAAAGCGACGGCGGACGAGCGACCGCACCTGCGGGCCGCCTTCGCCGCCGACTTCGCCGCGTGGTGCGACGCCACCGCGTGGACGTTCCGCGTGAAGGAGGTCGGCAACGATGGGCGCGAGCGCCCGGTGCGCCAACCCCACGTCCCGTTCATGCTGTGGACTTGCCAGCGCCGCGCAGCACGCGAGGTGATCGAGGGCATCGAGGCTGGCCGCGACGTGGTCATTCGCAAGTCCCGCGACATGGGCGCGTCGTGGCTGGTCTCCGCCATCGCCGTGTGGGGCTGGATGTTCAGGGGCTGGCAGTCGCTGCTGGTCAGCCGCGTCGAGGATCTAGTCGATCGCAGCGGCGACCCCGACTCGCTGTTCTGGAAACTCGACTACCTGCTGGAGTCGCAGCCGACGTGGCTGCTGCCCTGCGCCCCGGACGCGCTCGCCAAGGGCGGGCAGTTCCGCCAGCACATGGTGCTGCGCCACCCGACCAGCGGGGCCACGATCACCGGCCAAGCCAGCACCGAACACATCGGGCGCGGTGGCCGCCGCACGTTCGTCCTCTTCGACGAGTTCGCCGCCCTCGACAACGCAGCCGCAGCGTGGCGCTCCGCAGCCGACTGCACGTCGTGCCGCGTCGCCAACAGCACGCCCATCGGCGCGGGCAGCGAGTACTCGCGGCTGGTCAGCACGGCACGCACGCGGGGCGAGCCACGGCTAGTCGAGTTGATGTACCACGACCACCCGGAGAAGGGGGCCGGGTCGCAGCACCGCATCGACGACGACGGGTCCGTCACCGGGTTCGCTGGGTCGCCGTTCGTGTGGACCCCGTGGCTGGCGGAGCAGGTGCGCCGCCGTGACCGGGTGGACCTCGCGCAGAACGTCTTCGCGGAGAGCGTCGGCAGCGGGGCCGCGTTCTTCCCGTCGCACATCGTGACCGCGCACCGCGACCAGCACGGGGCGGAGCCGCGCAGGTGCGAGGTCCGCCGCGATCGGCTGGTGCCGGAGCCGCAGGGGCGGTGGCGGGTGTGGGGGGAGCCGTCGCGCACGGCGGAGTACGTCGCCTTCATCGACCCGTCGCACGGCACGGGCAGCGCCAACAGCGCCGTCTGCGTCATGGACGCGCTGGCTCGCCGGGTGGTGGCGGAGTTCGTGGACCCCAACATCGCGACCTACGACCTCGCGCTGGAGGTGGCGAACGCCATGCGCCGGGTGTGGCGTGGCAAGCGGGCCACGCTGGTGGGGTGGGAGACCAACGGCCCGGGCGCGGCGTTGCAGCACGACTTCGACCGGGCGCAGTACCCGGCGATCTACCGGCAGCGGCAGACGGGTACGACCAGCGAGCGAGCCACGCGGCGTGTGGGGTGGACCAGCACCAAGCGTGCCAAGCGTGCGCTGCTGGGGGACTTGAGCCGTGCGATCGCGCAGGGCGAGGTGGAGATTCCCAGCATGGACTCGCTCGACGAGATGCTGGAGTACGTCATCCTCGACGACGGGAGCATCGAGGCCGGGTCTCGCCGTGACGAGACCAGCGGTGCGCGTGAGGCGCACGGTGACCGCGTGATTGCGCTGGCCGGGGCGTTGATGCTGTGCGCGGAGGTTGGCGGTCCGGTCGAGGACGAGCCGCAGTACAGCCCGGACACTTTGGGGTCAATCTTGCGTCACGATGACGTGATGCGCGAGTGGTGACGGTACGGTGGTGTGCATGGCGAAGAAGTCGGTCAAGTTGAGTGTCGGTCGCGGCGAGAAGTTGCCAGCGTCGCGTGGTGCCGGGTTGACGGCGAAGGGCCGCGCCAAGCACAACCGTGCGACGGGTAGCAACCTCAAGGCACCGACGAAGGACAAGGACAACCCGCGCCACAAGTCGTTCTGCGCCCGCAGTCGTTCGTGGACCGGCGAGCGTGGCAAGGCTGCCCGTCGAAGGTGGGGATGCTGACATGGCAAAGCGTTCACTCGTCGCGAACATCAACCGTCGCAAGCGCCTTGGGACCTCGCGCCCCAAGTCGAAGTCAACCGTGAGCGCGAAGTCATACGCCGCCATGAAGCGCGGCTGGAAGGGTAAGTGATGCCGAAGGTCGGAAAGAAGAAGTTCCCGTACACCGCGAAGGGCAAGAAGGCCGCTGCGTCCTACGCGAAGAAGACTGGCAAGGCCGTGAAGAAGACGAAGGGCTACTGATGCCCTTTGAGAGCGAGCGCCCGTGAAGAAGAAGCGGAGCAAGCGGTGATTGCTGCGGTGCTGGCGATCATCGGTTTCCAGTTGCTGATGGTCTGCATGATCATCCGCGAGATGCGAAAGATTTGACGATGCTCCACGACTGGAAGGTCCACCACAAGACCCGGAACATCCACGTCGTGGAGATTGAAGGCGTTCGCCCGTCGGAGTTTGAGCATTGGGTGTTGCTGTCGAGCGACCGTCACCATGACTCGACCCACGCGGACTGGGATTTGGAGCGCAAGCACCTTGAGGAGGCCGTCGAGCGCAACGCTACGGTGCTGGACTGTGGTGACCTGTTCGACTGCATGGGTGGGAAGTACGACCCGCGCAATTCAAAAGGCGACATCCGCGCTGAATATGCGCTCGCCCCGGACTACCTCGATGCGATCGTGCGTGACGCTGCGCGGTTCTACGCGCCGTATGCAAAGCAGTTCGCGTGCATCGGGCGTGGGAACCATGAGACTGCGATCACCAAGCGCCATGAGGTGGACCTAACGGAGCGGCTGTGCGGTGCCATGTCGCAGATCAGCGGCGTCCCTGTGGTAGCGAGCGGGTACGGCGGGTGGGTGGTGTTCCGTGCGCGGGTGTGGGGTACGACGGAGGTGAACCTCCGGCTGCGCTGGTTCCACGGCAGCGGTGGTGGTGGCCCGATGAGCCACGGGGTGTTGACGACCCGGCGGATGGCGTCGTGGCTGCCTGACGCCGACGTGGTGGTGAGCGGCCACACGCACGATCACTGGCACGTCAAGTTGATGAGGGAGCGATTGGTCACCACCAAGGGTGACTACCGGATTGGCCTGACGGAGCAGCACCATGTTCGGACGCCCTCCTACAAGCAGGAGTGGAATGACGGCTGGGGTGGCTGGCACGTCGAGACCGGGAAGCCGCCGAAGCCGCAGGGTGCGATGTGGATGAAGTTGACGATGGCCGACACCAAGCACGATGGGATGCGGCTGATCGCGACGTTCACGGAGGCGAACTAAATCCATGTTGCGGCACGGGGCCGTGGCGTGTTGTTTGTAGAGTGATTCGGCCCAAGACGGGCTACCGCAAGCCGACGGGATCGGCGCAAGGAATGCGATGAAGAAGAAGACCGGATCGAAGAGTCGGATGACGAAGAAAGTTGCTGGCAAGCGTGGTGTCCTCGCGACGGCCAAGCGCAGTGGCAGCAGCAAGGCCATGAAGGCGACCCGCGCTGCGGCGCTGGTCGGTGATGGTGCGCTTGGCGGTGGTGGCGGCCAGTTGCCCGGTGGCGGAGGCGGCAAGAAGTGATCGTCCGCGTCGGAGCCAACTACTTTCCCGTGGATGCGATCGACCGCATCTACGACCGTGGTGACCGCTTGGTCGTGTGGGCGAGCGGCATGACGTACGAGGTCGCTGGTGCTGAACGCGATGCGGTGCTTGACCAGTTGAAACTCCTCATGCCGCGTGAGCATGTGGAAGAGTCGAGGGAGTTTGCGCCCGTGAAGGGCAGGAGGAAGTCGTGATGTACGGCAAGAAGAGTGGTGGATGCGCGTCGAGCCGTCGTGGCAAGAACGGTGGCCGCGACGGTGCGAAGGGTGGCGGTTACGGTGGCGGCAAGGGTGGCGGCAAGGGCGGCCCGAAGGGGAAGAAGCGATGATGAAGTTCGATCTGGCTTCTCTGGTGCGCGAGATCGAGAGCGCGGAATCGTTCCGCGACACTCATCTTGTGGAGTGGAAGAGCCTGATCGAGCGTTTCCACGGGCCGTCCTACCGCGAGTCGCGGGAGCAAATGGACGACCCGGAGAACTTCATCCTTGAGTACATCGCCCTGTTGCTGCCCCGGATCGTGCATGACAACCCGACGGTGCGCGTGAAGAGCGCTAGGCCGGTCAGCCAGTCGGAGGCTGCCGGGGTGTTGCAGATCGGGATCAACCGGTGGTGCAAGATGGTCGGCGTGCGGAACACCCTTGAGCGGATTGCGACGGACATGCTGCTGGCCTACGGGGTGGCGCTGACCGTGAACGAGCCGCGCAAGGGCTATGTGACGAGCCTGACTGAGGATCCGTACCTGCCCCGCGTGTACCGGATCAGCCCGGACCGGTTCTTCATCGACCCGGCTGCTACGCACTTGGACGAGGCCCGGTACATGGGCCACTGCTGGATCACCGACCGCGACGACCTGCTCGCAAGTGCCGAGTCTGACAAGACTTGGGACATCGACGTGATCGAGCGCGTGGCTGCCAACACCGGGGTCAGCGATGTCCGCGACGACGTAGACATCGACCGCAACATCCCCGACCGCAAGGAGTTGGTGGTGTACGAGGTGTGGGTGCCTGAACTGCACGACGAGGCTGCGGAGTTGATCGACTCCGTGACGGATCGTGCGATGTTCAACGGCACGATCTACACGGTGGTGAAGGGTCAGGCCGAGAGCGGCAAGAAGGCGAACATGGGTATGGCGCGTGCGCCCCGTCCGTACTACGGGCCGAGGACCGGGCCGTATACGGTATTCGGTGCGTATACGGTGCCTGACGATCCGTACCCGTTGTCGCCGATCATGGCTCTGATGCCGCAGATCGACGACGTGAACATGCACCTGCGGAACATGCGGTACAGCGCCAGCGCGTACAAGCGCCTGCTGGCGGTGGACGCACGCAACGCCAAGATGGCGCAGGACATCCGCGACCGCGAGGATCTGTATGTGGTGCTGGCTGACAACCTTGACCCGGACGCTCTCCGAACGATCGAGGTGGGCGGCATCACGGCGCAGCAGGTCCAGTACGCGGCGATGGCTCAGGACCGTCTGGACCGGGTGTCTGGCATCCACGACGCCATGCGCGGCAACGTGAGCGGCACCGCCACGGCGACCGAGGTGCAGGTGGCGGAGAGTTCCAGCGGCCTTCGGATCAGCCATCTGAAGCGTCAGTTTCAGGAGTCTGTGAATCGGTGCCTCCGGTCGGTGGGCTGGTTCATGTTCTACGACGACAAGGTGGTGTTCCCGGTTGGCGAGGACGGGATTGCCATCATGGGCGAGCCGGAGCCGATCTTCTCCGCGATGGCAATGGTTGGGGTGTTCGACGACCTCGACATCGACGTGGAGGCGTACAGCATGGAGCGGGTCAGCGAAGGGCTGCTCCAGCGCCGATCGGTCGAGTTGCTTCAGGTCATCGGCAACATCAGTCAGGCGGTGGTGGCTGCCCCGCATGTGGACTGGAAGCAGGTGCTGTCGGTGGTCGGCAACGCGATGAATATGCCCAATCTGGGCGACATGATCGACCTTCGGGCAGTGCAGCAGATGCGGGCGCAGGCCCAGCAGGCCGCCGCCGGCGCTCAGGGAGGGGCTTCCAAGCCCCGATCCATGCAAGAAATTATTTCAGAGGTTGAGGGCCGGCGCTGATGCCCATGTACCCTTTTATCGACGAGGCCAATGGCGAGACTGTCGAGTTGATGTACTCGATGTCTTCGGCTCCCAGCATTGGCACAACCGTCGAGGTGGATGGCCGTGTGTTGACGAGGGTGGTCTCTGACTACCAGATCGACCCAGCCACGAACCGCTCCCAGTACCCGTATGTGTCGTCGTCGCTGCCTCGCAACCTTGAGGGATGCACGACGAACAGCCAAGGCAAGCCAGTGATCATGTCTCGTAGGCATGAACGTGAGGTGATGTCGAGGCACGGGTATGCGAAGGAGTAGGACAGCGTGGCTGAACCCAAGGACGGCGTGACCGAGGCAGAAGAGCCGAAGGTCGAGGCAGAGATCGAGAATCCAGTCGAGGCAGCGGCGGAAGAGCCTGTTGCTGATCCCGTGACGAGCGAACCCCTTGGTAGGGACGCAGACGACGAGGTCTTGGATCGACTGTTCGGTGAGTCGGAGCAGAAGGAGGAACCTGCTCCGGTCAAGCCAGATGCTGATCTCGATCGGGCATACCAGATTCTCAAGCGCGATGGTGTGCCTGATGACATCCTCAAGTCCGTGTCCAAGGACACGCTGATGGCGTGGGCCGGCAAGGCCGGCAAGCGTCAGACAGACGTGGATGGGTACGGCAAGAGGATGAAGGCGCTTGAAGCCGAGAATGCCCAGTTGAAGTCCGGGCGCAAGGCTGGCGACGAGGAGTTGGAATCCTTCGATGAGGAATCCGACAACCCGCGTGGCAAGCCTGATACGGACGACGACGACGCAGGATCGGACGAGGACTCCAAGGATCCGCGCTACACGGCGCTGTCCGAAGAGGTCTCAAAGTTGCGCCTGCAACAGCAGGAGCAGCAGTTGCGTGGGCTGCAAACCCAAGTCGAGCAGGCCATCACGTTCGTTCAGGGTCAATACGGGAACCCGGTTGACGCGAACGCGGTGCTGGCCGAAATGGATCGTCTTGGGCGAAGCAAGCCCGGTACCTACCCAACCATGATTCACTTGGCGCAGGAGGCTTTCGCCAACATTGCAGGTCCGGCCCGGGATCCCCGGCGCGTAGGACAGCCGACAGCACGACCGACCGTAGGCCGGAACGAGCGTCCCACGACGCCCGCCGACGCCGAGGACGCAGTTCTGGAAGCACTGCTTGAAGGGCGAAGCCTTTCCGAAGCCAAGCGACTGACACGAAAGTGAGCCATAAATGGCCGGAACCCCGATTCAGACCTTCAACGACTTCATGAATGCGACTGGTCCCACCTACCTGACCAGCGCCGATCAGGTGATCAACGAGGCCGTCAAGAACACCTACGCCTTCAGCCGCCTTCTCAAGGAGAAGACCAACGAAGCCACGGTGCAGGGCGGCAACGAGATCCGCGACGTGATCATGTTCGATGACGCATCGACCTACGATCACTACCTTCCCAACGACACGTTCACTTGGCGCAACGCCAACGTGACCGACACGGTGCGTGCGCCGTGGCGCTTCTCGATCGACCACATGGCGTGGACCGATCACGAAGTGGAACTCAACAGCGGATCCGGCTCGACCCGCGATTACGTCAAGGCGCAGTACAAGCGTCTGAAGCGGATCAAGGAACAGCGCATGTGGACCTCGCTGACCAACGGGTTTGAGAACGACCTGTGGGCGACTCCGTTCGGCAACTACTCCAACATGGAGGGCAACGCCGGCAGCCTGCCGTTCTCGCTCGCCTCGTTCATCACCGAAGCCCCGCTGCTCACCAGCGTCTTCGGCGATCCCCGTGGCGGCGCTCCGCTGGGCTGGACCAACGTGATGAATCTGGACCCCACCAGCGAGAACCGCTGGTCGAACCAGATCTCGTACTACGACCCGGGTGCAACGGACCCCAACCTCGCCCCCGTGACCAAGACGGGCATCGAGAACGTCCGTGACGGTTCGACGACCTACAGCGCCCGCATCGGCGGTCTGCTGCCGGCCTTCGACGAGATGTTCCTGAAGTTGGACTTCCGTACTCCCAGCACCCGCGCCGAGTACTTCGAGAAGCCCTCGATGAACCGCCAGATGATCCTCTGCTCGCGCATCGGGATCAACAACTACAAGCAGGCTCTGCGTGCCAGCAATGACACGCTGGTGTCGTATCAGGATCCGGCGTACAACGCGCCGACCTACAGCGGCATCGAACTGATGTACTGCTCCAACCTCGACACCGCTGCGATCTACCCCAGCGGTGCAACCGCCCGTACCAACCACAGCACCGACATCGCTGCCGCAAGCACGACGACCGGTGCCACCGAGGAAGGTGCGTCGGTCATCGACAGCGGAGCGCGTTACTGGTGGGTCAACGGCAACTACCTGACGCCGATCTTCCACAGCCGCCGCTACTTTGAGAAGCACGAAGTGCTGCGTCACCCCAACCAGCCGTTCACCTACGTTCAGGTGGTGGACTGCTGGTGGAACCTGTTTTGCAACAGCCGTCAGCGTCAGGGCATCGTCGCCCCGATCAACCTCACCTGATCCTGAAACCAACGAAGGGGGGCTGGACAACCAGCCCCCCATAACTCAAACACAAGGAATCAACACACATGCTTCTTGCTCCTACTTCCGGCGACATCGGCGTCCAGCCCCACGGCCACACTTCCCGTGTCATCAACCGCAGCGGCGGCGCTCTCGCCATCGGCGATCTCGTCGTCACCTCCTACGCCCACAGCGGCGTGGTGTACCCCGCCACCACCATCGCCGAGACCCGGCTCACCCCGTTTGCCAACGTCGTCAAGGCCGACGGCAGCCCGGTGACCGCTGGATACCTTGGTGCGGTCGTTGACCTTGGCTCCTCGTCGGGTGCCAACAACACCGAAGTGGTCGTTCAGTTCGGCGGCGTTTGCAAGGTCAAGACCACGGCTACCGCTGCGGTCTCGATCGGTAGCGCACTTGGTTGTTCGGACACGGCTGGTGAACTCACCACCGGCGCTTCGACGACCTCGACCTACCCCGCCGCAGTCTCGCTTCAGGCTCTTGCCAGCGGCACGTCTGTGATCAACGTGCTTCTGGTTCACGACCTGTGGTTCGGTGCTGACATCTGATCGGTCCTGATCCCAACAATCCCGGCTGGCTGGGGGAAACTCCAGCCAGCCGCTTCCCATGCCCACCTTCGCACAGGTCAAGCGTCACGTCCTGCTCGCCGTCGGCGGGTACCCCAGCCTTGCTGCTGGTCAGACCAACGCCGAACGTCTGGCAGAAGTCGTCAACCAAGCCGGCCAGTACCTGTTCCAGCGCCCGTGGCGGTTCAGGGAGCGGACCAGCGCGTTCATCAGCCTCGTCGCCAGTCAGGACTATGTGTCCCTCCCGTCCGATGTGGAGGAGATCATCAGCCTGATCAACCGCGAGAACATCGGGTTCAACATCGAGTTGGTCACGCCGGACCACCTCCAGAACCTGCGCGAGATCAGCATCGACAGCGGCGGCCACGGCGTCACCTATGCGTGCCTGTCCCGTGTCGCCAACGCTGCCGGTTCTGCCCTGAACCCGGCACGCCTTGAACTCTTCCCGACCCCGACTGCCGCCGCAACCGACGCTCTCGCCGTTCGTTACCGCGCCGGATGGGTGGAAATTGCCAGCGGCGCTGCCGACTCGTATGAGATCCCGATCCCCAAGTATTGCGACTCGCTCTTCATCCAGTACTGCCGCGCCTTCGGCATGGCGTATGAAGACGAGGGACTGTCGCAGCGTCTGGTTGAGATCGACGCCGGCCCGATCTTGGCTGGTGCGCTGACCAAGGACGGGATCCTCCAGCGAGACATCGGTCGCCTGCGTCCGTCCTACGAGATCGGCTACGGGGTGAGCATCATCCCGAGGTTCACCCAGAACCCGTCTTGAGGTAACCAGTGGGCGTAGCAGTCACACCATCAGCGGCGCAACAGATCGAGTGGCAGGTCCACCCGACCGTCGTCACCCAGTCTGGTTCCGTTGCTGCCGTGATTGGGCAGGCCGTGTCGAACTTCGCTCTGACTCAGGCGCAGTTTGACTCGCTGATCGATGGAGGTGGAGGACTTCAGCCGACGA
This sequence comes from Pirellulales bacterium, assembly GCA_040397635.1. GTDB lineage: Bacteria > Planctomycetota > Planctomycetia > Pirellulales > UBA1268 > CAMCQY01. Next base: position 17,191 of record JBBAVO010000003.1, read on the forward strand.
TCCGCATCGACTGCCAGAACGCGGGCCGCACGCTCATCATGCCGCTGGTGCAGTTCACCGGGTCGGCCACGTTCCAGTTTCAGGTTCTTGGCTGGTCCTACAGCCGTCCTGCCGCGTCTTGGATCTGCCAAGCGGTGACGCACAGCCCGACGGCTGTGAATGCCAGCAACACGGCTGACTCAGGGACTGGTCTTGTCCTTGGCGGAGTGACCTACCGTGCGTTTGGCCTGCTTGGCGTGACCACGACTTCCGGCAATGACGGCGACGGTGGCGTGGTTCCACTGCCGGCGCATTATGAAATACTGCCCGTCGAAGGTCTTCGCGCTGCTAACGCTGCGACGCTTGCAGCGTCAAGCGCCATCATTCAGGTCAACAACTACGGCTGGCGCTACCTGACGATTCATCTGCGCCAGACTGCCACGACGGCGTACACCTGCAACTTCAGGTGCCTGTACACCAACACGGGCCAGATCTTCAGGTGACACATGGGACTGTCGATCACACCAGAAGCGGCTCGCACTGACAACGGATGGGAGTTCCACCCGACGGTGATGTCATCGTTCGTCGGCACTGCCGCGTCGCTGTCACTGATCCCGCCGTCGTTTGCACTGACCGACACCCAGTTCAATAACATCGTCGTCAAAGGTGATGACGGGGTCACGCTCCCATTCAGGCCGTCGATTGTATTCGACACGTTTGACCAGAACCGGCTGCTGATCATTCCGTGCCTAAACACAACAGGCCTTGTAACTGATCTCAAGTTCCAGTTGATTGGATGGAACTGGAGCATCGGGGCGCAGTCGTGGATCGGAACGGCTATCACGCACTTTCAAACGGCTCGTGCAGGCATGGCTGTAATGTCAGCAGGAACGGGCATCACGCATCCATCAACCGGAGCGACTCTGTACAAGCCGATGGAGCGCATCGGCGTAACGACCGCTACGGACGCCGACGGCGGCGTCGGGATCATCCCGCTGCCGAAGCAGTACGAGATTCTGCCGGTCGAAGGTCTGTTGTCATCAGCGACCACGTCACACGCTTCAGCCTGCACGATCGTGGTGAAAAACTACGGATGGACAAAGATCAGCCTTCACTTTGTCGTTGGCCTGTCGGTCGGTGCCAACGTCAACGTCATGGCGCTATACCAGAGAAATACAGGGGTGTTCGCATGACCATCAAGTCAGAACATAACATTCGGTTCTACAGCACCTTGGCGACACTGGTCACTGGTTTCGCCAGTGTGTGCATCATGCTTGGCCGGCGTGACGAATCGTTCTCCCGAGCGCAGGCAGACATCGTCGAGTTGCGGCAGATCACTGGTGATCTCGCCAAGACGGTCGCCGCTAGCGCCCAGACGAGCCTCCACCACGCCGAGAAAATCGCAGAACTCCGAGACAGGATCGACCGTCTGGAGGAGCGCCAGTGAGGTTCATACTTCTGGCACTCCTGCTCTGTTCCTGCTCCAGCGGGACGCAGGAGATCGCAGACAGCGCGTCGGCCATCAGCAGTCAGGCCCAGTCGATCACCGACAAGGCCCGCGAACTGACCGTCTTGGCCGGACAGATTGACGAGAATCTGGCCGCCGCACACGGATACTTGGCCGGCGAGCAGCAGGATCCGGGCAAGGCCGTCGAGCGCATCGAGGCGTCCCGTCTGGTGGTGTCTGAGGTCACCGGCAAGGCGGACGAGATCATGGTGTTGTCCAGCGAGATCCACGCCGAGACCACGGACATCGTTGGCAGCCTGCCGTCCGTGAAGGACACCACGCCTTGGTGGGCAAGTCTGATCAGTCTTGTGGTCGGTTTGGGGCTGATGGCCCTTGCCGCGTTTATGCTGGTGCATACGGGGATCGGAGCATCTCTGGGCGCGTTGCTCAGGAGTCTGATCCCGAAGCGTAGGAGCAAGTGATGATGATCATTGGCAGCATCGAGAGCCTTCTGGGCTCAATCTGGTTCGCAGGCTTGACGTTCTGTGCCGGCTATCTGCTGGCGCACATCTGGCCGGTCAGCGCGTTCAAGAAGAAGTGAGAACCCCCGTTCTGCCCTGCTCCCCCCGTACACGGGGGTGAGCGGGGTTCTAGGAGATAGGCATGGCAACCCGTATTCAGGTCCGTCGAGACACCGCAGCAAACTGGACAACTTCAGGCACGACCGTGCTTGCGGCAGGCGAGATCGGCTTTGAGACCGACACGCTGCTGTTCAAGATCGGCGACGGCTCCCAGCAGTGGCAGAACCTTGAGTACGCAGGCGGCACCGAGCCGATCCGAAACAACCCTAGCGGCACGTCGGTCACTGATCTCGACGCTGCTGCCCTTCGCAACAACGGCAACGGCAAGTACCTGATCCTTGGTGCCGGCAGCGTGACGAACGAGCCGTCCGGGCTGACTACGGCGACCGACGGCCAGTTGATGGTGACGGTTGCCAAGTTCGACTACACCGGAACCAGCGCAGCCAACGAGCGTTACCTGATGACGCTCCAGACGCTGACGACGAACAAGTGGTTCACCAGAGTCTGGTCTGGTAGCGCATGGTCCTCTTGGGTTGAAGTTATCCAGACGCCATTCACTGGCAATCTGACCCTTTCCGGCAACATCGCCGTGAATGGCGGAGGCATCACGACGAGCAGCGCGACGGCATCGGTGTTCGATACCACCGCGACCACGTTGAATGTCGGCGGCGCTGCTACGACTCTCAATGTCGCGGATGATGTGACTGCTGCTCAAACGATCAACATCGGTACTGGCGCAACGGTAACTGGTGTTACCAAGACGATCAACATCGGCACTGGCGGCGCTGCTGGTTCCACGACGAACGTCAACATCGGCGATGCTGATGGTGGCACGGTTGCTGTAGGGAAGGACATGACGGTCGGTGGGACGTTGGCCGTAACCGGGAACTCGACATTGACCGGCAATCTCGCCGTCAACGGTGGCGGCATCACGACGAACCAGACGACAGCGTCGGTGTTCAACGCTACCGCCACCACGCTCAACGTCGGCGGGGCTGCTACGGCTATCAATGTCGGAGCCGGTGCCGGCACGGTAACTGTTGCTGGCGACCTCGCGGTCAACGGTGGCGACATCACGACGAGCAGCGCGACAGCGTCGGTGTTCAACGCTACCGCCACCA
>JBBAVO010000003.1:20418-29458 GCA_040397635.1 Pirellulales bacterium
TGACCGGCAATCTCGCCGTCAACGGGGGCGACATCACGACGAGCAGCGCGACAGCGTCGGTGTTCAACGCTACCGCCACCACGCTCAATGTTGGTCAGGCTGCGACTGCGGTCAGCATCGGCGCTACTACTGGCACGGCGACGATTCGCAATGGCACGACAGCGATCTCTGGTGCCGCGACGGTCGGGCAAACTCTTGCGGTCACGGGCAATACCACGCTGACCGGCAATCTCGCCGTCAACGGGGGCGACATCACGACGAGCAGCGCGACAGCATCGGTGTTCGATACCACCGCGACCACGTTGAATATCGGCGGCGCTGCTACAACTCTCAATGTAGCGGATGATGTGACTGCTGCTCAAACGATCAACATCGGTACTGGAGCGACCGGTACCGGAGCAACCAAGACGATCAACATCGGCACTGGCGGCGCTGCTGGTTCCACGACGAACATCAACCTTGGTGATGCGGATGGCGGAACGGTTGTTGTCAACCGTGCGCTGACAGTGAACGGGTTGACGACGCTGTCTGGTGGATTGGCTGGGACTGTCGATTATTCCAATCTGCCAGTTGGAACACCAGTAAACTTCCAAGTCGTCAGCACATCGGCACAATCCGCATCTGGGACCGAAGGACCGCCATTTACAACAGGGATTACTACTGCGACTCATACGATCACGTTTACAAAAAGGCTTGCCAGTAGCACTGTTTATTTGCGTCCGTCAAAAAATGTTGGAGAAGTCAAAACCCTGTTCACTAACCCAGCAGCATCGTTGAGTTTCTCATTTGGGAATTGCACTTGGACCAACGTAAGCGGCGCCTCTCTGACTGCGTCAGGATCATTACCAGCGACAACATTGACGCTAGATGGATCTGGTTATCTGGTTCATACTGGAACGGCTACCGGATCAGTAAACGTGACTATCACCGGAACAGTGCAGGTAGTCGATACGGGTACCGCCGATACAAGACAGGTGAACTTTTTCGCTAACTGGTGGCACGTTATGGAAGTCAAGACCTGATGCCCTACATCGGCGCCAACCTCCCCTACAAGGGCTGGACGACTGACACTCAGTTCTCGTCCGTCCCCCCGGGGTTCTCGCAGGACATCCTCAATGTGATGCCCGTGGACCAAGGGCGTCGGAGGATGCGGCTCTCGTCACGCGCTGGATTCAACCCGATCTACGAGTTTGGTTCCGCTGGACCGATCCAGTGCATGGTGCGCTGTGTTGCGTACACGGGAGCGTCTGGCGCACTCAAGACGGTGATCAAGGACCGCACGATCGTCGTCAAGGCTGGCGTGGTGTATTACCTTGAGCAGGGCGGCGTGCCTACTGTCTGCTCGATCGCTGGAGGAGCGCACGCACCGATCAACACGCCGGCTCTGAACGCCAGCGTCCGCACGGTCGAAGGTGTGCAGTTCAACGACTACGTTTACCTGTGCGACGGCATCAACTACGTCAAGGTTGACATCAGCCTGACGGTTCCGGAGGTGCAGAAGTGGTCCGATCCGTACAACCACATCAAGGTCACGGTCAGCGGCACCAGTAACTACGCCACTCTAGTAGCGCGGTATGGCGCACGCATCGTGTTGGCCGGCGTGGCTGACGCCGAAACCAACTGGTTCATGTCGCACATCGACAATCCCGAGGATTGGAATCCATCAACCAGCGCCGCAGATGCCATCGCTGGTGGCAACTCCGATTACGGCACCCTTGGCGACCGAATTGTGGCCCTGATCCCGCTTGGCAACACCGGCCTGCTGTTCGCCGGCCAGCGGTCGATGTCCTACCTGACGGTTGACCCTGCGCTTGGCGACCCGCAGATCATCACGTTGTCGAGGAACATCGGCATCGTTGGCCCGCGTGCGTTCTGCTACGGGCCTGAGAAGATCGCCTACATCCTTGGGTACGAGGGGCTGTACCGGGTCACGCCAAACGACTTCAGCCTCGACCGGGCGCAGTTGATCAGCCTGAACGTGCTGGATGCCTTCTTCAGCAAGACCCAGTGGGAGGATCTGGATGTCCTTCTGACGTATGACGTTGAGTTGCGCGGGGTCTGGATCTGGCTGACCCGTCGCGACCAGCCGTCGGTCAGCGTCCACCTGTTCTACAGCGAGCAGACCGGCGGGTTCTTCCCGCAGCGTCTGTACGAGCCGGCGTTCTATGGCGCACTTACGACGTGTCAGTCGGTCGTGGTTGACGGTCGCACGCCCGTGGCCCTGATGGGCAGCGCCGAGGGGAAGATTGGGTACTTTGACTACCGGATCATCTCCGGCATCGACGGCTACCCCGCCAGCGGATACAACAGCAACGAAGGTGGCACCTACACCCCTCCGACGGCTAACCAGTCGGTCGATCGCCGGGTGCTGTCCAACCTGACGCTGGGTCCGGTCATTGGCGACCTTGGCACCCGGGTCATGGTCAGGGACGTTCTGGTCGAGTTGAACAGCGAAGAACACCTGCCAGACTTGGACGTAAAGGGCAATCTGCCCCGCCCGACGCTTGCCCTGAGTTATGGCGACACGGCTGAGAAGGCGATCGCTGCCAGCCTGACGACCGTCCGGGTGGTCCTTGGCGACGAGCCGATCGTGGATGGCGGAACGGCGTCAACCTCGTCGTTCGCCTCGACGGTTGACGGGGACGACGCCACGCCGGCGTCTATCACGGACTACATGGACGGTGCCTACGCCCCGTCCGAGTTCGGGTTGTACGAAGCCCGCAGCACGTTCGTTGACCCCGAGAACCGGGTGTACGACGGTGCTTCGCCTGACGCCGAGTACTACCTGAAGCGTGACACCTTTGACAGCGCCGAGCGTTGGCTGATCTACCACACCGACACAAACAACCTGATCTACGCGCAGCAGGCGATCAACGCGGTGTACAGTACAGACCCGACGGTCGGTGAGTATTTCTTCGTGCCAAACGGAGTTACGACCGCAGCAGGACTCCAGTCCGACGACACGGCCACCATTGCTGGCGTGCTGATCGAGGCCGAGAACCTTGCGCTAGGTGAACTGTACGAGGGCAACAACAACCATTTCCGGTGCCGCGTGCGTGCCGGTGCGCTCTACATGCAGATTGCCAGTCAGGGCTACCCGTGGGCGCTGGAACGTGCGTCCGTGTTGGTTGACGCTGTTGGCATGAGGCGAAACGTGCGAGAGGTGACCTGATGGGAATCTTCCAAGCAATCGCGGCTGGCATTGGAATCGGCGGTGGTGGCGCTCTGTCGTATGCGGGATCGAAGAAGTCCCGCAAGGCGATGCAGGCGCAGATCAGTCAGTTGCAATCTGGTTTGCGCGGAATTGGCACTCAAGTCGGCGCTGCTTACGGAACCCTTGGAAGTGAGACGGCGGGCTTCTACCAGCCTCTCCTCGATTACCAGCAGCAGTCGAGCGACCAGATTCTTAATCGGTTCATCGCTGATCGGCAGGCCAACACCGATCAGTACCGTCAGGGATACGAGCAGAACATCTCGCAATTTCAGGGGGCATACGACAGCATTCGGTCTTCATACCTGTCGCAAATGCAGCAGGGCGCATCGGAGTTCGGTGCTGGGATGCAGGGTCTGCGTGAGTCATATCGCCGAGACATGCAGGCTGCTCTCGATCCTTTGTCCGCTTCATACGCGGCAATGCGCGGCCAGTACCGATCGGATATGGAGGCGAACCTTGCGGCAACGCAGGGAGAGTACGGCGGGCTGCGAGATCAGTACCGGACTGGCATGGAGCGGGCTAGGACAGACTTTGAGGGTCGGTATGGCTCGATGATTGACCAATATCGAGCCGGCATGGAAGAGGTGTATCGCGAGGCTGCAACCGGTCGCGAGAACATGCTTGCCAGCGTCGATCAGGCGACGGCTGAGAATGTAGCCAGACAGCAGGCTGCGAATGCATTCAGCGGTCTTGGACTCACGTCATTCGGGCAAGGTGTTGTTGCGGCTCGCCAATCGGAGGGCGCACGGCAGCGTGGCGTGATTCAAGAGCAGTATGCGAGCCAGTTGGCTGCGATCCGGCAGGCTCAAACGCAGGGCGTCACGTCCCTTGGTCAAGCGCAGGCCGCTGGCATCTCTGAAATCCTTCAGCGCATGTCTCAGGGCGATATCAGCCTTGGCGAGGCGCAGGCTCAGGCTGCAATGGCGTTGCGCGGCCAAATGGCTCAGGGCGATGTTTCGCTTGCACAGTCGCAGACATCTGCTGAAGCGGCGCTGAGGGAGCGCATGGCGCAGGGCGACATGACTCTTGGTCAAATGCAGGTCCAAGGGTTGTCTGACTACCAGAATCAGATTGCATCTGGCAGCACGGCTTTGGCGCAGGCTCAGGCAAGTGGAGTTAGCGATCTCCGGCAGAGAATGACAACTGGACTGGCAGAGATGGGTACGTCGTATGCCAGTGCGTTGGCCGGAATGCAGCAGGGCTTCGCTGGTCAGCGGCTTGGCCTCATGTCATCGATGCAATCCAATCTCATGGGCTATCGCCAGAGCCAACTGATTTCTCCGTTTGAGTATCAGGAGGCTGCCCTGACCATCCCGTTCAATGCCCAGATGAACATTGCCCAGAACCGTGGTGCATTCCATTCGCAGATGGGCAATGCCCTGATGGGTGCTGGAATGGGAATGATGGGCGGCGGATTCGGAGGAATGGGCGGCATGGGTGGTGGTGGTGGATAAACAGAGGAGAACAACATGGCCTACGTCAATCCAGCAATGATCAGCAAGATGGCTTCGTCTGCCATGACAGGCAAGCGATTCCAGTCTCAACTGACTCAGGTTCCATACCAAGACTTCCTTCTTCCGGAGGATCGCGAGGGGAACCCGAGTGATCGCGCAGCGGCACGCGCATCATCTCAGCCGTCACCGGGTGCAACATCGCCGTCGTTCATGTCGCAACTTGGTGATGCATACAACAGGGTCGCGCCCGACATGTTCCGTGGCATCGCCGCTGGCCTCGCGTCCTATCAGGGCGACCCAAGCCGGCCACTGAGCGGTGTTGGCGAGGCGATGGCTGCAACCATGCAGCGCGGAGAACAGACCCGCGAGGCGCGACGCAAGATGAGCCTCATGCCGGAAGAGGCTGCCGCTGTTGCGAAGTCAGAAATCACCTACGAGAAGATCAAGTACGAAGATGACAAGGATGCGTTCCGTGCGCTTCGCGAGATGGAAGGCTTCCGCATGGGAGTCCCGACCGACTCTGTCAGCAAGGGTCTGATGGCTTACACCGCAGCCAATCCGTTCAGCGCCGTGGAACGACGACGCATGGACGATGATCTGCGCCAGCGTCTTACGGCGGCACTCCGTATTTCTTTCTGAGGCACCATGAAACTCGTACCAAACCAGATCGGACAGGACGGAATGTTTCAGGGCGGGCCATCGACGCAGCCGCCTCAGCAGTCATTCGAAGAGAAGAACCGCGAGTTCATGGATCGCATTGACGAGGCGATGAACCGCCTGAACCGCAATCCGACTTGGGCGGTCGGTGATCCGAACATTGCCGGCGCACCGTCGTTCGGAAAGGCTGTCGCGGGCATCGAGAATGGCGATGTTCAGGGGCTGGAAATGTTGCGGTTTGGCACTGTGCGTGGAACGCCAGCCGTTTCGTTCACCGACGAGGATGGTCAGGAGCAGGTCGTCAAGGTCACTTTCCCGCAGTGGATGGGAATGATCCAGAGCCGAGACGACGCCCGCCAGCAACTTCGTGAACAGCGTGAACTTGATGCCAAGAAGCAGGCGTTCGCCGGCCAGTTCCGCGCACTCTCGTCGCGTGTGTCTGAAAGTCAGGATCCGATCGTCGGCGAATACCTGACCCTTCTGTACGACATGGACCCCGGCATGGCTATGAGCGGCCTGCAATCGTTCATCAAGGCACGCGCCGGGCGCGAGGACTACACCGTCTACCGTGGTCAGCAGGTTCCGTCGTCGTTTGCCGAAGCCATGTCTGCCCTCGACGACGCTCAGGCTGATGGTCGCACCATGACCTTTGGAAGGCACGCTGCTGCCTTGTCAGAGCAGGGCAACCAGAACGCGGCCAACGCCGTGAATATGGCGATGTCGATGATGCGCCCCAAGGGCGACCGGATCACGCCGCGCACGATGACTATGCCAATGTGGGCCATGCAGCAGCAGAACCCGATGGCTCTGGCGATGGTCGTCGATGCGATGCGTCAGGGCTTGCTCCCGGGCATGACTCGCCCGGTTGCGCTGCCATCTGTCACCAACGGTTCTACTGATGCGAACACGTTCCAGCAGTTCATGCAGCGGTTCAATGAGGTGTCCGGCGCGATGGGCTGGGGGCCGGCTGGTGAGCAGGATGTCGAGGTCATCATGGATGCGATCGCCCGTGTCCGTGGCGGCCTGATGATCGACCAGAAGATTGCTGCTCCGACGGCATCGGCAAAGCCAGCGACCGGCAAGTCGGCGCAGCCTGCTCCCGCTGACATGCGTGGACTTTCAAGCCGCACTCGCAATGCGCTGGAAGTGATTGCTCAGAATCCGTACTTCTCACGTCTTCGCAGCAGCGACCAGAATGAACGCGCAACGGCGTTCAAGATGATCGAACGTCTATACAATGAGATGCAGGCGAACGGGCCTGAGCATCTTGGGAAGTACGGCGTCGATCCTGCACTGATCGAAGAGGCATACGCGGCAATCTCTGGAAACTGAACATGAGCCAATTCTCGTTCTTCCCGCAGCCTGACGGCACTGACCCACTGGCCGAGTCGCTGGATCAGTACCGGAGGAGCAAGAAGGCTCTTGGTCAGCGATCCGCCGAGGACCGGAAGTTCATGGACCTTGGTCGTGCGTTCGCCGACATGGCCGGCAGCATTGACCCCACGAATCTGCTGTCGATTGGCGGGGTGGTTGAAGAGTTCAGCGATGTGACGAAGTTCATCGACCGGGCCAAGACGATCTACACGCGCAACGAATTGGAAGAGGAACTTGCGTCTGGCATCCTCACCCCGCAAGAGGCGGATCTGAAGCAGCAACAGATCGGCTTCCTTGACAAGTTGATTCAGCGCGAGTCGGAACAGCAGGATGTGGCTCGCGAGGCCGAGATGGCCGAGACCGGCGTCGTCGGAATGTTCGGCGAGGGCATCAAGGCTGGCGTGACGCAGGGCGTTATCAGCACGATTCGCGGTGCCAGCAATCTGATGCCGTATGGGCCAGACGCATTCTGGAGTGGAGCGCAGCGCGAGTCTGCCAAGGCGATCCCCGAGGGCAGCATCGCCGGCAACATCGGTATGGCGGTCGGCAGCGGCGCGTACAGCGCGGTTGCGTTCGCGGCCAGCCCGTATGTTGGCATTGCAGCGATGGGCTTGCAAGGCTACGGCGGCGGCATTGACGAGTACGAGCAGGCGTTCGCTGCCGGCCTGACGACCGGCGACTACAGCCAGTTTCAGAAGGTGACAGCGGGCCTTACCAGCGCAGCGATCGAAGGCGTGACCGAGTGGATTGGTGCTGGGGTTGCCCAGAAACTTGCCAAGACCGGGGTCGCTCAGTGGTTCGCACAGCCGGGTGCGAGGGGAATCGTCAAGACTGTTGGTGGGATGTATGGGGCCAACTTCCTTGAGGAAGGTCTTGTGCCGGTCTTGCAGGCCGGTGTGAAGGCGACCGGTATTACCGGTATGGAGGTCGAGTCGTGGGGCGATGTGTTCTCGCAGGCTGCGACGGACGCTTTCTACGGCGGGTTCGGCGGCTTCGGCGCTGGCGCAGTCAACATCCCGGTCGAACTGTCCAAGCGTCGTGAGACCAACCGTCTGCTTCGCGAGGCCGGCAGCAAGTACGCCGATCCCGCATACATCCGCGAGATCCTCCCGCAGCGTGCAGCGGCTCTCGACGCGATGACGCCGCAGGAACGCCTCGTAGAAGAACAGCGATCCCAGCAGGCTTTGATGCAGGCCGGCGCTGACCTCGCCCGGTCCAAGGAGGCAGTAGCCAATGCCAGCGCCGAGGCTGCACAGAAGCGCAAGGAACTGGAACGATCACGCCGAGGCAAGGATCAGCAGCGCACTCAGGCTCTTGAGGGCGAAGTATCTACGCTGGAAGCAGCACTGGAGAATGCGCGGCGGGTTGCCGCGACAACGGCTGCCGATTACTCAGCGTCGCAACTGAACTATCTCAGTGCTGCGAGTATTGCGTCGAGCGCCCGCCCGACGACCCAGATGTCTGCGACCGACATCCTTGCGGGAATGAACTACCAGCCGGCTTCGGCTTCGACCAAGCAGCAGAAGGCAGCACAGGCTCAGATCGAGAAGTTGGGATTCAAGGTCCAGTGGTACGACGGTGCTGCCGAATCGCAGCCTGCATTCTTCAGCGGGCAGACGCCGGACACGGTGTTCCTTCGCGCCGATGGCAACAGCACGTTCGCTGGCATCATGGGTCTTGCGTTCCATGAGATCACGCACTGGGCGCAGTTCAGCGACAGTGGCCTGTGGGCTGCCCTTCGTAGCACGGTGGACGACAAGTCAATGCTGGAGGCAGCGACCAACTACTGGTCGCAGCAGGCTGGCATCGACCCGGTCGTCCGGCGCTCGATCGCCGAGATCATTGCCCAGTCGCAGGGCAAGGCCGGGTCCACCGAAGCGGTTGACCAGATCGAGCAGCGCATGGCTGGCACGATGGCCGAGGTCGAGGGCGTTGCCCAGTTGATCCAGAACGGCACCGAGGCTCTGTTCCGTGGCGACGCCGTACCCGGCTGGTTCAACCAGATGCTGATCCGCGCTGGAGTCCGTGGTCGTTCGGCGATGAGTGCGCTCAAGTTGTACCGTGGCCTGCAAGAGGCGGCCAAGAACAACAAGGCGTACAGCCCGGGCAAGTTCGGGTTCACGATCGAGGCCGCGCAGCGTGGCCTTGAGGTCATGCGTGCCGCACGGGAGGCGGCCATGTCCCAGCCGCAACCGGCCCAGCCGGCCCCCGCGTCCACTGCGACGCCCACCCCTCAGCCCGCGCCTGCGCCTGCTGCCGCAACACCTGCGGCTCCGGCTCCGGCCCCGGCTGCTGGTCAACCTGCGCCTGCCCCGGCCCCTGCTCCGGCCCCAGCGCCTGC
>JBBAVO010000003.1:29558-38877 GCA_040397635.1 Pirellulales bacterium
CTGCTCCGGCCCCAGCGCCTGCCCAGCAGCAAAGACTGACCGTCCGCAACACCATCGGCCCGGTCACGCCGGAGTCAAAGGCTGCGATGAGTCGCGCTGTTTCCCAACTTGGGAAGCAGGGATATCTCGATGCTGTCGCCGCGATCGACCTTGCGATCATGGAGATAGAGCAGGAGGATGCTGCCGCAAATCGCCCGGACTCCTTCGGCGGAATCGGTAGCGAGGAGATTCTGGCACTGGTCAATCAGGTTGCCCTTGCCGACGAGGGCGCAACCCTGCCCGACGGCAAGCCAGTCACGGTCACGCCGGAGCAGCGTGAACTCGCGAAGAAAATACGTCGCAAGGTCCGCCGCACGGTTGGCAACGACGTGGTTCTGTTCGCCCGTGGCAAGGCTGTGCCGGCAACCATTGACGGCGCTGCTTTTATCGAAAGCGCATTGGAACTGGCGAACTCCCAGAAGTGGAATAACCAGAAACTCTTCAAGGGCGCATTGCAGAAGATGGTCAAGTCCGTTGCTTCCAAGGAGGGGATCGACCTCACCAAGGACAGCGAGCGAGTCAACGACTACATCTCCCGCATGGTGGTCCGCGAGGTTCGTCGCGCACTGTCTCAGTCTGCGAACGCTGTCGGCTGGTACGACGAGAAGGTTCGCAAGGCTCTCGCTGTCGTCAGCCTGATCCACCCCGAACTCGCCGACGACAAGATGGCGCAGTTCGCGTTCAAGTGGGCGCTCGCTGTCACCAGCAACGGTGCCAAGGTCACCGACAACTTCAAGGCGGCAGAGCGTGCGTATCGCTTCTACAAGGAGAACGGCAGGCTCCCGATCGATCAGGGTACCGGCACTCCTTCTGAGGCGATCAACGAAGCGATGGAACTGTTCAACGACCTCGTCGCCAAGTATGGCATCGAGGATGTCGAGCGGTTCATGTCCACGAAGCACACGGTGCGCGAGATCAGGAAGTACACGGGGGTCAAGCCGGGTGGTGAGTACGTTGACACCATCCTGTACGGCGCTTCGGTTGTTGGTCCGAAGATCGGCAATGGGTTCTTCGCGAACCTGTACGGCAACTTTGAACAGTTGACGATGGACCGATGGTTCATGCGGACGATTGGCCGCCTGACCGGGACTCTGATCATTCCGAAGCCAGAAGTTGTTGCCAAGCGCCGGACGCAGTTGCGTCGCATTCTCGCGGTGATGAGCGACGAACAGCGTGCGGAACTGTTCTCGACCATTGGTGTCAAGGCACCCAAACTCAAGTTGGCCGATGCTGTCGAGGGTCAGCCGGCAGAGTTCGCCATGTCGAACGACATGACGGACAAGATTGCTGATGCAATCAAGAAGCACGTCACCGACAAGGCGACTCGCAACGTCTTCAACACGTTGTTCCCGATCGGGGATGCGTCTGCTCTGCTGCCGATCCTTGGCAAGGCCAAGGAAGGTACAGTTCGCGAAGCCTATGGCAACGAGATCCGCAAGATTGCCAATGGCCTGTGGACTGCGAAGGACGGCCAGAAGGAGATCCCGGACGGTCCTGCCGAGCGCAACCGCCTGCGTGCGATCTTCGCAGATGCTCTCGACGAGTTGCGTCAGGATTACCCGGACCTGACGATGGCCGATCTTCAGGCTGTTATCTGGTATCCAGAGAAGCGCCTGTACGACGCCAGCAAGACCAAGGATAAGAGCGAGGGTCTTGAGTACGAAGACGGCGCACCGGATTACGAAACCGCAGCCATCGAACTTGCCAAGGGTCTTGGCGTGAGCGATACTGCTATCTCAGCAGCAACGAAGGGAATCGACGATGACATATCCGCAAAGCGAGCAGCAGGAGCAGGACGAGTATCTGGTGGAACAGATGCGGGCGCTGCGGTCCAAGTCCAGTCAGCCAGAGATGTCGGAGAGCGAATCACCGGAGACCGAGGAGGGGTCCGAGCGATTGGAGCAACTACGCCGCTTGAAGGTGCGCCGGTTGTCGCAGGCGCGACCGGACCAGATCCAAGGATCGTCGCAGTCGCCGAGCGTTACGCCCAAGCCAATGGCATAAACCTCCGCCGTCAGGCGTACTACGCCACGGTTGACGAGGATCGGGCGCAGCGCATTGCCGCTGCGTATGACGCGATGCCACACGCGCCGACTGACCCGGCTGTCGTCGAGGCGTACCAGAACCTGATCGACCAGACGCTCGCCCAGTACCGTGCGCTTGAGGAAGCCGGGTACCAGTTCTACTTCTACGACGAGACCACCGACCCCTACGACGGGAAGCCGTGGCGTGCGCTCCGAGACCTGCGTGCGAACCAGCGCATGGCTGTGTTCACCACGGAGGCTGGATTCGGCACCGAGCCTCTCGATGTCAGCGACAATCCGCTGCTGGCAGACACCGGCTTGCGTTGGGCGTACGGAACGCCAGACGGTCCCACGCGCCGCGTGTTGGCGAACGACCTGTTCCGCGCTGTGCATGATGCGTTCGGCCACAGCATGGAGGGTGCCGGCTTCCGCGCAGACGGCGAGGAGAACGCATGGCAGGCGCACGTCCGCTTGTTCACTGGTAGTGCTGTTGCTGCCCTGACATCGGAGACTCGCGGCCAGAACAGTTGGCTGAACTTCGGCCCATACGGCGAGCGCAACCGAACCGCTGCGGTGCAGGACACGGTGTTTGCCCCGCAGAAGAGTGGCCTCATGCCGGCGTTCACTTGGGAAGAAGGCCGTGTACCCGACATGCCGGAGCCGACCGGCCCCGGTGGTGGCATCACGCCACCCCAGCCATCGGTGGTGTCCGCCCGCCAGCCGGCAGCCGTTGCGTCGCGTGGCATCTTCGACGTACGAAACCCACCAGTGGAATCGAAATCGAAAAGGGGTGGTGGGGCCATCATGGCGGTGATGGATTCTGACGGCGTTGTGTATTACGACGTTGATGCCAACATGCACGGCGATGTCGTCGATTCGTTCCCCGGCATCGAGGACTACATCATCGACGGTGGGTTCATCAAGGACGGCAAGTACATCATGGGTACGTCCGATGGTGGATACTCCGCATACGAGGGCGTGCCTGAGCAGATTGCTCAGGTGCGCGAGTTCACCAAGCGGGTGAACGATCCGTCGATCCTCTCCGCCCGGGATCCCGGCCAGCGCCGTATCGACCTTGCGTATGGGATGGGCCGTCGAGCCGGCCAGCAGGCCGGTGTAGCCCGTGGGCGACAGGAGTTGCTCCCCGGTCTGATGTCTGCCGAAGAGCAGGTCGAGCGGCTCCAGCGTGCCAGAGAGGAAGTCCGCGCTCGACGCAAGGAGGACCGACTGCGCGAGCGTGCCAAGCGAACCGCTCTTGCTGGCCGAATGCAGGCCCGCATCGGCAGGATCATGGCTGCCGTCGAGGCGATGCGCCAGAGCGCAGACGAGGACGCCGACACGCTGATGCGCCGTGCGCTGCGCGAGATGCTGCGCCGCGAGGCCGCCGGAAGCCGCACTGGTTACGAGTTCGCTCGTCGTGAACTGACGGCG
Organism: Pirellulales bacterium; assembly: GCA_040397635.1. GTDB lineage: Bacteria > Planctomycetota > Planctomycetia > Pirellulales > UBA1268 > CAMCQY01. The sequence goes on from JBBAVO010000003.1 coordinate 33,053, forward strand.
CTGAAGCGCGAAGCAGCCGACGCCGTGCGCCTGTTGCCCGCGAACATGCGCGGCAAGTACCTGAATCGCATCGCGTCAGTCCGGTCTGCCGTTGGGGTTCTTCGCATCAGTGACGCCGTCGTGCGTGACCTTGCACGGTACGAGGCTCGATCGTCCTTCAACCGGCTGCGCCGGTTGGAGCGCCGATATGCCAGCCCACAGACCGGCATGACCAACGAACTTCGCGATCAGATTCTCCCGATCGTTCGCGCCGGCATGGCACTGCTGGGCGGTCAGCGCCTGATGCAGTACACCGACGTGAACGACATGAGCCAGCGCATCGCTGCTGCCAACCAGTTGGCTGCACAGGCGCGTGGGATGTACGAGCAGGAGCGCGAGAACTGGCGTGCCGATCGCGAGATGCGCCGAGAGGGATACGCCGATGCAGCAGAGGCTCTCGCCAACAACATCAGCCAGATGCCCGAACTCCCGCCGTCGAGGCTGTGGAGCGAGGGACGTACCGCCGGCATGGTCGGTGCGCTGGCGATCAAGAACAGCGACATCCACACGATTGCTGCGCTCATCGACGGTGCGATCGACGGCCCGATCCACGACATGATCCACCGGCTGTCCGCCGGCAAGGATGCCATGTACAACGATCGCCGTCGGATCGACCAGCAGATCGACGATCTGCTTCGTCAGGCTGGGTTCACTGGCATCGACGACTACGTCCAGCGAGGTGCCGGCTACGGTGGCACTGCCGCCGCCGATGTCATCGACGTGGTGCTTGGCGGGACCGCTCGCCGTATCACGATCGGCGAGGCCATGTCTCTGGCTGCGATGGATGACACCACGCTCGCCCTGCTGGCCGACGAGAACGATCCCGAGCAGCCGGGTAGCCCGATCACGTTCAGTCGTGACGGTGGCAAGTTGCCGATCCCCGTGACCCGGCAGGAAGTCTTGGCCCTGCGTGGCCGGTTGTCACCCGGCCAGTTGGCGCTCATCGATGGACTCAAGGGTCTGATCGACACCGAGATTCGCGAGCGTTCGTTTGAGGTGGCGTACCGTATCAACGGTCGTATGCCCGAGGCTGTCCCGGGCTACTACCCGCGCCGACGGCTGAGTGATGCAATCGCCGGTGATACGGTTGACGTGAACTCCAACCCCGGCAACGTTGTGATGACGATGCTCGACAACGCCGGGTTCCTCCAGCGTCGCGTCGCAAGCACCAGCCCGCTGGTGGTTGATGACCTTGTCCGCACCATCGACGGCCACGTCGATGAGGGTCTCCGGCTGATCCACATGAGCGAGCCGCTGCGCCACAGCATCACCGTGCTGCGGTCTGCCGGCGTGAAGGACGCGATGGAGTCCCGTTTCGGCAGCAAGTTCAACGACCAGATGCGTAAGGTCGTGTTCAACGCTGTCGGGTTGAGCGGTCGCCCGACCGGCGACCTGATCGACCGTATCAACGGGAACATCAGCGGCGCTCTCCTGATGCTGAACCCGAAGACATGGTTCCGTCAGTTGGGCGGCATCTTCCGCCTCGCCAGCGAGTTCGATACTGGAGACTGGGCAGCCGGCAGCCGGCGCTCCATCGCCTTGGCTCCGTCGCAGCGTACCGCTATGATCGATCGGATCGAGGAGACCAGCGGGTACTTCTTCGACCGCCACCGCCGTTCGCAGGTCGGGTTGTTCGCAGGTGTCATCGGTGACCCCCGTCAGAACCGTGAACGCATCGCGTCGATGCTGCGGTCTTTGGCTTCCAACCTGCGTTCGGCTGTGGATGAGGCCACGCAGGGGAACATCCAGCGCATGTTGGCGGACCTCTCTGCTGGCCGCACGAATGCGCTCACGATCCTGCGGTCGGTTGACTTCGCCCTTCGCGGCATCGATCGTCAGGTCATGCTGGCCGCGTACATGACTGCGCGTCAGTCTCTGTCGAGAACCGACCCGTCAATGGCCGAGGACGAAGCGCACGCATCGGCGTGCGTGATGGCCGAGCAGGCGTTCCGCCGCACACAGAACGTCAGCGACCCGCTCGACGACACGGTGTTCGCGGCAGAGCAGAAGTTCAGCAAGGGATACGGTCGCCTGCTGTTCCCGTTCTCCAGCGATCCGCTCAAGGGCTGGAATCAGGCTCGTCGCGCAACGCTCAACCCGCAGAACGCTGGACGTACCGCGTTCGCCATTGGCGCGAACATGCTGTGGAGTGCAGCCGCGAACCCGTTGAGCCTTGGCCTCGCGGCGATTGCCACGGGACTCGTTGCGAGCGAGGACGAGGACGACGAACTGCTCAAGCGTGCGCTCATGGAGAAGCAGCGTGAGGGCGCGATGCGCCGCATCGCCAACGAACTGGTCGCGAGCGCCGGCGGTTACGCTGGCATCATTGCCGGCGACATCTACACGGCGTACCGCGCCATGAGCGACGGCTACGCGCCTGACCAGACCATCCAGTTGATGCCGCTGCAAGTTGCCAACGAGGTGATCCGCAGTGCATCGATGGGCGACTACGGCGCGATGGCTGGCGATCTCGCGATGATGGCCGGCATCCCGGTGACGATGCCGATCGAGTCGATTTCTCGCGATGTCGAGAAGACCATCGCCACGCCGGACTCCATCCGCAAGATCCTGCTGGCTCGCAAGCAGTCGGTCGGCCTGACCCCCGCCGAGGAGCAGCGTCTGCGCGAGGTGCAAGCCGAGATCAGGGCGCTGAAAGCACTACAAACACAGTGACTTGACAGCATACTGTTCGTGCAGTACTGTTCCTGCATCGGACCACATTGTGTGGTTCGTTCGCAGAACGGAGATCTATGCCACGCAAGAAACGACCACGCCCTCCGCGTTCGGAGAGGTATCGCACTCTCACGATTCGCAAGTCTGACTACGACACTCTTCAGACCATCCAAGCGAACACCGGATGGTCGATGCTCCTGATCCTTCACTTCATCATCGAGCATCATCGACAGAAACTGCCCACGTCACTGACCGACGTTGGCTACGTTCGACTTGGCAACACCGTCATCCGCATGGATGAGAACAACAACATCCTTTCAATCACCGAGGAACCGAAGAATGACGACAACCCCGACAGCATCACCGTCACGAATCCTGCACGATATGAGTGAGCGCGAGTACCACCAGACTGCTGGTGCCTCTGCCTCCCGCCTGAAGAGCCTGCTCACCAAGACCCCGGCGCACCTGCGTTGGGAACTGGACAACCCGCCGGCTGACACCGCTGCGTTCCGGGTCGGTCGCCTGCTGCACTGCATGGCGCTCACCCCCGATCTCGTCCGTTCGAACTTCATGCCAGCGCCGGATGTTGATCGTCGCACGAAGGCCGGCAAGGAACTCTACGAGCAGGCCTTGCTCGATGCCGGCAACCGCACCCTCATCAGCACCGATGAGTGGGACCAGTGTGACAACATGGCGCAGGCTGTTCGCGCTACCGGCCTGTTGGAGAAGGGCCAGCCGGAGATCAGCCTCTTCTCCGAGATCAACGGCGTCAAGTCGAAGGCTCGATTCGACTGGTGGAATGAAGGCCAGATCATCGACGTGAAGACGACGGCCACCGTCGGATCGCCGCGTGATTTCCAGCGCACGGTGTGGAACTTCGGCTACGGATTGCAGGCCGCTTGGTACACCCGCATGGCGCGGGCTTGCGGCATGAACCCGACTGGCTTCACGTTCATCGTGGTCGAGAAGGACGAGCCGCACGTCACCGGCGTGTACGACCTCGACGAGGCTGTGATCCACCTGTTCGACAAGAAAATCGACGACCTGCTCGTCGAGTACAAGGCATCGCTGGCGGACGTTCCGCCGGCTGCAACGTGGGGTCGGCACACCATCAAGGTGCCGACGTGGGCCATGTCGGCTCTTGAGGACGAAGTCTGATACGAAAGGAACAAGCACATGAAGACATCTGAAACCATCGGCTCGCTCATCACCGCTCTTGCTGCCGCGCAGAAGAGCATCACAAATCCGCAGTTCGACAAGGTGAACCCGCACTTCAAGTCGAGGTACGCCACGCTGGCGGCTCACCTCGACGCCATCCGGTTGCCGTTCGCTGCGGAGGGGCTGGTTATCTCGCAGCCCATCTCCAGCGACCGCGACACGATCACGGTCACCACTCGCATCTCGCACAAGAGCGGCGAGTGGATCGAGGAGTCGGCTACGGAGCCGCGACCGGAACGCTGCACGATCCAGCAGTTCGGATCGATCTGCTCGTACCTGCGTCGCTACACACTGGCGAGCATGGTCTCGATCACTGGGGAGGACGACCTCGACGGCGAGGAAGTCGTGGCACCGACCCGCCAGCAGGCGCGGTACGAGCCGCACCCCAGCCAGTCGGCACCGGCCCGCACGTTCCAGCCACGCGCCCCCGAGCGTGAGCCGGAGCCGCACCCCAGTCAGACCCCTCCGGCACCCAAGCCGGCCCCGGCTCCTGCACCCGCTGCGGCACCCGCTGCGGAGGCAGACCAGCATGGGGAGTGGATCTGGATTCAGGTCCGGTTCTGCGACGAGAAGCAGAGTCAGGGTAAGACGGCCAGCCCTTACCTCGCCGTCAAGACCGCCGACGACCAGCGCCTGACCTGCTGGGACACCGACCTGTTCGACGTGATCAAGGCTGCCCACCGCGACCGCTCGACGATCGGCGTCATCGTGGACACCAGCAGCAAGTTCCCGAAGATCGTCGAGGTCAAGCGTGGCTGACAACCTGTGGGATCTGACCGAGGGAGAGCGCCGGCGCGATCGAGGGATCGCGCTGGCCTCGATTCCCCGGGCTGACCTGCTGGAGCGGGCTAGGGTCGCGGCTGTGGCCGTGGCCCAGTCCCGCTCAAGCCGGGAGGCCAGCATCGACGATGTAAAGCGACGCATGGAGGACGACGGCATCGACCCATCGGCGCTGGAGAACGCGGCAGGAGCCGTGTTCCGAGGCTCGATGTGGTCGGACACCGGCAAGCGCGTCCGGTCAGAGCGGACGGCGGCCCGAGCGCGGGAGATCCGCATCTGGAGGCTGGTGTGAGGAAAGCCCCGTGGTTCCCCATGTACACGCAAGATTTCGTGTCGGCGACGATGGCGATGAGCAGCGCGGAGGTGGGCTGCTACATCAGGCTGCTGTGCTTCCAGTGGTCGAACGGTGGAATCCCGGACGACTACGAGGCTGCGAAGCGGATCTGCGGAGACCTGACGCAGGCCATGTGGAAGGTGTTGCGTTGCCGGTTTGAAGATCACGACGGCCTGCTGGTCCATCCCCGGCTGGAGTCGGAACGTGTCAGGATGGAGAGTGTTTCGACTCGACGCGCAGCCGCAGCGCGTAGAGTGAACGAGCAGAGGCGGCGAGTGGAAGACCCAGTTCAACAACTCAAGCGAATCAGGAAAGACCAATGACGGACGAACCCAAGCCCGAACTCAACAAGCCCACCCGGCACTGCTACTGCCGGATGTGCGGACAGGTGTGGCAGCACGCTCGCATCGGCGAGGTGCTGTCGGATGTGGAATACTGTGGCGGCTGCGCCCATGAGATGTACGCGGACGAGACCCCGGAAAGGAGCGACGACGATGAGTGATGACCCATTCTCACGGCTGGCACAATCGGTGGACGAGTTGATCTTCCAGCGCGACCAATGGAAGATCGAGGCCGGCAAACTCAAGTACGAGCGCGACGAGGCGAGGCGGATGTATTGCGGGCGCGTGTCCCGCGATGTGCAACCTGATGCGTTTGATATTGCGAAGAACCACGGTTGGGATTGCTTTCCACAGGAGGACGAGTCATGCCAGTAGGCGGCAGATACAAGAACACGAAGTACGGACACAACGCATCGGGCGACGATGTGTTCTTCATCCTC
>JBBAVO010000004.1:0-7363 GCA_040397635.1 Pirellulales bacterium
GATTGCGGGAACCAATGCCTGTCTCGCCACGTCGTCGATAGTCCGCCAGAGAGCCGCCCGGCAGAAACGTCATCACAGCGAAAGGCAGTCCCTGATCGCTTCCAGCGTCGGTGATCGGCACGATGGACGGATGAGGCACCGTTCTCATCGCCTCGATCTCTCTCATGAAGCGGGCGAGAAGAATTGGGTCGTGTTGCTTTTCCGGTCTGGGCATTTTGACAACGACGGGTCTACCAGCGACGACGTCCCACGCGCGGTAGGTGATGCCCATGCCACCTGAGGCAAGTTCTGCAATCAGGTGATAGCGACCCTTCAAAATCCGCTCAGAACGTTTCACCGTTCACTCCATCGAAAGTCAAACAAAGCATCAGGGCTATGGCACGGAGATACTGCCCAACGGGCTGTCGCCAGCCAGCCCCGACTCCTCTTGGCGCGGGGGCGGGGAGAGTTGCGTTGTGGTGCGGCGAGCATCGACGTCCATCAAATTCGGAATCAGTGCTTCTCGTGCGATCTCCGCCACGATCCACAAAAACGCCCAGCCAACGACGAGGAGACTGATCCACGGCAATGTGGACTGGAGGACGCTGCTCCGATTGTGGCGAACCGAGGGGACAACATGCCGCAGCAGCCATGAGAGTGTGGTTTGTGCCTTGAGTGCGATGGCGGAGACGGCCTTGCTGGTAAATTCGGGCTGGGACGCAGGAACCCGGCCATGGTTATGCAATCTGCGGACACCGTGCCGCCGGTCGCTCAGAATATCATCGAGAGCAGACACGAGTTCCTCAGCGCTGGCGAGGCGTTCGGATCGCTTTTTCTTCAGGCAGTGGCCGAGCATTTCCGCTACGGCAGGAGATATCCTTTCATTGCATCTCCTCGGCGAAATGGGCCGAGTGCGGCGAATGAGATCAGCGGCCTCCGAAGTCGACCGATTACCCACATCGTATGGAGGCAGGCCAGTCAGTGATTCGTAGAGCAATGCGCCGAGTGAGTACACGTCTGCCCGCGCATCGATTGCGGACGCAGGCATCTTATACTGCTCCGGACTCATATACCCGATGTCAACGAGCGATGGCTTGCTTCTGGTCGCAGGCGGTATCGAGTCGCAACCGCCGGTCGTCAGCAAGAAATTGCAGTAGTCGACCACTTTCGGGCTGCCGGATGAATCGATCAACACTTTATGGGGCGTGAGATATCCGTGAAACACGCCCTGTCGATGGCCGGCAGCGACTGCGTCGCACACTTCCTGGAACAGGGAAAGAATCTGTTGGACGGAGAGCCGGCGGGAAATGACATAGCGGCGGAGCGGAATCGCATTGGTCACATGCTCCATCACCTGAAAGGGAACATTGCGTCCGGCCCATGGCTCGACGCCCGCGGACAAAGTTGCGGCAATTCGTGGATGGTGCAGAGTCTGCACCAATTTCCAGCGGCGGTCGTAACTACGGGCCATCTCCGGGGAGCAATCGAGACGCAAGACCTTGATCACGACGGATAGTGGTGGCCATTCCTGGACTCCTTCATAGACAGCGCCCAGGCCCCGGTCGCACACCAGGCGATCAATGCGAAAGCCCCCGATGTATCGGCCGATCATCTACTTCTCGCTCAGGGCTTGTTTCTGTGAAGGGATCATGTCCATGACGTGATCCTGAAGGGTGCCGCGAAGATTTTCATCGGCGAGGCCTGCAGAAACGCCCTGCGGGTTGTCGCAGACTTGCTGCTGGGATGCATCACGACCAGAAGGAACCATCGTTGGCAGGGGCGATCGTACCCCTAATGGGGCGGGGAGAACAAGTCGTGCAGAGTTGCTCAGAGTTGTCTGGCTGAATCCCGCCAGCAGTTACTTCCCGCCGCCGGCGCCCCGACTGCGGCCTGGCTGATCCCGCTGGAGCGTGCCGCTCCCGAATGGCTGGCTCCTGCTGCTCGAGCCATCGGACCTATTCGTGATCGTGCCCGATCCGAATTTCTGGGTGTGACCGGTCACTGTCTCGCCGTTGCGACCACGCTCCGTGGTGAGCGTGCCAGAACCAAACGGCCTGGTCTCGCTGGTCGTGCCGTCAGACCAACGGGTGATCGTGCCGCTGCCAAACTTCTGCGTGTGGCCCGTGACGGTCCTGCCGTCCCGGCCACGCTCCGTCGTGAGGGAACCCGAGCCAAAAGGCCGTGTCCGGCTGCTCGTGCCATCGGAACGGTGCGTCATGGTACCGGAGCCAAACGGGTTGGTCGTGCCAGACCGCGGCGATGCCATGCCTGCTCGTGACGGCGTGGGCTCGGCGGCGCTCAGCTGGTCGGCTTCGCCCATTCCAGGCAGCAGTCCGAGCAGGAGCACGACACTAAAGCGAAACATCATCGACACGTTCAGAATGACGCAACGTTGCGACATGACAGGATTCTCCGGAGTGTGAGAGGCCGTTTGATCGTATGTCGGGCCTGCGTTGCTGGTCATGCTGCCCGAACGAAGAGCCATCAGTCAAGCGACAGGTTCAATGTCGTGCGGCCGCGCACAACCTCCGTACCGAGCCCCGAGGTGGCAGGACTCGCATACCGGCCTGGTATCCGAAACCAGCCCTCTTTCTGTGGGTGAAGCCGCTCCTGACCAGGGACTGCCGGCCCTCGGTCGCTTGTCGCGGCAATCGATACTCCCTCGATGGCCTCGCCTTGCCCGGGGTTGGTAGCCGGCCGGCCTGATGTGGCGCCGCCACGAGGAGGCGTGCGCTGCGGCCCTGATGGGTTTCGAGACGCGTCCTTCGCAACGGCCTGCGGTTCGGTGACGGGCCGCGGATTTGGACTCGATACGGCCACCTTCGCAACGCCTGTTGGCAGTCCCTTGAGGGTGTAGGTGCCATCCGCACGTATTGGCACGAAGAACGTGCGGTTATCGGCGGTGAGTACGGTGACCGTCCCAAAAACGACTGGCTTCCCCTGGGATGTGACGGTTCCAGTCAGTGTCGTGCCACCGGGAAACTCCACGAATGGCAACGCGCACAGCAGCAACACCGCGAGCACGAGTGCCGCGGCGATCGTCCGCACGTGCATCCCGAGATATTCATCCCAGGGGATGCCAGATGGATTGATAAACTTCATGGCTGCGCCGACAGCGTCCGGCCGCCGGCTCCTGAACCATCGATACTCGACATCACCGGCAACACCGTCGTGCCGGCCTCGTAGCCGATAAATGTCACCGCACCATCCGCCTGAAGCCACCTGCCACCGCCCGGATGAAAACTCCAGAAGTGCGTCGCCGCGCATGGATTTTCGGGAACGTCCGCTCGGTAGTAGCCAGGTGACGGGCAGGGCTCACCGTTCATCCCTGTTGCGATGGCGGAGAACTCCATGTTCGGGTTACCCATGACGGTGTCAAAATCGGTCATGTTCCAGCGTCCGTAATACAACGATGACGAAGGAGGCCGTTCGCCGACGATGGCAACCTTGCTCAGGCCGATGGTGATTTTCTTCATCGAGACTCTGGGTCGCGGGGACCAGGACCAATTCTGGGTGGGGAACACTCCGTTGCGGGCGTTGCTCGCATGGCCGTCTTCATCGATAAACTCATCGTTGCCACTGACGGCCAGATAACTCGTCATCCCGTACCCCCAAGGGGTGACGCCTTTCACGGCCTGAGCGTCAGAAGGGCAGAGGTACGATGGCATCCGAATGCCGCTCACCTTCCAGAACATCGCATACGCCTCGTCAATGGTGGCGGGCTGGCTCCAGAGAGCGATGATCTCCCTGGACTCCATGAACGGCTGGATCCGCAACAGCCAACTGCCCACTTGATCCGACTGCATCGGAAACGTGACCGGGTCGTCCGCGACTCCCACCAAGTGCTTGGGCAAGACGGCCATGCTGGATGGGCCGAGAGCCGTTCGCGTGGCCTGCCTTGCCAGCGGAAACTCGCCGCGGACATCATGGAATCCATGAACAGCCAATCCCAGTTGTTTGAGATTGTTGCTGCATTGCGTCTGCCGAGCAGCCTCCCGGGAGGCCTGCACAGCCGGTAGCAGCACGCCAACAAGCGTGCCTATGATGGCGATGACGACCAGTAACTCGACGAGCGTCAGGCCGGGCTTGGCTCTGTGTGTCATCATGCATGCCTGCTGAATGCTGCCCAACGCAACGAGGTTACCCCCCGGCCGGAGAGGGAACAAGAACCTGCTCGCACGCCGCTGCCACACGCGATTGTCGAGGGCCACCCGCATGCACGAGATCTTCGAGCACACCGCTGATTTGGGCCTGCGGGCGACCGCGCCGACGCTGGAACTGCTGATGGCTGACGCCGCCCGCGGCCTGTTCGAGATCATCGCCGGCGACCTCGCCCAGATTCGGCCCCGGCCCGACCACACTGAGCGATTCGAGGTGGCCGGCACCGATCCCACCTGGCTGCTCTTCGACTGGATGAGCGAACTGCACGCCGCCTTCGAACTCCGCCGCATGCTCTTCTGCGGATTTGACGTTTCGATCGACGCCGCCGGACTCCACGCCACCGCCCACGGCGAGCCCTACGACCCCGCCCGGCACACATTGGCCCACGAGATCAAGGCGCTCACCCAGCATGAACTGTGCGTCGTTGAAGCGGCCGGCGGCTGGAACGCCACGCTGATCATCGACATATGATTGCCTCGTTCCCCATCGCTCTCAAAAACCTCGCCCGTAAAAACCTCACCCATGACCGACACAATCCGCGACACTCCATCCGACCGCGGCTTCGCCGGTCCGCTTGAGCCGGTGGACGAATGCCTCTGGCGGATCCCGAAGTCCTCCAGGCCTGGAATGCTCGTTGACGGGCTGATCTTCGCCGATGAGCGGCTGATTCCGCAGCTGCGAAGCGACCGGGCGGCCGAGCAGGTGGCCAACGTCGCCTTTCTGCCCGGCATCCAGACGGCCAGCCTCGCCATGCCCGACATCCACTGGGGCTACGGCTTCTGTATCGGCGGTGTCTGTGCCACCGACCCCGCGGTGGGCGGCGTCGTCTCGCCCGGGGGCGTGGGCTACGACATCAACTGCGGCGTCCGTCTCATGCGGACGAATCTCAGCCTCGCCGACATCGAACCTGTGCTCGTGAGGCTCGTCAATCAACTCCTGCAAGACGTGCCCGTCGGGGTGGGGCAGGGGGGCCGCCATGTTTTCTCCCCCGCCGAACTCCGCATGCTGATGCAGGAGGGCGTGCCGTTCCTGAAAGCCCGCGGCCTGGCCACCGACGACGACGTCGCCCTCGCCGAGGCCGAGGGCTGCATCGCCGACGCACGCCCCGAATTCGTCAGCGACCGGGCACTCGCCCGCGGCAGCGACCAGTGCGGCACCGTGGGGGCCGGCAACCACTTCATCGAGGTGCAGGTGGTTGATCGCATCGAAGACCCAGCCGCCGCCTCGGCCTTCGGCCTGCATGCCGGACAGATCTGCGTGCTCATCCACTCGGGTTCTCGCGGCCTGGGCTATCAGGTCTGCGACGACTCGCTGCGGGCCCTCCGCGACGCGCCGGCGAAATACGGCATGAGCCTTCCCGACCGGCAGCTTGTCTGCGCGCCCGTCGAGAGCCCGGAGGGCCAGCACTATCTCGGCGGCATGAGGGCCGCCGCCAACTACGCCTTCTGCAACCGGCAGCTGCTCATGTGGCAGGTCCGCGAGGTGTTTGCCCGGGTGCTCGAAAAACCGTGGCACTCGCTCGGCATGGAACTTCTCTATGACGTGGCCCACAACATCGCGAAGCTCGAACGGCACCAAGTGGGCGACACGAGCAAGGACGTCTGCGTGCATCGCAAGGGGGCGACGCGGGCCTTTCCCGCCGGCCACCACGACATCCCCAACCGCTACCGAGCCGTGGGCCAGCCGGTGATCATTCCCGGCGACATGGGGCGGGCGAGTTGGGTGCTCCGTGGCGGCCCGCGATCGATGGAACGCTCGTTCGGCACCACCTGCCACGGCGCCGGCCGCTGCCTGAGCCGCACCGCCGCCACGAAGGCCGCACGGGGCCGGAACATCCAGGAGGAACTTCTGCGGGGCGGTGTCGTCGCCCGCTGCCGCAGCCGCGAGGGCCTCGCCGAGGAGCAGCCGCAGGCCTACAAGGATGTGGACATCGTGGTGGACGTTGTCCATCGGGCCGGGCTTTCCCTGAAAGTTGCACGACTCCGGCCGCTGGGCGTGATCAAGGGCTGAAGGCCTCATCTCCAGGAGCCGGTTTCCATCGGCCAGCCGGCCCCGCATCCTCACGAGAAACTGACGATTCGGCGGTAGACCGCGTCCATTTTTGGAGGTAGCTTGCAGGGTTCTCAGGAGATGGAATCCGCGGGCCCCAGTCGCGTTGATGCCAGCCTCGAGAAGTCCGCGCCAGACCAACCAGCAGCCCACGCAGCGGCCGTCCCTCGCCCTGCATCACCATGATCCGCGCCATCATCGCCTGGAGTCTGCAGAACCGGCCGCTGGTGCTGCTTGGCGCGATGGCGCTGGTCGCCGTCGGCCTCCACTCGGCATCTCAGCTCAACGTGGAAGCCTACCCCGATCCCACCCCGCCGTTGGTGGAAGTGCTCACGCAGAATCCTGGCTCGAGCCCCGAGGAGATGGAACGGCTCGTCGGTATTCCTCTCGAGACCGCGCTCAACGGCATGCCAGGGCTGGTCGATCTTCGCAGCACCTCGATCGCGGGCCTCAACGACATCAAGTGCCGATTCGCCTACGGGACAAACTTCACGGCCGCGCGGCAGGAGGTGCTCAACCGCATCGCCACGGTGAATCTGCCCGAACGCATCACGCCGGAGCTTTCTCCGTGGAGTCCCACCGGCGAAATCGTCCGCTACGTGCTGGAGGGGCCGGGCTACACGCTCAGCCAGATCAAGGCGGTGCAGGACTGGGTGCTCAACCGCGTGCTCAAACAGGTGCCGGGCGTGATCGACGTCACCGGCTTCGGCGGCACGATCAAGCAGTATCAGGTGCTCATCGATCCGCGCAAGCTCAATCGGTATGGCATCACACTCAGGCAGGTCGAGGACGCCATCGAGCAATCCAATGCCAACGTCGGCGGCGACGTGCTCACGCTCGGTGCCCAGGCCCACAACGTGCGGGCGATCGGCCTGCTGGGCGGCGGCACCGATCCCCTCGATCCCGCCCTTGTTGAAAACGCCATCGTGATCGAGATGGAGAAGCTCGAGGACATCAAGAACGTCGTGGTCACGTCGGTCAACAATACGCCGATCTTCGTTCGCGAACTGGCGGACGTGGTCGTCGGCCACCAGCCCCGGCTCGGCGTCGTCGGCCGCGACGGCGAAGATGACGTGGTCGAGGGGATCATCCTGATGCGCCGGGGAGAAAAGTCGCTCCCCACCGCCACGGCCGTCGCCGCCAAGTTCGCCGAGATCGAACGGGAGGGCACCCT
>JBBAVO010000004.1:7463-36185 GCA_040397635.1 Pirellulales bacterium
TCGTCGACAGCTCCGTGATCATCGTCGAAAACATCTACCGGCACGTCACCGGCCATGGCGATCGGAACCGCTCCCTCAACGATCGGATTCTGGCGGCCGCTGCGGAGATCGAGCGGCCCCTCTTCTTCTCGACCGCCATCATCATCTGCGCCTTTCTGCCGCTGTTCTTCATGTCGGGCCCGGCCGGTGCCCTGTTCGGCCCGATGGCCAACACCTACGCGCTGGCGATTGGCGGGGCGTTGATCCTGGCCGTCACGCTCGCGCCCGTGCTCTGCTCCTTCTTCTTCGGCAACAAGGGGGAGGAGAAGGAAACCATCATCGACCACTTCCTCAAGGCCGTGTTCGGCACGGTGCTGAAGGCGGCGCTCTCCGCCCGCTATGCCGTGCTGGCCGCCGTGCTTGGGCTTGTGGCATTCACCGCCGCCCTCATTCCGGGCCTGGGCATGGAGTTCATGCCGCCGCTTGAGGAGGGCAATCTCTGGATTCGGGCCCTGATGCCGCGGACCGCGTCGCTCGAAGCAGCCTCGCGGATGGCGCCCCGGCTCCGGGCGGTGATTGCCGAGATCCCGGAGGTTCGCGGCGTGATGTCGCACGTGGGCCGTCCGGATGACGGCACCGACGTGACGAGCTACTTCAACCTGGAATTCAACGTGCCGCTCAAGCCCATGGACCAGTGGCGGCCGGGCATGACGCGGGAAAAGATCGAGGCGGAGCTGCAGCAGAAGTTTGCCGAGTTCCCCGGACTCGACTTCAATTTCTCGCAGCTGATCCGCGACAACGTCGAGGAGGCACTCTCCGGCGTGAAGGGCGCCAATTCGATCAAGGTGTTCGGGAGCGACCTCGCCACACTGGAGGAGGTTGGCAATGCCGTGGCGGCGGCGCTGCGGCGCGTCGATGGCATCGTGAACGTCGGCGTGTTTCGCGTCCTTGGCCAGCCAAACCTGGAGATCGCCCTCGACCGCCAGGCCTGCGCCCGCTACGGTCTCAGCATCGCCGACGTCGAGAGCGTCGTGCAGGTGGCGATTGGCGGCCGGGCGTTTTCGGAGATGGTGGAGGGGGAGAAGCTCTACGACATCGTGCTGCGTCTGCCTCGCGAACTCCGCAGCGACCCGGAGGACATCTCGCGGATCCCGATCGACCTCTCTGCCCAGGGCGACGGCACGGCCCGGGCCACGATTCCGCTCTCGCAAGTGGCCGCCATCCGACCGCATGCCACCGGGGCTTCCTACATCTACCGTGAGAACAACTGCCGCTATCTGCCGATCAAGTTTGCGGTGCAGGACCGCGACCTGGGCTCGGCCATCCGCGAGGCCCAGGCCGCCATCAATGACCCCGCCACTGGCGTGAAGATGCCGCCCGGCTACCGCGTCGAGTGGTCAGGCGAGTTCGCCCAGATGCAGGAGGCCTTCGGCAAACTGAAGTGGCTCGTGCCGCTGTCGATCGGGCTGATCATCGTCCTCCTCCACACGGCTTTTGGACAGATGCGGTATGCCCTGATGGTGATGTTTAACGTGCTGGTCGCCGCGATGGGGGGCGTCTGGGCGCTGCGGCTCACCGATACCCACTTCAGCATCTCCGCTGCGGTCGGCTTCATCTCGATCTTCGGTGTCGCCGTGCAAAACGGCGTGCTCCTGATCACCTACTTCAACGCCTTGCGGGCCGAGGGGCTCTCGCCGGCGGAGAGCGTCTATCGTGGCGTGATGGTGAGGCTGCGGCCCGTGATCATGACCTCGCTGACCGCCATTCTCGGCCTCCTGCCGGCGGCTGTGGCCACCTCCATCGGGTCGCAGGCCCAGCGGCCGCTGGCGATCGTCGTGGTCGGGGGGATGCTGTCGGCGATGATCCTGCCGCAGATCATCCTACCGGTGCTCTACACCTTCTTTCCGGCACCCGCCGGCCCAATCGCCGTTCCTCAGCCTGGAACCGATACCACCGCTCCGGCGGCACATGTCTGACACCGCCTGTCTGATCTCACGAAGCCGACGACCATCATGAACGCTGACCATACCGAAACCCATACGGTCCATCACGACGAACGCAGCAGCTCCCGACCGGCCGCCGCCAACTCGCCCGCCTCTCATGCCGCCGCTGGCCGGGGCTGGTCGCAGCCATGGATTTGGCTCGTCGGCGGGACGGCCGTCGCCGCCGCGGCGGCACTTGCCACCTACGGCCCCGCGGGTCTGCTGCAA
Source organism: Pirellulales bacterium (assembly GCA_040397635.1). Taxonomy (GTDB): domain Bacteria; phylum Planctomycetota; class Planctomycetia; order Pirellulales; family UBA1268; genus CAMCQY01. Next base: position 9,653 of record JBBAVO010000004.1, read on the forward strand.
CGGCTCTCGCCCTCGGCGGCGCATCATGCAGGCGGCGAGCCGGCCGACGGCGGCAGCAAAGCCTGGATCAAGTCGCGAGGGGCAGACGCCACACGGAACTCGCCCTGGGACGGTCTGATCGACGTTTCAAACCAGCAGCAGAAGGCGATTGGCGTGCGGATCGATTCTGTCGCCGCCCAGACGGAACCGCTCAAGCTCGAGGTGCAGGGCAAGACCGACTACAACCCCGACACGCTGCTCAAGATTCGCCCTCGCTTCGACACGCTCGTGATGGCCGTGCACGCCACCACGGGCCAGCAGGTCAAGAAGGGTGATCCGCTCGTCGATCTCTACAGCGTGCGGCTGGCGGAGGCGAAGCTCGAATACGAATCGAAGCAGTCGCAGGCCGATCACGATCGGCAGATCGCCGGCCACCAGCGAGACCTTTCCGCGAAGGGCGTCATTCCCGACGCGTCGCGGGCCCTGCTCGACGCAGTCAACTTGGAGCGGCGGAGCGAACTCGAATTCAAGCTGGCCCGTGACGAACTGGAGGTCTTCGGCGTGTCGGCGGAGGAGGTCGCAAAGGTCAAGGAGGAGACCGGCACGGAAAAGGCAAAGATGACCCTCCGCGCCCCCGGCGACGGCACGGTGATCAGCCGCGACGTGGCGATCGGCAACATCTATGACGACAAAGACACGCTCATGGTCATCGCCTCGATCGAAGAACTCTGGGTCTGGGGCAGCCTCCACGAGCGCGACTTGGGATCGGTGCAGGCGGGCCTGCCGTGGGAGGTGCACTTTCCGTTCACGGGCGAGGTCGTCACGGGCACCGTTGACTACGTGGCCAATCAGGTCGATCCCCAGACTCGGGCCGTCCGCATCCGTGGCTCCATTCCCAATGCCGATGGCCGCTTCAAGAGCGACCAGCTCGTTCGGGTATTCGTGCTCTGTCCTCCCCGACCGGGTGCTACCGTCATTCCGCGTCGCAGCATGGTCACCGAGGCGGGAAAGGCCTTCGTCTTCGTGCAGCGACCGGACGCCCCGGAACGGTTCGAGCGCCGCCCTATCGAGTTGCTGCATGAGTTCAGCGACCGGGTCATCGTGGCCAAGGGGCTGGAACCCGGCGAGACGCTTGTGACTATCGGCAGCCTGGTGCTGTCGCAGGTCTACGAAGACCGTCTGGCCGTTGAGACCGGCGAGTCACGCTGATTGCCGCGCTGTCAGGACCGGGCCCGGACAGGCACTCCCTTCTGCCACCTCCCATCTGCCACCTAGCGGATGGTGCGGCTGCGGAAGGGCTCGTAGATCCGAACCGAGAGGAGCAGTTCGCTCGCGTAGAAGTTTGATACGTAGCTGCCGGCCGGGGGGCCCCCCGGCCCGCCAAGGGTCAGCGGTAACGAGTCCGGCACCGTTTCGAAAAACCGGTACCCCAAGTCGATCGTCGTCCGGTTCGTGAGCCGATAGGTCGTGCCGGTGCCTGCCTGCCAGGCGAATCCACCGACATGGCCGTAGCCCGACACCACGCTGTCATCGACGGAGAGCCGATAGCCGCCGGCCCCGATGCCGCCACCGCCATAGAAGCCCAGGCGCTCGGTGAGTTCCCAATCCCGCCAGGCGTTGGTCATCACCGACCAGCCATCGCTGGCACGGGCGGAGTAGAAGTAGGTGGGCGTCGGAGGCTCAAAGCTGTTGGTGCTGCCCTGCAGGGCGTCGCGGCCGCGGCCCTCGACCTCCAGTCGGAGCAGGCCGTTGTCGCGGTCGAACGCCGTGCCGATCGCGCCGCCGGCAGTCAACAGGCTGTCAGTGGCCCGACCGGTGTTGGGGAAATTCCCCTCGTTATTGATGCCGCCGCTCTGCAGTGCACCAAACGACGCGCCGATGATGCCGGTGATGTAGAACCGACGCGACGGGCAATCAGCATCGAGATCGTCGCAGCATCCTGCCACCTGATCCTCGCAGGCATCGCTGTCGGCATCAGACGCACCGTTCGGGAGTAGTTGCTCGTCGAGGCCTATCTCGTTCAGGCCGACTTCTTCAGCCAGAACGCAGGGCAGGGTGGCCACCGTGGCCGACACCGCAAGCACAATTCCCCGTAGCAGCTTCTGCATGACACGGCTCCGCTGAACGACCCGGTTTCAAGGGTGTCGACCGACCCCGGAAGGGCCCCACCCCGTGGAATTGAATCGACCCCTAAAACCGCACGCGTGGGCACGACTGCATCGGCCCATACAACCCGCACCGGCCGCACGCTCGGACGACCGCAAGGTCTTCCCGACCGCGACAGCCACCCCCCGCAGGACCGCTCGGCTCATTGTCAGTCTGCCGCGATCGATTCGAGCAGGTCGAGGCGGACGGCCCGTCGGGCCGGGATCCAGGCGGCCAGCGCCGTAACGGCCACCGCCGCGATGAGGTTGACGGCCACCACCGATGGCCGCAGCGAGGCCCGGATCGGGTGGCCCAGGAGAGGCTGGCTGGCGAACTGGATCAGCAGCGCCGTGAAGATGCCTCCGACGGTGCCGATCAGCCCGCCGGCCACACCCAGGAGGAGGCTTTCGAGAAGCACGAGCCGGGTCACCTGCCCGCTCGTCATGCCGATGGCCCGCAACAGGCCGAGCGTGCGGGTCTTCTCCAAGACGCTCATGGTGACGGTGTTGGCCACGCCGAGGCTGCCGACAACGAAGCCCAGGCCGAGGATCGCCCACAACGAATTGACCACGCCGCTCACGATCCCGTTGATGAACTCCTGCACGTTTTCGAACGACCGCAGCAGCATGCCATGCGATTCGGCGATCTGGTGCAGGCTGTCGCGGAGTTCTGCCGCCCTGCCAGGTTTGGCCGTCACCAGCACGATGTCGGCGGCTTCCAGGCCAAAAAGCCGCGACGCTGCATCCCGCCGCAGGAGCAGCGAGGCGCCGCCGGAGGTGTAGTCAACGACGAGCGCGGCGATCTTCACCCGGGTCGTCCGGCCGAACACCTCCACGTCGACCTCGTCGCCCGGCTTGATGCCGACCCGGCGGGCCAGGAGCGTACCGGCGGCCACCTCGCCACGGTCGAGCGCCTGACGCAGTTCGGCCTCGGTCGTCCCAACGGGATCGATCGGCAGCGGACTGTCGGCGGGAATGTCCCGGGCCACAACGACGCAGGCACCGCCAGCGACTCGGCCGGTGGCCACGCCGATCCCCTCGACCCGCTGCACGCCCGGCACCGCGCGGACCTCCTCCTCGGCCAGCCGGGCCTGCGGGCCCGAGGGCGTGAGCCCGCCGGCCACCATCCCCGCGTGGGTGAGCATCCAGTCGGCCCGCATCAGCCGCGTGTACCAGCCGCGGACGTCATCGACGTTGTCGCGGATCGCATGCCCCAGACCGATGGCGTTGCTGACGGCCACGACCAAGACGCCCGTGGTGAGCGCCGTGCGGATCGGCTGTCGGATGATCTGTTCCACAGCCAGCGTCCGTTCGATCCGCCACCGCTCCGGGATCAGCCGCGCGCAGGCAGCACAGAGGCTGGGCAGCACAAAAGGCGTGGTGGCCACGAAGGCGAGCATCATCAGGATGCCGGCCGGCACCGCCGCCCGGGGCGGCAGCCGCTCCCATACGACCAGCGTCATGACCACCGCGGCCCCGGCCCACATCACGATGGCCAGCAAGAGAAGCCGGCCCGACACGCCCTCCGCTGGAGGCGGCGCGTCGGCGAGCCCCTCGAGTGGCTCGACCCGCGCCGCTTCGCGGGCCGGCCACCAGGCGGCGGCCATGGCGACGAGCGTGCCCAGGGCAACGGCCACCGGGATCACGAGCGGGTGCACCGTGAACGCCGCGGCCGGTGCCTGCAAGGTGTGCGAAATGCCAACCGAAATCGGCCCCGCCGCCGCCAGCCCGAGCGCCGCTCCGACCACCGATCCGACCAGCCCGAGCACCGCTGCTTCCACGGTCACGAATCGTTGCACCTGCCGGCCCGTGGCCCCCAGCACGCGAAGCAGCGCAAACGACCGCCGTCGTTCCGTGACATTCATCAGCATTGCGTTGCCGACAAGAAAGAACGCCATGGCGATGGTGAGCCCCGTGACGAAATCGAGGCCGAGGTTCGCGGAATGCAGGATGTCCTCCGCCATGCCTGCTCTCCCGGCGGGCACCTCGGCCACGAGCGCCGCCGGGAGCCGCTTGGCGATGGCCTCCAGCACCGCCGGCCGGGAGCCACCCGGCGCGACCACCACCCGCACGCGGTCCACCAGACCGAAGGCATTCGACATCTGCTCGAGCGGCTGGATGCCCACCACTACGCCGCCCCCCTCGGCAAACCACTTGAGCGACTTGCTGTCGGCGATGCCAACCACCGTCATCCGTCGGATGCTCCGCCGGGCGAACATGATCACTTCGTCGTCGATCTGCTTTTCGAGTCCCTCCGCCAGGGCGGAGTCGAGGACGATCTCATCGGCTTCCTCGCACGCCCGGCCCGCCGTGAGCGTGAGCAGGCCGGCGTCCACGAGCGCCGCCACATCGACCCCCACGGCCAGCTCGCGGACACGTTTCTCGCCGACCCGCAGCAGGGTCGGCCGGAAAAAGAGCGGCACCACCGCCCGCACGCCGGCGATGTCGGCCAGTCGCGGCAGCGTGGTCGCCTCGAACCGGCCACCGCCCCGCGCGGAGATGTCGATCGATGGCACGCCCTCCACGGTTTCTGCCAAGCGTCGGTAGCCCGCCCGCGAGGCGTCGGCCGCCACCCAGGTGGCGACCAGGGCGGCTACCGCCACGGCGACGCTCGCCACCGTGGCGAGCGCCCGCCCCGGCCGCTTTCGCCACTGGCGGAGGAGGAGCCTGCTCAAGTTCATTGCGACACAGCTCCGGCCGGCGAGCCCGCCAGCGGCGGCGTGGGAGCAGACGCGTTCCCCGACGAGACGTTCCGCTGATCAGACTCGATCTGCCCGTCCCGCATGCGGATCGTCCGGCCGGCCAGGGCAGCGATTCCGGGGTCGTGCGTCACGAGGATCACCGTCTGACGCCGTTCGGCGACCAGCCGCATGAGCAGTTCGATGACCCGGCGGGAGTTCACCGAATCGAGGGCGCCGGTCGGCTCGTCGGCCAGCACGATTGCCGGCTCGGTGACCAGTGCCCGGGCGATCGCCCCTCGCTGCTGTTCGCCGCCGGAGAGTTCGTCGGGCCGATGGCCCGCTCGGTGGGCCAGTCCGACCGTTTCCAGAGCGGCATGGGCGGCCTCCTCGGCGCGGGCGTTGGCGACGCCGTCGAGCACCAGCGGCAGGGCGACGTTTTCCACCAGCGAGAGTTCCGACAGCAGGTTGTATCGCTGGAAGACGAACCCGATCCGCCGCCGCCGCAGGCGGGCCAACGCATCGTCGTCGAGCGATGCCAGGTCAACGCCCTCCAGGAGCACGCTTCCCGAGGTCGGTCTCGCGATGCCCCCAAGCAGGTGGAGAAGGGTGCTCTTGCCCGAGCCGGAGGCTCCGGTGATCGCCACGAATTCCCCCTGTTCGACGGCGAGATCGACTCGGTCGAGTGCGGCCACGCGGGCGGAACCGGCGGCCGTGCCACCAAACGTCTTCTCGAGATGTTCTGCGCGGAGGATCGACACGGATGCGGCAGCTCCCTCAGGCTCGGTGTGGGCGTGCCCCTACGGCACCTGTTTCGGCCGCTCAACATACCCATTTTACCGGGCCCCAGTGAAAGCGTGCCAGAAAATCAGGATGTCCGACGTATTCCGGCTGGAGCGACTGCGGTGACTCTGCCGAATTCTCCGCATGGCGGACCGCCACGAAAGCCCAGCATGTTCCCACACCTCCATCACCGCATCACCATCGCGAGTCCGACGCCAGCGCGGTGGCAGGTGCGGCTGGTCGCAGTGAGGCGGGGTGGCGCAGGTCTCTTTGTGGGTCTGGTCGTGGGTCTGGCAGTGGGGCTGGTCTCATCGCACACCTGCCGAGGAGAGGACTGGGCAAAGACGAACAGCGGCCTCCGGTTGCCTGAGCCGGGCGTACCTCTCGGCCGCGTGCCCGAAAACCTCCCGGTCGCGCCACCGCTGATCGACGCGGCCACTCAGGACGCGGCCCACGGGCCATCGCCCAAGACACTCGATGAGTTCGTGGCGATGGCACTCCAGAACCATCCGAAGCTTCGGACCGCCCAGGCTGCGGTTGAGGCGGCCCGCGGCAAGGCGGTGCAGGCGCGGCTCTATCCCAATCCGGTTGTCGCCGGCTTTTCACCGCAGATTGCGGGCGATGAGAGCCAGTGGTCGGGGACGGTCGCGCAGGACCTCGTCACGGCCGGCAAGCTGCGGCTCTCCCAGCAGGCGGCCCTGCGGGAGGTCCAGATGGCCGAATACGAACTGATCCGCGCCCGCTACGACGTTCTCACCGAGGTTCGGCAGAGCTTCTACTCCCTGCTCGTGTCGCAACGGCGGGTGGAGATCTATCAACTGCTGATGGACATCGCCAACCGCTCCTTCGAGATCGGCCGGCAACTGGCCGAAGCGGGCGAGGGCACGAAGGCTGACGTGCTCTTTTGGAGCATCGAGCGGGATCGGGCCGAGGTCCGTCTCCTCAACGCGGGAGTCTTCATCGAAACGGGGCGACGGCAGGTCGCCACGGCGATCGGCCTGCCGCGGGCCGATGTCGGTAAAATCGAGGGCGACCTCATGCGCAAGCTGCCCAACTTCGACTTGAAGACACTGCAGGAGGCTGTGGTGCGGAGCAACGCCAAGCCCCGAGTGGTGGAATCCGACATCGCCCGGGCCCAGTGGACCCTGGAACGGGCCGTCGTGCAGCCGATCCCGAACATCAACCTGATGGGCGGCTACCAGCGGCAGGTCGGCGTCCCTGCCATGGATCAGGGCCTCGTGCAGGTGATGATGGCTGTTCCGCTCTTTGACCGGAATCAGGGCAATATCCGCGCTGCCCGGGCCGACATCGCCGCCTCGCGGGCAGACCTCCGCATCATCGAGATTGATCTGGCCACGCAGGCCGCGCAGGCGATCGCGACCTACCGCACGTCGCAGCGGCTGGTCGAGTGGTACGAGCAGTACATCCTGCCGAAGGCCCGGGAGACCGTGCAACTCACGCAGACGCTCTATGCCCGTGGCGAGTTGACGTTCCTCAGCCTGCTGCAGGCCCAGAAGATCCTCACGGAAACGGAACTGGCCTACGTCGAGGCGCAGGCCGACCGCTGGACGAGCGCCGTGATCATTGCCAGTCTGCTCCAGCTGGAGCAGTTTCCCCTCGAGGCAGACGCGCCTGCCGTCATCTCCACCAACGATGCCGAGAGCGAACTCAATCCCCGCCGTGCGAACCAGCCGGCTGCACCAGCCGCCCCGGCTGCGATCCAACCACTCCCCGCGCCGTGACGTCGGCGGGTGAGAGATCGTGCTCTCCATCCAAGCAAGGCCGCTTCTCATCCAAGCCCGCAGCGCAATGAAGGGAATCTGGTCCCCCGTCCCCGCACTGCTCAGCGACTGCCAACATCGAGCGGAAGGCTCGTCTGGGCCGTCCGCCCGGCGATCGTATCGGTGACGGCGACCTCGATCCGGCACGGCCCGACCGGCGTCGATGCGGGCAACGCCACGAGGTATCTGGCGAAATAGTCGCGCCGGTGGCTGCCGCAGGTCTCTTCCAACGGCTCGAAGGTCCATTCGTGTACCCGACGGCCATCGGCGCCGACGAGCCTCAGCACGGTATCGACCCGGGTGGTGTGCCCCTCGGCTGACTCTCGCGATGCCAGTTGGTCGAGTTCGAAATAGACGATCAACTCCTGGCCCGGCTCGAACTGGGCCGTGTCGAAGCGGTCAACGACGCCCCAGGCTCGCACCCGCGAGGCGAAGCAGGCGTTTTGGACGGCGAAGATGGGCGTCGGTGCAGTCGCCGGCGTGGCTGGTTGCCGAGACTCCGCAGGAGCGGCTGGCGGTACCTCGACCGTTGCCTCGCTCGGCGGCATCGGAGCGACCGGCTCTGCGATCGCAGCTGCAGGAGGTGTGGCTTCCCGCTCCATTGCCACGGCGGCAACGGCTGCCGATGGCGGCCGAGACTGCTCGGCGAGCCCCTTGGCATCAGCACGCCCTGCGTCGCTGTCGCCATGGGCGGCGTTCAATGCCGCGGTAAATTCGTCGATGACGACTGGCCAATCCTGTCGGGGCGTGCCCTTGAGCGTCGCGATCAGCGTGCCACGGGCGGCGTCGTTGAGTCCGCCAGAGTCCGCGAGGCGGTGATCCGCCTCGACGACTGCCTCGTCGAGCGTCGCAGGCGACCAGGCTGCCGCCTCCGAAGAATCGCCTGCATCGGCATCGGCAGACGAGCTGTCGGCGACCTCGGATTCTTCCGCCTCATGGTCGTCGGCTTGAGCGGTCTTACCTTTTCTCTTGGCGTCTGCCTGTGTCTCGGCGGCGTGCTCCACCGCGTCGAGCCAGGCCTCGCGGAGGTACGCCGAACTGATCACCGACGTGCAGCCGGTGGATGCCGTCATGCAGACCATGGCAGCCAGATGCAACCAGCCGTTCCGGAACGCGGCAGGGGAGTTTTTCATGCGGTTTCTCATCGCTGCCAACAGTCAGCCCACCAAGGCCCCAGCCACACGATCGCCCGCGACTGCCCAGGCGGGCAGGGCGCGATCCGGGGGGAGAGTAAATTTTCTGGACTTCCCGGGGCAAGAGCAGCCGCGCGGCTGCGTTCTGGTCCGGGTCTGCGGCCACCCGCCGCCGCGAAAAAAACGAGCCAAACTGCTACACTTCCCCCGCGGCTGCCTGAGTTCGCACGGGTCCGCCGACAGTCACCAATTCGCCCAAGATCCCAATGACCCCACCAACGCTCCAGTCTGAACGAGTCCCCGCCGGCTGGCACCACCGCCACCTGCTCGATCTCGAGCGGCTGACCGGGGACGAAATCCGGCTGCTGCTCGACACGGCGGCCCTCTTCAAGGAGGCTACTGACCACTGTCGGCGAAAGCTCTCGGTGCTCACAGGCTCGACGGTTGTGAACCTGTTCTTCGAGAACTCCACCCGCACGCGGACGAGCTTCTCGTTGGCTGCCCGCCGGCTGGGGGCCGACGTGGTTGACTTCTCGGCATCGACGAGCAGCCTGTCGAAGGGGGAGTCGTTCATCGATACGGCTCGGAACCTCGAGGCCATGGGGATCGATGCCGTCGTCGTACGACACAGCACCCCCGGCACCCCCCACCTGCTGGCCCAGCACCTCGATGTCGGCGTGATCAATGCGGGTGATGGGCCGCACGAGCATCCGACCCAGGGACTGCTCGACATCTTCTCGATCCGAGAACGGCTCGGTGATCTGAACGGAGTGACTGTCGGTCTGGTCGGCGACATTGCCCACAGCCGGACGGCCCGGTCGAACCTCTGGGGGCTCGTCAAGCTCGGGGCAAAGGTGATCCTCTGTGGCCCGCCCACGCTCGTCTCGCCGCGTTGGCGGGAACTGGGCGTGGAGGTGTCGCATAATCTCGACGAGATCGTGCCGCGGTGCGACGTGCTCAACCTGCTGCGGATCCAGTTCGAACGACAGAACATGCGGCCCTTTCCGTCGGTTCGCGAGTATGCCCACCTCTACGCGATGACGAGCGATCGGCTCACCCGCGCCAAGCCCGACCTGCTGATCCTGGCCCCGGGGCCGATCAACCGCGGAGTGGAGATGACGGCTGAGGTGGCGGACTGCCGCCAGTCGCTGATCCTCGACCAGGTCACCAACGGGCTGGCGGTTCGCATGGGCGTGCTCTGGCTCACCTGCGGGCCGCGCGATCCTAACGCCGCCACGAGTAGCGCCGCCACGAGCGGCGCTGCCAGCCTCCCACATAGGAGCCACTCATGAGCACGCTTCTCATTCGCGGCGGGCGGGTCGTCGATCCTGCGCAGGGCATCGATCGCGTCGATGACGTGCTCGTCCGCGACGGCCGAGTGGCCGCGATCGGCCAGGGTGACGCGGCTGCCGATCAGACAATCGACGCCACGGGGCTGGTAGTCAGTCCGGGCCTCATCGACATGCACGTGCACCTTCGCGAGCCGGGCCGTGAGGAGGACGAAACCATCGAAAGCGGCACGCGGGCTGCCCTCGCCGGAGGCTTCACGAGCGTCGCGTGCATCCCCAACACCGAGCCGCCGATCGACACGCAGGCAGCCGTCGAATTCATCCACCAGAAGGCGGCCCGTGCCGACACCTGCAACGTGTTTGTCGTGGGCTGCGTGAGCCGCAACCGCGAAGGGAAGGAACTCGCCGAGATCGGCCAGCTCGTGGAGGCCGGCGCGGTGGCGTTCAGCGACGACGGCGCGCCGGTCTACGACGCCGAGTTGATGCGCCGCGCCTTCGAATACTGCCGCATGTTCGACAAACCGATTCTGGCCCACGAAGAGGTGCTGGAACTGTCGCGGGGCGGCGTGATGAACGAAGGGCTCGTGTCGCTCGTGCTCGGTCTCACCGGCATGCCGGCGGCGGCCGAGGAGGTGATGATCGGACGCGATATCGCGCTCTCCGAAGTGACCGGTGGTCGCCTCCACGTGATGCATGTCTCGACGGCCGGAGGCGTGGAGCTGATCCGGGCCGCGAAGGCCCGCGGCGCGAGCGTGACGGCCGAGGCCTGTCCTCACCACTTCACGCTCACCGACGAGGGGCTGCGTGGCTTCGACTCCAACTACAAGATGAGCCCGCCGCTGCGGACCGCCGCCGACGTGGAGGGGATCATCGCGGGCCTCGTGGACGGCACCATCGATTGCATCGCCACCGACCATGCGCCTCACGCCCCCGAAAAGAAGATGCTCGAGCTCGACCGCGCTCCGTTCGGGATCCTCGGCCTGGAGACGGCGGTGGGACTGACCGTCACGCGGCTGGTGTCGCCTGGGAAGATCGGCTGGTCGCGGATGATCGAGGCGATGAGTACGTTGCCCGCCCGGATTCTGGGTGTGGATCGCGGCACCCTGCGGCCCGGTGCCGTGGCCGACATCACGTTGATCGACCCAAACCTGTCGTGGAAGGTCGATGTGAAATCGTTCCGGTCAAAGAGCGTGAACTCGCCGTTCGACGGCTGGACGCTCCAGGGCAGGGCGGTGGCGACGATCGTGGCAGGCCGTGTGAAGTACCGGCTGGGTCGGGATTGAATCCCCGCGTTCTGCATGACGCTCATCATCGACGGCTACAACCTGCTGCATGCGTCGGGCGTGTTTGGCGATGAACGGGGGCCGCGAGGCTTCGAGAAGTCGCGGCTGGCGCTGCTCGACATGCTGCTCGACCTGCTGGGTGAGGCGGCCACCGACACGATCGTGGTGTTTGACGCCGCCCGCGCGCCAGACGGCCTGCCCTCGCGGGTCACGCATGGCGGCATTCGTGTCTGGTTCGCCAGGGAATACCCCGATGCCGACTCGCTCATCGAGGAATTGGTCGAGGATGCCAACGCTCCCTCGAGCCTGGTCGTGGTGTCGGGCGACCGCCGGCTGCAGATCGCGGCCCGTCGCCGCCGGGCGCAGGCCGTGTCGAGCGACGAGTGGCTGGCGACGATGCGCGAAGAGCGTCGGAAGCGCCGCCGAAAGGCGGAAACGAAGCCACCCGAGCCCGGCCCGGCCGACGTCGAAAGCTGGAAGCGGTATTTCGGCCTGTGAGGGGCCGGCCACGCGGTGTCTTCACGCGACGGCAAGTTTTTTAACCTGTCCATGTCCCGCTCTCCCCCGTGGCGGCAAGTTTTTAACTTGTCCGTGTCCCGGCCCGGATTCCACAAGTTAAAAACTCGTGGCCACGGGTCGACTCCTTCGGCTCCATCCAACGTGCCGAATGGATGGAGCCAGCCGCCGTGAACCGTCGCTACTCCTTCGCCCAGCGGGCCATCTTGCGGTCGAGCGTGGAACGCTCGATGCCGAGGATCGCGGCCGCTTTCGTCTTGTTGCCCCCCACGGCTTCGAGTGTCGCGAGCACCTGTTTTCGCTCCATCTCGTCGAGCGTCGTGGGCGTGAACGGGGCCTGGTGCCCTGTCGGCATCCGGCCGGTGTCGCCTGCGGAGGCGAGGTGGGAGAGCGCCAGTTCAGATGCGTCGATCCATTCTCCCTGCGAGAGCACGACCGCCCGCTCGATACTGTTGCGCAACTCGCGGATGTTGCCCGGCCAGTGGTAGGCCAGCATTGCCGCCGTCGCCTCCGGCGTGAAGCCACGCACGCGACGCCCGGCCTCCGTTGCGAATCGTTTGAGAAAATGGGCCGCCAGGATCGCGATATCATCCGGCCGCTTACGGAGCGGCGGAACGAAGATCTCCACGACCTTGAGCCGGAAGTAGAGATCGCGGCGGAAGTCGCCGGCCTCCACGGCCTCCTCAAGATGGCGATTGGTGGCCGCCACCACGCGGACATCGACCTGCACGCGGGCACTGCCGCCAACCCGCTCGAACGGATGCCCCTCGAGCACCCGCAGAAACTTCGCCTGGATCCCCGGGCTCATCTCGCCGATCTCGTCGAGAAACAGCGTGCCCTTGTGGGCGGCTTCGAACTTTCCGGCCTTGCGCTCGGTGGCGCCCGTGAAAGCGCCCTTTTCGTGGCCGAACAGTTCGCTCTCGAGGAGAGTCTCCGACAGGGCCGCGCAGTTCATGCAGACGAATGGGGCCGTCCGCCGGCTGCTTGCCTCGTGGATGGCCCGCGCGACGAGTTCCTTGCCGGCACCGCTCTCGCCGCGAATCAGCACGGTGGCCCTGGTGGCCGCCACCCGCTCGATCTGGCTGACGATGGTCTGCAGGCCGGCACTGGAGCCGATCATCCGCCACTCCTCGCCCAGTCGCCGTCGGAGTTGTTCATTTTCGTCCGTTGACCGGGCCAGTTGCGAGGAGAGCACCGCGCGGGCGGCGAGGTTGTCAATCGCCAGGCCGAGCGCATCGCAGACCGCCATCACGAATTCGAGGTCGTCGGGGGTGGCCTCTCGCTGCTGGCCATCCACTTCGAGGTGCAGGATGCCGACGGCATGGCCGCCCAGCCGAATCGGCGCCGAAATGCCCGCGACCCGCCCGCCGTCCGGCGCTGCCGCACACGCCAGTACCGCCTCGTCGGTTCCCAGCACCGCGGCGATCACTCCGGTCGGCACAGCGGTGGACGACCAGTCTGCCGGCACCGCGACGGTCTGGGTCAGTCCGAAAGCCGGACCGGTCGCGTCCTGCCGCGCCGCGGCCGACCGCTCACCGATCTGCTCAGGGAGCAGCACGATCCCCCGGATGGCGCCGGCCCCCTGCATGGCCGACTCGAGCGCCAGCGATGCGACTGCCTTGAGGTCGTTTGCCCGCCCAAGCGAAAATGCCAGCCGGCAGAGTTCGGCCGCAGCGCGGCCCACGCGGGGCGCGGTTCCCGCCGCCTCACGGATGTCGTCGAGCAGTCGGCTTTTGGCGCGGCGATGCGTGATCGAGGCATGCCACGCTTCGAGTTCCTCCGGCATCTCGCCGGTCGCCGTGCCGCCAAGTCCGTCGGCCTCGCCCGTCGAAACGGCCGCTGGCTCGCCGTCGCAGACGACGATCTCGACGCGGCCGACGGCCACGATGTCGCCGGGCATCAGCACCCGGTCGGCGGAGAGGGGTTCGCCACCGACGAGCGTGCCGTTGCGACTCTTCAGGTCCCGGATCGACCAGCCCGCCGCAGCCCCGAAGATCTCCGCGTGAAAACGGCTGGCCTGCTCGTCGTGCAGCACGATGCGATTGCTCGGAGCGCGGCCGAGGGTCACGCGTTCGCCCGGCAGCAGCGGAACCACCGCCTGGCCGGCAACGGGATCGCGAACGAGCAGGAAGGTGGTGGGAACGGAGGCCATGTCGTTGTTCTTTTCTCACGTGCATCATGACTGCGCGGCACTCGTTTTGGGAGGGCCGCCAACCGGGCTCTCGGCTGTTCGCCGCTGCGGTACCACGGTGGGAGGAAGAAAAACGAGTTTTACCCGTCAGAAACGGGTTTGCCGCGACGGGCCCTCCGCGACTAGCATCCCCACCGGTACCTTCCGTTCACCGGCCCCCCCTTCGGAGGCCACGCCATGCTTCACCTGATCGCCGGGCCCGGGATGTCATGCCTGGCCTGCCATGAAAGGTCGCCCATGAACTGCGGCATAAATATCCCGTCACCAACTGCCAGCCTGTCCTGCCGCCGCTCGGCGGCAGGGTTTGCCTCTGCTTTCATCTGCATGGCCTTGGCATGGCATGGCGAAGCCCGCGCTCAAATGGGTGGCATGGGCATGGGCTTCGGTGGTGCGGTGGGTGGCATCTCGATCGACGCCGACGGCATCGTGCGAAACCTCGATCCTCGGGCGGTCGAATCGCTAGCCAAGGAGCGTCGCCAGGCGCTGGCAAGTGGCGCGGCCGACCGCGGCGCGGCCACGAAGCTCCGGAAGGTATCCCTCGCGAAGATTGTTGCAGCTGTGAAGGCCGCCAACGCCGGCCAGCCGCTGCCCCCCGAGGTGCTCTTCCTCGGCGGCCTCGAACGAATCACCCACGTGTTTGTCGATACGGACGGCCATGACATCATCCTCGCCGGCCCGGCAGACGCGCTGACCGTGGACGCGACGGGCAACGTCGTGGCGGCCACGAGTGGCAGGCCGCTCTTGCAGCTGGAAGACCTGGTCGTCTCCCTGCGGGCCATCGACGCGGCCCGTGCGGGTGGCATCAAGTGCTCGATCGATCCCACGGCCGAAGGGATTGCCAGACTGCAGGCACTCCTGCGAGCGCAGAAGACGATCGGCCAGAACCCGGACGCCACGCTCATGGCTATGCAAAACGCCATGGGTCCCCAGCAGGTGACGGTGGGTGGTGTGCCCGGCGACAGCCGCTTCGCCCGCGTACTCGTCGCGGCCGACTACCGCTTGAAGCGGGTTGGCATGGGGCTCGAGCCGTCTGGTATTTCCGAACTCCCCAGCTACCTGTCGATGGTGCCGCCGGGTTCGACCTCGGCAACGACACTCCCCCGGTTCTGGTTGGAGGCGGATTACGAGCCGATCTCCCGCGATCCGGATGAACTCGCCTGGCGGATCAACGGACGCCGGATGAAGTGTCTGACTGAAAACGACCTCGTCGATGCCGCAGGCGGCCGCACGGCGAAGGCCGCACCGGACGCCAACGCGAAAAAGTGGTGTGACCTGATGACGACGCACTACGACCGGCTCGCCGGCAAGCAGCCTGTCTTCGGGGAGCTGGTCAACTGTGTCGATCTGGCGGTGGTGGCGGCGCTCGTGCATGGCCGACAGTTGGCCGGGCGGGCGGGGCTCGATCTCGCTCCGCTTCTCGATCCCAAAACGCTGCCGCTGCCCTCCTACGACGTGCCCTCCAGCGTGCCGACGGTGGCCCATGGCATGAAGAAGGGCAGCCGCTGGGTGGTGAGCGCATCAGGGGGCGTGCTCTTCCAGCCCTGGAGCTTCGCAGCCAACACGTCTGACTCGGCCGACATGGCTGAGGTCCGCACGGCGGCACTGACCGCGCGTCCCGCAGACGGCTGGTGGTGGGACTGACTTCACGCGAAACATCGGCATCCTGCATGCAGAACCGGAGGGCAGGCTCCCCGGACACCGAAGCGAGCGTCAGGCGCCTCGGCGGAGAAGGTTCACCATCGTCCACGACGGAGTCGCCGAGCCGCCGTGCGAGCGGAGCGTGTTCGGGGAGTCTGCCCGGCGACACCAAGCCACGGCAAGTTAAAAACTCGCCCCCACTGGGAGCCCAGTCGGTGCGGCCCACTCGATCGTGATCAACTCCCCGGCTGCTACGGGGAAATGGTCGTCCACCCAGCCCGCTCGCGCGACCGCCAACAGGAGATCGCCGTTGTCGGGGCAGGGCGGGGGTGGCACGCTCTTGGCCAGCAGCAGGTGGCCACCGTGCTCGACAGCCACGGTCGCCGCGATCGCATCGCTCGTCACCTGCCAGCCGACCGGCAGTGTCGTTGCCCGCGCGGTGATACCTAGCCAGGCCGGTACGTCGAGCACTGCCACGCCACCATCTTCCGGTGGCGCGGCCGCTATCGGCACGTTCACGGCAGCAGCCACCAGCCGCGCCGTCAGCCGCATCGCGTCGATGGCCAGATCGTGCATGAGCTGTGGTGATTGCGGCAGGGCGTTGTCGAGCGATCGCAGCCCATCGACAACGGCACCGCCGCCCACCACGAGGCAGCAGCCGCTGGGGCCACGGGCCGCGATCAGCGACGCGAGCAGCGCCGGCCAGTCTGGCCGCGAGAGCAGGCTGCCTCCGACCTTCAGCACCAAGGGCCCGTCAGCAGGAAGCACAAGGTGATCCGTTCCGGGCTGGCCGCGGAGGACACCGCCCCGCCAGCCCTTGGCAGGCGTTGCCAGCGCGAATTGGCGCGATGCTCCACTCATGCAAGCCGCCCCTGCGCGATGAGTGCGAGGCTGTGGGCGGGAGCCGCCCGCGACACGTCGGGGCCGAGCGTGTCGGTCAGCGACACGACATCGCCACTCCAGCCAGCCCGTGCCAATGCCCGCCGCGCGAGACATGCACCGTGGCCGGAGAGCACGACCGAACCTGGCTGCCAGCCGCAGGCGTCTGCCACGCGGCGAAACGCCTGCGCAACCTGCAGGCTCTGCCTGTCCGCGCACCATGCCGCCATGGTGATCGCCTCGTCGTGCGTGACGTCGTCCGGATCGGCCAGCAGCATGCGGGCCAGCCGCCGTTGTGCTGCCGCACGGGTCGCCGGGCCGCCGTCGGCCGTATTCATAGACCCTGATGACGGGGCATCCGAGTTTTCGGCCAGCCCTCCCAGCAGGAGCCACACATCGAGGGACTGCGCGAAGAGTTCGCTCGCCACCGGATGCTTTCGTCCCCGCCAGGGCAGCGACTGGACGAGTGCCGCGACCGGCGTCCGTTCCACGCCCGTGTAGACCAGTTCGCCTGTGGCCATCCGCGTCACGTCGTCTTGGCCCGTTGCCGCAGGGGACCGCTCCACGAGCGGCACGATATCGGTCGTCGTCGAGCCGATGTCGATCAGAAATGCTAGGTCTGTGGTGGCCACCGTGGCTGCCAGTCGGGCAACGGCGTGCCAGTTGGAGGCTGCGGCGGCGAGCGGCCGCTGCACCGCCTCCTCCGGAGAAACGATCGTTCCATCCACCAGGTAGACCCCCACGGGGCACTCCGGGCCGGCTGCCGTGTGGGTCGCCACCGTCACGGCAGCAACAATGTCGGCGACCCCTTCCCGCCGCGAGGCATAACAGTCGGCGATCTCGCCCGTCATCGTGGCGACGACGCGACGGGGCCGCCGCGCCGACATGATCCGGGCGAGCGCTGCGGGCAGTTCCGACCGCCGCCGCCAGAGTTCGAACGGCTCACTGTGCACCCAGCCGAGTCCATCGGCCGCCTTGATGTTCGCGCCGCCGACGTCGAAGGCGAGCACGTCGGCTTGTCTCTCGCCCCTACCCATACAACGCGGCGAGCCGCCGCAGGGCCGCGATGCCCCGGTCGAGCATCGCATCGGAGACGGTGTAGGCGATCCGGAAGTGGCTGTCGGCCTTTCCAAACACGCTGCCCGGCACCACGAGCAGTTTCTCCCGCTCCACGGCCTGTTCCGCAAAGGCCTTCCCTGAACCGCCGGGCGCCTCTGGATAGAGGTAGAATGCACCACCCGGCTGCACGAACCGGTAGTGGCCTTGCAGGCCTGCCATCAGTTTGTCTCGCTTTCGGCGGCACTCGGCCAACGGCAGATCCATCGGGCAGTCGAGCGCGGCCATCGCTGCCCATTGGCCCACCTGCGGTGCACAGACGAACGTGTATTGCTGCAACATGGTGCAGGCATCCACGACAGACTTCGGTCCGTGCACCCAGCCGACCCGCCAGCCGGTCATGGCGTGCGACTTCGAGAAGCCGTCGATCACGACCACCGACTCGGAGTGCAGGGCAGGGGAGGCGAAGGGAGCGTCGTAGCAATACGAGCGGTAGAGTTCATCGCTGATCAGCGTGACGCCGCGCGACTCCGCCAGCTTCGCCAGGCCGCGAACCGTGTCGGCATCTACCACCACGCCGGTGGGATTGGCGGGCGTGTTGAGCAGGATCGCGCGAGTGGCTGGAGTCATCGCCGCCGCGACCCGATCGACATCGATTCGGAAGGTCGGTGAGGTGTCGATCACCACGCAACGGCCCCCGAGAAACTCGATCAAAGGCCGATACATCACGAACGCCGGCTCGAAGACGATCACCTCGTCACCGGGGTCGATCAGGGACATGAGCACCAGCGCGAGCGCGCCGCTCGAACCGCTCGTCACGCAGAGGCGGCGGTCCGGCTGGCCGAGTTCACTCCGCACCTCGTGCTCCAACCGGTCGCGGAGTGCGGCGATGCCCTGCGTGGGCGTGTAGCCGTTCCGCCCGGCATCGATTGCCGCTTTGGCGGCCTCGCGAGCCGCCAGCGGCATCTCGAAATCGGGCTGGCCGATCGAGAGGTTGATGGGGTCCTGGAGCGTCGCAGCGAGGTCGAAGACCTTGCGAATCCCCGACGAGTCAAAGGCCCCAGCCCGTTTCGAGATGCCGCCGCTTCTGGCTGAACAGTCTGTTGCCGGTGCATTCAACGCCGCTCAGCCCGCTTTCTTAAAGAGGGCATCCAAACGCTCGCCGAGTTTCTCGCCCCGTGCATCGAGGGTGATCACGTTGCCATCACGGCCGATCAGCACCACCGTGGGGATGCCGCTGATGCCATAAAACGTGGCGAGAGGATGCTGCCAGCCGTCGCCCTTCGGCTCCTCGAACAGGATCGGCCACGGCAGCTTCTGTTCATCGACGAACTTCTCGAGGGCCTCACGCTCCTGGTCGAGGCTGATGCCAACCACCTCGAACCCGTCCTTGTGGTACTTCTCATACTGCTCGAGCACGTTGGGGATCTCGGCCACGCACGGTCCGCACCAGGTGGCCCAGAAGTCCACGAGCACGACCTTGCCGGCCAGGCTCTTCTGGTCGAACGGCTTGCCGTTGAGCAGCGTGCCGCGAATCTCCATCGGGTGGCCCGGCAGCGAGAGGCGACGAAGCGTGCCGGCGAAGCTATCCCCCATCTTTTGAATCTGCTCGTTCGAACTCTTGGCCATAGCTGGTCCGAAGCTGCGATAGGCTGCCGCGGCCACCGCTTCGCCGCCGGGCATGTGCTCGAAGGCGCCTGCCAACTGCATCGCCAGGCCCGCCGTCTGGATGTCATCCGGATCGGCCGCGAGCATGGCCGTGGTTTTTTGGACGAGCCCCTCGGCGGCCTTCGCGTCGCCAGAGGAGAGAATCTGCTGGGCCTCGCTCACCACCACCAGCCGTTGCGCCTCCTTGGCCAGATCCTTCGAAGGACTGTTGATCAGCGTCGCGGCATAGGTCGCCATGTCGGCGGCCGCTTTCTCGTCGCCAAACCTGCCGAGCATCATCAGGCTCTCCAGCTTCATCTTCGCCGCGGGATCGTGCAGGGGATCGGCCGGCTTCACCTGGGCGAGAATCTTGTCGGCGGCCTGCAGCGAGACGATCGCCACGTCACGCATGTAGGCGATCATCTCCTTCCGGGATGACGGCCTGACGTTGGCCTGCTTGAGGTTGGCGATGAACTGCATCATCTCCTGGGGCGTGCCCTCCGGCAGCGGCGGCACCTTCGGCAGCGTCTGTGCTGCGCCGGGGCCTTCTGCCACGGCACCGGGCTGACGTGCCATCAGGAGCGTGGCCGAACCGACGACCAGCCCAGCGGCGATCGTGAACAGGGCCACAGTCGGCGCAGAAAACAAGCGGGAACGCACGTGGGACATGAATGCCTCAGGAAAGCGATGAGGGGGAGAGAAACCACTACCCGAAATCGTACCTGCCCCAGCCCTGCCGTGGCTAGCGGACGACCGTGCGGAACCGCACGAAGCCGCCTTCGCCCGGTTTGAAGGTGTGCCGGAACTGCCACTTGAGCACCACCGAGCCGTCGTCGCCCTTGTCGGTGACAAACTCGGCCGGCTGGTTGGCCGCCGCGGAACCGGGCACGAACTCGAGCCGGCCGGGCAGGGCATCGACGAGCACGATGTCGGTGAGCGACCGGTCGCCTGAGTTGTAAAGGTAGATCGTGAAGTCGAGTTCTTCGCCGACCCGGGCCGTATCGCTCCCGGCACGCTTGCAGAGCGTCAGTTCGGCGCGGCCTGGGGATTCCAGGCGGAGCGTGGCCGTGCCGCGGTCGGCGGCCACCACCTCGGCCTGCTGCCTGCCCACCATCACCATCGCGGCCCGCGCACAGGTCCAGGCCAGCGGCACGTCGAAGCCGACCACCATCCGCGGCGTCTGCACGAGTTCGGCCCGCTCCAACTGCTCGTCGCGGACATCCTCGACCGGCTGCACGAGGCCATTCGATTCGCGGATGGGATCCCCCTGATCCACCGCCAGCGGGCCGAGCCGCTCCTCGAGGGCGACGCCGGGCAGGGCCTTGCGTGCGGCCTCCGGTGCCAGCGACTGGGTGCTGCGGCAGACCGGCTGCAGATCGATCTTCGCCTCGGTGGCGACGTCGATGGCGAGTCCACGTGGACCGATCGGCCGCGCGTCTTCATGCGGACGCGTCACCTGCCGCACCGAGCCGAATCGCGGCGCGTAGACACACGCGCAGTTCGACGCGGTGACATGCACATCGCAGGAATCGGGGCCGTCGTCATCGGCACGATAGCGGGCCACGGTGTCGCCGGAGGTGAGGTTCTTGAGGCCGAAGCGGGCCACCGGCATGGCGGGCGCGCGGGCATCGCCACCGTCACAGACAAGGCACGGGCCGACCATCGGCACCGGCCTGGCCAGCGGCATGCAGACGGTCTGATTGCAAGATTGGTTGCAGGACTGGCATGCGTTGCCGTCGTCGCACTGTCCGTCGGTCCGCGAAAAATGACCTCGTGCCAGCGGTAGCCGCCGGGGCAGGGGAGGGCACGGCGCTTCGCAGCCGGTCTGCACGACGCCAGTAGCCGGCACGACGGCACTCGCCTGCACGACAGCATTGGATGGCTCGCGGGTCGCTTCGGCAGATTCCTCCGGCGCCACCGCGACCGCGGCCAGCGGCAGCATGAGCGGCTGCGTGATCGACCGACACGACGCCAGAATCACCGCCGCCGTGGCGATGACGAACAGTCGTGGCCAACGCCACGCGCTGCGGTCGAGATGCAGGCGGTCTTCGTTCATGGTGCGCTCCCCGGCGAGGTCGCGCCGGCGAAGTCGGCCGGCAGCCGGTTCCCGAGGATCAGTTCCGCCACCGGATCGCCGAGCGTGGTCGCCACGTCGAGGCAATCATCCCCCGGGCGGACATCAAACCAGCCCTCAGGCACCACGTCGGGAAGATCGGGGTCACAGGCGGAGTAGACGACACGGCGCACGTGTGAGCCGGCCAGGGCGAGCGAGAGATCGTCCTCGTCGATGACGATCTCCACCGGAAACCGCCAGGCCATGCCCGGAGGCGTGGCCAGCTTCGCGAGCACGCGGACCGAGGGGAAGAGTTCGCGTCCGTCCTGCTGCGGGATGTTCGTGATCCGCAGCCGATAGGGATGGCCTACGACCAGCCCCATTCGCAGCGGGCCCGCATGCACCGGCGACCACCCCTCCGCTGTCTCGATCGAGATCTGCATCCCCTTCGGGCCGCGGATCTCGACCGGCTGCACTGCATCAGGCAGCATGGATTCCGGACAGGGGCCGGGCTGCAGCCGCCGCGTGACTCCAATCGCTCCCGGTGTCGGCATGGAGGCGGAATCGCCCCTCGGGCCGGCGACTTCACGGGCATGGCCCGTGTCAATCGCCAGAACGAGAAACGCCGTCGCCATGAGCACGCGGACGATCTGCAACGCGGCCCCTGTTCGGATGATCCTTGCGAGATGCCTCATGGTGGTGTGGTGTGTTTGCGTTCGGAGTGCGGATGTCGGTCGGATGCGTTGATCGGCCAGAGGTGGAGTGGAGAACCTCCGTCCTCAGGAAGCGGTCTCAGGAAGCACTCTCAGGAATCGAACCCGTCGCAGCGTGACCGGCGACCGCGGCTTCAGTGGCTTGATGAAGCCCCGGCTCTGATCAGTGGCTCTCATCAGGGGCTCGGCGGACACGGTGCACCCGGCGGGCAGGCCACGCCCGCGTTGAGGGCATCGGGATCGGGCCCACCGTTGTCCACCCACCGCTTGCGGTCTTCCTTCGGCTGCTTCAGCATGATGTTCGGCACATCGTGGTTCTCGGCGATGTAGGCCCGATGGGCGGGCTTCGGATAGCTGAGCCCGGGGTTCTGCTGGACGTGCAGCTTGAGTTCGCGGGTGGGCGGCGGGATGTGCATCTTCGTGTGGTTGGTGATCGTGTGCTTCTGGAGACCGGCCGGAATGCCCAGTGGGATGTGGGCGGGGCCAGGCAGGCCGATCGGCGTGCCCGTGATTGGCATGCCATACTGCGGCGCGTTCATCCCAGTGATGAAGGCGGGAGGAAGCTGTGATGGATTCCCGCCACAGGGCATCCCCAGCGGTGCTGCCATCCCCACGGGGGTGCCGCCACCTGTCGAGACGACGCCACCTGCAGCCCCATCGGCACCGGCAATCCCACCAGCTCCACCGACCCCGGACGATTCGAGGTCCTTGTTGCCGATGCGAATGATGGCCAGGATGGAACCGCGGCGATCCGCCTCCACGACCGGGTCGATGCCCGGATCGAGCCGGGTGCTCACCAGGGTTTCCACGCCGGCGACAGCAAGTTCCTGGTAGCACGGATCGGGCAGGTAGACGACCTTGGTGACGAAGTTGCCCGTGGTCACCTGGTCGAGATCCTCTTCGGTGAGTTGGAACGGAATGGCGTTGTGCGCGAGGAAGGCTGCGGTCCGCGGCGTGACCGGGGCCACTTCCAACGACGGGTAGAGTTCGAGCCCCTCCCGACCAGGAATATCGGTGATCTTGAGCCGGTAGATCGCGCCCTGAGGAAAGTCGTAGCGGCCCGGGGTCACCAGCGGCGTTGAATCAAATCCGCCTGCCATCGAGACATCCCAACGCACCTGCATGCCGTCGGGGCCGATGAAGCCGATCTGCGACGTGGGGGCCATGGCTCCTCCCATACCGCCTCCCATGCCGCCGCCGGCACCACCTACGGCACACGCCCCGCCCATGGCACCGCCGCCCATGGCACTGCCGCCCATGCCGCCACCGTCAGCTCCCATTCCGCTGCCATCGGGACCGCCGCCGAATCCGCCGCCTTCAGCGTAGGACGCAGCCAATGCTGCCTCGTACGACGTTGCGGCGATCACACCCGGGCCGGGGCCATCGACGCCCGGGCCGGGATGCTGCAGCATTGCGGCTGGCGGCAACACGTTGGTGTGCTGTGGGGCTACCGGACGGATCTGGGCCAGGCCCGTCAGGGGCGAATTCGCTGGGATATGGCACCCCGCGAGCGTGGCCGCCAGGGAGAAGCCGACAAAACCTTGCAGGCGTCGGTTGAGCATCGAATCACCTCCGGACCGGGATCGTGTAGCCGACTCGCACATCCGCAGCGATCCGGCATGGGCCGGTTGAACCCCGATCCCGTACACTCTTTTCGAGATGCACGGATCGGCCGGTTCAAGACTTGGATACTTGAGCCACACATCGTTCTTCGACGCGTCACTGCCCGTTTCTTTGGCAAAATCCTCAAAGTCGACTTGATCGTGACGCTCCACGCTCTCCCCAAATTGCCAGCCTTGTGCCACTTGCCTGCGGAGGCCCTCCGCGGCATGGTGGCGGGCCTCTGGATGAGCCTCGTGATAGCCGGCGTGTCGTTCCTCACCGGCGACTCGGCGTGGTCGCAGCAACTGGCGACCTCGCCGGCTCAGACGCAGGCACCGGCCCAGGCAGGCCCGGCGGAGAGCATCTACCGGAAAAACGCCGTGGCACCGGCCGCACCGGTGGTCAATCCGGTGGCGGTCCCCGTAGCCGATCAGGCAGCCCAGGCCGAGCGGATCGTCGCGGCGGCACTAGCTGCGATGGGACGGGCGGAATCGATCTCGGCCCGCGTTCGCCAGCGGGTTCGCATCGATGATCGCGTGCTCGTCGGCGCCGGCCGCTACGTGCAGTCGGGGCTCGGCGAAGATCAGCGGTATCGCTACGAGTCTTCGATGAAATCAGACACGGAAACCTTCGATCTGCTCGAGGTGTGCGATGGGCTGTTTGCCTGGTCCTACCGGCGGATTGGCCCGCAGCCGCCGCAGCTCGAGCGGCTCGATGTCCGCCGCATCCGCGAGCGACTGCACCAGCTCAAGCCCGCCGACGACGTGGTGGCCGCGCCCTATGTGGGCGGCGTGCAGCGGACGCTGTCACTGCTCAGAGACTGGTTCCGCTTCACGACGGTGGAGCCGACCGCCATCGACGATCTCCCCGTCTGGCGGATCGAGGGCCGCTGGTGCGGGGAATGTCTGGCGCTCCTGCTCCCGTCTCACAAGGAAGCCGCCATCAAGCCGGGTGGTATCACCGCCGCGGAACTGCCCGACGGCATGCCCTGGAGCGTGCGGCTGTCGATCGGTAAACGCGACCTGTTTCCGTTCCGCATCGAATGGCTGGCGATTCCGGGCCGACGCCCCGTCGCCAATGGAGAGCCCGAGCCGGTGGCGGTCCTCGAACTCTACGACGTTCGGCTGGGTGAGCCCGTCGATGCAGCCGCCTTCGTCTACAAGCCGGCCATCGATGGGCTCATCGATCTCACCGAGACCCGTGTGAAGCATCTGACGCCGATGCGGCCATAGCACGAGTCTGGCCGGGCCAGCCCGCCTCCACCAGCCGCGTGGCCGCATCGATCGCCGCGAGCATGCTCGCCGGTTCGGCCGCGCCGGTGCCGACGATGTCGAAGGCGGTGCCGTGGGCCACGCTCGTCCGCACCAGAGGCAGGCCGAGCGTGATGTTCACCGCCCGGTGCATGCCCAGCAGTTTGATGGGGATGTGGCCCTGATCGTGATACTGCGCCACCACGCCGTCGAATTCGCCGCGGCTGGCCCGCAGGAAGAGGGTGTCGGCCGGCAGCGGACCGGTCGCATCGATGCCACTTTCCGTCAGGCGCCGCACCGCGGGGGCGATCAGCCGCGGTTCCTCGTCGCCAAACAGCCCCGACTCACCGGCGTGCGGATTGAGGGCCGCGACCGCGATCCGGGGTTGGCGACCGAGCAGAGGCCCGAGCAATCCGGCCAACTGCGTGCCGGCGAGCACGATCCGCTCGGTGGAGAGTCGGGCGACCGCACGTTTGAGCGATTCGTGCAGTGTCACGTGCACGACTCCCAGTCCGGCCTGCGGGGCAGGGGAGCCCACCGCTGGCAGCCAGAGCATCATCGAGACGTCGGTGTCGGCGAGCCCGCAGAATCGCGCCAGCATCTCGGTGTGGCCAGGTACGTCGAAGCCGGCGGCATGGAGTGCCGCCTTGTGAAGCGGGCCAGTGACGATGCCGCGTGCAAATCCGTCTCGCACCAACTGGGCTGCGGTCTCCACGGCAGCCGCGGCACTGGCTCCGCCGGCCGCGCTGACCACGCCGGCTTCCACGCCGCCCGCTCCGGCCGTCGTGCCATCATGACCGCAGCCCGAATCGATGACGAGCAGCCTGTCGGCCGCCGAGTCGCGAGGGTCGGCAGGCTCGATTCCCTCGATGGCCAGCCGCGGCAGGCCGGCTCGTTCGGCGAGCACCCGGGCTAGCATCCCGACTTCCCCCACGACGCGAAGCCGAGCGCGGGCATGCGCCGATGTGGCAGCCCAGGCCTTGAGGACAACCTCGGGTCCGATACCGGCAGGATCACCGCATGTCAGCAGAATCGCCGGCTTTTCGGGAGGTGGCATCAATTCGCTCGGAGACGGGCCTTGAGACCGGTCATATGGTTGGAACACCAACACGAGCCTACCATGATGATGGTGAGGCACGCGACGCTTCGGACCGTCGCCCCATCGGCATCATTCCCAGGACCGAACTGGCAGGCTCAAACATGGATCGCGTCTTCACACGGGCGGCACTCTTCGCGGTGGCGCTGATGGCGGCAACGGCGGGACTGGGCCTGTGGCTCGGGGACCTTCACGGCCAGACGGCGCCCGCGGTGCTCCGCTGGGGCACGGTGCACCGGCTCTCTGGCGTGCTGGCGGCGCTCATGGTGGTGCTCGTCAACAGCATGGCCGTCACCTACTTCATCGGCACCGGCCGCTGGTGCCGGGAGGTGGTGGAGACCTATGGCCTCGACGGCAGCTACATCGAAAGAAGCCGGCGGATCAAGCGGGCGGCCTTTCCGTTTGCCCTGATGGGCATGCTGGCAGTGGTGACGATCGTCGCCCTCGGCGGCGCGGCCGACCCTGCGTCGGGCCGACCCGGTACGCAGCAGTGGGTCACGCCGCACCTGCTTGGCGGCCTCGGTCTGGCGGCGATGATCGCCTGGTGTTTTCAGTCCCAGGTGCCGCAGCTCCGTCGGCAGCAGGGGCTGATCGAGGAAGTGATGGGAGAGGTCCGCGAATCCCGCCGCCGCCGCGGCCTCGACGTCGAGTGAACTGGCTCGGGTCGAGCGTTGATCTAGCATAGGTCGATTGGCCCAAACCGCCGGGACTTCGAAGGTTCCGTCGCTCGGAGATTCCGACTTATTCACCCGGGATGGGATGGTACGCACAACAAGTCGGACATCCTCCTCGTCTCCTCCACCTTCGCCGATCCCGGCTCCC
>JBBAVO010000005.1:0-4047 GCA_040397635.1 Pirellulales bacterium
CAGCCGCTGGGCATCGAAAAAGGCAAACCGTTCGCCCCGACCGAGCGGCAGAAACAGATTCTCATCGACGCCGCGCAGACCGGTGAGGTGATGGCCCGCGCCATCGCCTACAGGAAGCGGTTCGAGGGGGCGAAAGTCTGGCCCACCAGAAACTGGGAGATTTCACTGTTCCTCAAGGAGACCAATCAGGAAGCCCCACACCACACGCAACTGGACGAACGCACGAGCTGGTTCTATGAAGCCGTCGGCGTCTCGGTGGGCATGATGGGCCGCGTTGTCGGCATCGGGCAGGTCTACCTCGAGGCCGCGAAGGACAGCCAGGGCCGCTGGCTCGATGGCGGGAAGACCTACCGCCTCAGGGTTCCAAAGGACGTTCCCGTCGCGCAGTTTTGGTCGGTCACCGTCTACGACAACGAGACCCGTTGCTTTGTGAGGACGGGCGTTCATCCCGATCGTTCGTCGCGAGACGCCATCGTCACCAATGCCGATGGATCGGTCGATCTCACGTTCGGCCCCGCGGCCCCCGCCGGCATGCCTGAGAGCAACTGGATCAAGACACTCTCGGGCAAAGGCTGGTTCAGCTACTTCCGGCTCTACGGCCCGACCCAGCCCTACTTCAACCGCTCGTGGGTGCTGTCTGATATCGAGATGATCGAGTAACGGGGTGGCCTGCACTCGCTACGGCGACCGCCGGAAACGCTTCAAGCTGCCGCATGCTGGTCTTCCCCACGCAGATGTCGAGCATCCTGCCGAAGCGTCGGAACACGCTCTCCTGCCGGTAGGGCAAGCCGTGCTCCAGACACAACGCCTTCACGCGGGGCTGGATCAGGCCATATTGCCGCATCGGCAGATCGGGGAGAAGGTGGTGCTCGATCTGGTAGTTGAGCCAGATGCTCATGTAATCGACCAGTTCCGGGCCGCATTGATAGTTGGCCGAGCCCAGCACCGAGGTCACGTAAAACTCCTCCTTCCCTCCATAGTGGAAGCGGAAGCGGTAGAGGTCGTCGGCGGTGTGATTAGGGCCGATCACGAGGAAGGCGTGGGCATTGGTGATCGCCTCGGCGAGCAGTTTGTTGATCAACACTGCCAGCACCGCGGCCGTGCCGAGCGGCAGAAAGAGGAGCGGCACAACCACGAAGTGCCAGCCAGCGTAGGGGGCGTAGCAGTGCAGCCAGAGCCGTCGCACGGCCGGCCGTCGGAAGTCGAGCACGCTGCCCACCGTGAGCACGGCAATCGACTCCCGTCGTCGCCGACCGCCGTCGTGGTGCATGACGCCGAGCGAATTGGGCGCGTAGTAGATGATCTTCCAGGTGCACGCCACGATCGCGACGAGTGCGTATTTGAGAACCACCGGTATCCGCATGCGGCGGAGGAACTCCAGATGCCGCTCAGCGACGTCGGGATCGCCGTCCTCGCCGGTGTGATAGTGATGGAGCGTGTTGTGTTCGTAATCCCAGGCTTCGGGCAGCAGCCAGTCGAACCAGTCGATGTACCGCCGCCAGCCGCGTGCGAAGACCCGGCTCGTGTAGCGACGGGGAACGTCCGGAACGCGGTCGTAGCCGCGGTGCAGGATGTGATGCGCGAGCAGCCAGCGTGTGAACTGCCCGAGGCTGAGCAGGAACGCGGAGAGCGGGTTGGGGAGAATCCAGGCCGTGGCATAGCCCAGGAGCGTGGCCACGCGGCCATAGGCCTCGATCCGTCGCAGGTGGGCCAGGTCGGCAGGCCCGATGTTCGCATGAGCCTCGGCCTTCAGCCGGTCGATGGCGGCGCAGAAGCCGGCGACATCGATGTCGCCGAAGTCCGGGTGCACCGCCGTTTCGTGGCCGTGTGTCATGCAGAGAGACCGTGGTGGAACCGCTGGGGTCGCCGGGTGGAGATGAGCCTTAAGGCTAGGTCCCACACCCCCAACCGACCAGCCCTCAGCCGGGGCGGCGGACGACAGCCAAACTGGGCTTGCCCGGAAACCCCGGGCAGGGTGAACTTTCGGGGCTGGACAGCGTTTTTCACCACGGAGTGCGAGGCATGGATGCCCCACGCGCGATCGTTCTCGTCAAACTCTCCGCCATCGGCGACGTGCTCCACGGCATCCCCGCCGCGGTAGCGCTCAAGCGGGCGTTTCCCACCACGCGGATCGGCTGGGTGGTCGAAGGCCGCGCCGCCGACGTGCTCGCCGGCCATCCCGCCATCGATCACCTCTTTCGCCTCCCGCGCGGCTGGATGAAGTCCTGGCAGGCGGTGCGGTCGCTCCGCCGTCAACTGCTCGACTTCCGTGCTGATGTCGCGATCGACATGCAGGGACTGCTCAAGAGCGGCGTGCCCACCTGGCTTTCTGGCGCTTCACTGCGGATCGGCCATGCGCGGCCAGAGTCGCGTGAGGCAGCGTGGCTGGCCTACACCTGCGCCGTGCCCTCGACGGCCGCGCACGTTGTGGATCGCAATTGCGACCTGCTCGAGCGACTGGGCGTGCGTGAGGCGACGCCCGCCTTCGACATGCCCGACTGGCCTGTGAGCCGCCACCGCATGCAGGAGTGGCTGAGCTCGCTACGGCTGGCCTCGGCGCCGGTCGTTATCAATCCCGGCGCGGGCTGGCCTTCGAAGATCTGGCCGGAGGGACGGTTCGCAGCGGTGGCCCGCTGTCTCCACGAGCGTCACGGCCTGACATCGGTCATCGTCTGGGGTGGCGACCGGGAGCGGGGCAGCGCCGAGCGGATTGCCGCGGCCGCTCCGCAGGCGACGATCGTCGCGCCGCAGACATCGC
The DNA here is from genome assembly GCA_040397635.1 of Pirellulales bacterium. GTDB lineage: Bacteria > Planctomycetota > Planctomycetia > Pirellulales > UBA1268 > CAMCQY01. Next base: position 2,759 of record JBBAVO010000005.1, read on the forward strand.
TCCAGGACCTCGGCGCCCTCTGCCGCCTCGCGCGGCTCTTCGTCTCGGGCGACACCGGGCCGCTGCACCTCGCCGCGGCGGTGGGCACGCCCTGTGTCGGCCTCTTCGGCCCAGTGCCCGCCGATCGCAATGGCCCCTACGGCCGGATCCATGCCACCGTAGAGCCGCCGGCCTCGCTGCGGCCGAAGTGGGATGATCGCAAGACCGACACGCTCGCGATGGCGGGCATCGACGTCGACCGCGTGGTGGCAGCGTGCGAAGGCCTCGCGTTCCACAGCCACCGGATCACAGCGTAAACAACTCGTCGAGCCGTTCGACATGCCGGGCCTGTTCGGCCACCGGCTGGAAGCTCGATTCAAGGCTGTTCCGCAGGAGCGTGTAGGCGTCGGCCGCCGTCAGCGGCAGGCTGGCGAACACCTGCCGAACATTCTCGTTCACGTAGCCGCCGAAGTAGGCAGGATCATCGGAATGCACGCTCGCCCGCAGGCCCGCAGCGAGTAACTTCGGCAGAGTGTGGTGGGCGAGCGTGTCGAACACGCGGAGCTTCACGTTGGAGAGCGGACAGACCGTCAGCGGAATCCGCTCCCGCACAAGCCGGGCGACCACGGCCTGGTCCTCAAGGCACCGCACGCCGTGGTCGATCCGTTCGGCGCCGAGGGCATCAAGGGCTGCCGTGATCGAAGCGGGCGGTCCCTCCTCACCCGCATGGGCGACGGCGTGGAGGCCAAGCCTACGGCAACGGTCGAACACCCTCGCAAACTTCTCCGGCGGATTGCCCCGTTCGCCGGAATCGAGGCCGACGCCAAGCAGATGCTCGCGGAAAGGCTCGGCCCGTTCGAGCGTCTCGAAGGCCTCCCGTTCCGTGAGATGCCGCAGGAAGCACATGATCATCGCGGCTGAGATGCCCAGTTCGTCGCGGGCTCGGGTGATTGCCCGCGACATGCCGCCGACCACCGTCTCGAAGGGCACGCCCCGTGCGGTGTGGGTCTGCGGATCGAAGAAGATCTCTGCGCGGACCACGGTATCGGTATGGGCCCTCTGGAGATACGCCCATGTCAGGTCATGAAAATCGTCTTCCGTGCGAAGCACGGCCGCGGCGGCGTAGTAGACGTCGAGAAAGCTCTGCAGGTCGGTGAAGGCAAACGCCTTTCGCAGCGACTCTGGTGAGTCGTAGGGCAACGCGATGCCGTTGCGGCGGCCGATCTCGAAGGCGAGTTCCGGCTCGAGCGTGCCCTCGATGTGCACATGCAACTCCGCCTTGGGAGCCCGCGAAATGAGGGCGGCGAGCC
>JBBAVO010000005.1:4147-12614 GCA_040397635.1 Pirellulales bacterium
TCGATGTGCACATGCAACTCCGCCTTGGGAGCCCGCGAAATGAGGGCGGCGAGCCGTTCGGCGGGAATGCGGGAAAAGTCGGGGGGCATCTGAAGGAAAATACAAAAATGGGGACGGGAGCGATTTTTTTGTAATGGAACATCGTCCGCTCCGCCAGTGAGGGCCGCGTCAGATTTGGCTCCGAATAAAATCGCTCCCGTCCCCATTTTTGCGGTCCGTGGTACCATCGAATGTGGGCATTTTCCCGCCCATAGAACAGATGCCACCGAAGAGCCACTCCATGACCACGACCGCCAAGCCGATCCTGTTCCTTCTCCGCGCCGGATTCCCCGAGTCCAAGCAGGGCGCGGGCGGCCTGTATTGCCCGGAGTGCGCGACCATCGCCGGCCTCCTCTACTACTATCCAAAGCTTGTCGAGGCACTCGACGTCAGACTGGTCGATGTCCCGCGACCCCGTCCCGAGGTGGTGGCGATGGTCGGTGAGGAAAACCAGTCGTGCCCGGTGCTCGTCCTCCCGCAGGGCGACCTGCCCGCCGGCGTGCCGGTGGCCAACGGCCGGGCCTTCGTCTCAGGGCCCGAGCCGATCGTGAACTTCCTCGCCGATCGCTACGGCACAGCCCGGTCGCACTGAACGCCCGCCCGAGTCACGTTTCTAGGATTCATCACAACGGAAGGCTGAACGGAGCACGCCCATGCCACGCCCACGTCCCAATCCGTTCTATGCGATCCTCGGGGTCGTGGGGTTCCTGTTTACGATCACGGCGTCGAGCTATTGCCTGTTCGTGCTGCGGGGTGTGCGGCGCGAGAGCCTGTCGTCCGCGCCCCACGCGCTCGAGCAACTGATGGACCGCCATGGCATCACGCTTCTGGCCGGCCAGATCGCCGTGCTCGCCCTCGCGACGGTCGGCGCCGTGGCCATCGATCATTTCGAGGGGGAGCGGCAGAAGCGGGACCGCGAGCAGGAGTCGACGGCCCGACGCAGCCCCGACAGCGATGCCGCCGGGACGGAACGACCGTGACCGCGTCGGCCGCCCGACAGATCGAACGCCTGCGGGAGCAGATCCGGCATCACGACCGGAAATATTACGTCGAGGCGGCGCCGGAGATCAGCGACCGCGACTACGACCGCCTGCTCGCCGACCTGCGTGCGCTCGAGGAAAAACATCCCGAACTGGTGGCGGCCGATAGCCCCACGCAGCGGGTCGGCGACGAGCCGGTGCCGGAACTCGAATCGGTGCGGCACCGGCTGCCGATGCTCTCAATCGACAACACCTACAGCGCCGCCGACCTCGCCACCTGGGGTCGCCGCGTCGAAAAGCTCTTGCCGGAGTCGGACTCTGGCCCCATCGAGTGGGTGCTCGAGCTGAAGATCGACGGAGTGGCCGTCTCACTCACCTACGAGTACGGACTCCTCGTGCTGGGCGCGACCCGCGGCAATGGCACGGTCGGCGACGACATCACGCACAACGTCCGCACGATCCACGGCGTGCCGCTGCGGCTGGCCATCGACAGCCCGCCTGAGCGAATCGAGGTTCGCGGTGAGGTTTACATGGCGAATTGCGACCTCGTCACACTCAACCAGCAGCAGGCGGAGGCGGGGCTCGCCCCCTTCGCCAACACGCGAAACGTGGCCGCCGGCAGCATCCGCCTGCTCGACCCGCGGGAGTGTGCCAGCAGGCCGCTACGGTTTTTCTGCCACGGCGTGGGGGATGCGACCGGCCTCGGCGCGGCATCGCAATCGGAACTGCTCGCATGGGCGCAGCAGGCGGGCCTTCCCGTTGCGCCGCGGACGCGTGCGTTTGCCTCGCTCGACGCACTCGTCGAATACGGCACATCACTGATCGAGGAGCTGCACTCGCTCGACTTCGAGGTGGACGGCTTCGTCGTGAAGGTGAACCGCTTTGATCAACAACGCCGACTCGGCACGACAGCAAAAAGCCCCCGCTGGGCGATCGCCTGGAAGTTTGAGAAGTTCGAGGCCACGACCAAGCTGGCGGGCATCCGCGTGCAGGTAGGCCGCGGCGGCACGGTGACGCCGGTGGCCGATCTCGAGCCGGTGGAGCTTGCGGGCACGACCGTCCGTCGTGCGAGTCTGCACAACGCCGACGAGGTGGCGCGGAAGGACGTCCGCGTGGGGGACGTGCTCGTGGTCGAGAAGGCGGGCAAGGTGATCCCACACGTCGTTCGTGTTGAAAAACACCTACGGACGCACGATCTCGAGCCGTGGTCGCCGCCCACCGAGTGCCCTGAATGCGGCACGCCAATCGAGCGTGACCCCGAGGGCGTCTCTATCCGCTGCCCCAACGTGGACTGCCCCGCACGATGCCGCGAGCGGCTCAAGTTCTTCGCATCGCGTGGCGCGATGGACATCGAGGGGCTTGGCGACAAGCTCGTCGAGCAGCTCGTGGCCACGGGCCTCGTGAAAGACTACGCCGATCTCTACGCATTGACTGCGGCCCAGCTCGAACCGCTCGAACGGATGGGCGAGAAATCGGCGCAGTCACTCGTTGAGCAGATCGCCGCCAGCCGCAGCCGCGGGCTCGTCCGCGTGCTCAACGCGCTCGGCATCCGCCACGTCGGCCCGCGGGTTGCCTCCCTGCTCTGCCGGCGGTTTCCCTCGCTCGACCAGCTCCGCGCAGCAACTATCGACGAACTCTCCGCCGTGGAGGACATCGGCCCGGTGATCGCGGCCAGTGTCCACGAGTGGCTGGCGAGCAGCTACGGAAAAAGGGTGCTGCACGGCCTGGAGCAGGCGGGCGTGGCCCTCGAGGTGCCGGAATCGGAGCGAGTGGGTGAGGGGCCACTCACGGGCAAGACGCTCGTGGTGACGGGCACGCTCGCCGGCTTCTCGCGGCAGGAGGCGGAGGAGGCGATCCGCAAGGCGGGAGGACGGGCATCAGGCAGCGTGTCGAAGAAGACCGACTATGTCCTGGCCGGCGAGGAGGCGGGCAGCAAGCTGGAGAAAGCTGAAAAACTCGGAGTGAAGGTGATCGACGAGGCGGCATTTCGCGTGCTGCTCGCGGGCGACGGCTGAGACGGCGCGAGTGAGCCTCTCGCGTGGTGGTTCGGGGAGGCCTATGCCCCGTCGCCGGACGTTCGCTACGGCCATCCTGGCCTTCGCTCACTCGATGCTGACTGCGCTCCGGCATCCTGCCTGCGCTGGTCAGCAACGCCGGCTCATGGAGCATAGGCCTCCCCTTCCCGTCCGTTCCATCAGGAAAGAAGAGGCGGCGGGAGGATCACCTGCGACCCGCACAAGATCCACATCACCGCACGATCGGCAGGTCGACCGTGCGCTGGTCGGCGATGGCGGTGGGAGGGCGGGGCGTCGCGTCGCCTCCCACGGGCAGACCGGCAAAGACCTTGGGCTTTGAGAGGTCAATCGTCCCTGCGAGCGCGGCTGGATCCTGCGACACGGCATCGGAAACAGCTTTCGAGTTGCGCTTGTGAATGGCACGGCCAGCGAACGCCGGCTCGTCGTGAATCTCTCCGTCCTGCCAGGGCCCGGCTCCGAAAAGCCAGCGATCACGGGCATGGCTGGCGACGTGCTCCTCGCCGCTCTGCCAGACCGGCTGGCCACTCTCCCGCTCGTAGGCATAGACGCTGAGCTTCGCCACCCCGCGTTGCTCCGATCGCTTGGCGAGCACGAGTTCCGGCGTGGAGGTTTCGTTGCCCTTGAGCGTGACACTCGTCGCCGGGATGCCGAGCAGAACCGAACTGCGGTCCGTGCCAACCGCTCCCGCACGGGCCTCGACCACCACGTCCGATGATTCGCGATCCTTGGCCAGCCGACAGCCGGTGGCCATCAACTGGTGCCGCAGCGCGCTTTCGAGGTACTTGCCATCCTCGACGTCGTCCATGAACGCCGTTTCGAGGAACACCTTTCTGCCCGCCAGTGGACGGACATCGATCCGCATCACGGCCCGATCGATCGCCTGGGATACGAGTAGTTGCTCTGTGGCGGTCCGCTTTGAATCGCTCATCCTCGTCGTGCCGCAGCCCACGAGCACGGCCAACAGCATCGTCAGAGCAGAGGCCTGCATCGGCCGGTGGCCACATGGATGAAACGTCATCGTTCTCAGCACGCCGTTCATCAGGAGGCGTCTCCGGCACATCGGGAACTGTCAGATTGGGAAGCGGGGCGAGGAGGGTAGCAGCTTTGCCCACCCGGAGAAATGCCGTTCCATCGGCTGCTCGCTGGCGGCGGCTGACGGGAAGGGGATGCCTATGCCCCGAGAGCCGGCGTTGCTCGGGCACCGATCCGTCTCAGCGGATTGGTCGTCGCAGGCAGGATGCCGGAGCGCAGTCAGCATCGAGAGAGCGAAGGACAGCGGGCACCGATCCGTCTAAGCGGATTGGTCGACGGAGCGAACGTCCGGCGTCGGGGCATAGGCATCCCCGAACCACCACGCGTGTCGGGTCGCACTACCGTCGCATGGCCAGCGGCAACGCGAACAGGGCCATCGCCAGCCCCCAGAGCGGCTCGCCCGCCAGCAGGCCGACGAGTGGCCATCCGACCAGCCCGACTCTGGCCACGAGCTGCTGCGTCGGCCCGCACCACAGGCCGATCGCGACGATGATCTCGAACGCGGTGACGCCGTGCGTGAGCAGGTTCGTGAGGTATTCCGATCGCTCCAGCAGTGGCACGAGGCCGGCGGCCCCGCTCCGAGGCCCCGTCGCCAGATACCAGGCGGCCAGACCATCCCACCAGGCGTCTCCCTTGAGCTGCGCGAGCAGAGCCGCGACGGTGATCGCCGTGGCGTAGACTTGCATGAGCCCCTGCGAGATGCTGGCCCTCCAGCCTGCCGCCGGCACGGGCCGGCCCGCGCGATTCGCGAACCAGCGATCGAGTGAAAAATGCTCTCCGGCCGGGCCGATGGCGAGGATCCAGAGCAGGACCGACAGGCAGTCGTCGGCAGGCCCCACGAGCATCGGGCCGCGGTGCAACAGCGACGCCCAGAGCACGGCCGCAAGTGGCGCGACCACGGGCGTCGCGAAGCCCACCAGCAGCAGGACGAAGACGATGCCCGTCGCGGCGAAGAGCACGGTCAGCGTCGCGGGCGTCGCCGCCCCATCGAAGAGCGAAAACCCGTACGGCGAACGCCACTCTCGCACGGTGTCGGCAGGCAGGATGCCCGTGGGACCAAACCACGCCTGAAGGTCGGCGGCATAGCTCCACCAGAGCGCAAGCGCGATGGCGGCGGCGGCGATCCGCACGATCGCCAGCGGCCGGCTGTCGGCGGGACTGAACCAGAAACGGTTCCAGGCATCGCCGACCGCGGCAACACTTCCGGTACCGGAAGGACCTGACATGGAACGAGCAGCGGCCGATGACTTGGCATTCATCGCGTTGCCTCCGCGGTGTTTCCAGTACCACCGTTGCTCGGGTTGCCGCTGGCCTCGGGACGCACAAGCGGCGCGACCTCGCCACGAGGCTCGGCGCGGATCAATTGCAGTTCGCCGCCCACTCTGCGAACCCGGGCCGAGGAGGCCTGTACCGGTGCTGTCGGCGGCCCGCCGCGATCGACCAGCGGTGTCCGCAGCACACGCACAGTCACGTCCTCGGCACCCACCTCGTCGAACATGCCGCGGCCAAAGGCTGCCGCCAGCAGGCCGTCGCGATCAGCATCTTCCACCGCGATCGACCGCGCGAGCCGCCGCCACCGGGCAGCCCGTTCACCGGTGAGTCGGCCGGGGAGGCGGACTGGCGACGTCTTTGCATCTCTCTGCCGCCGCACCTCGATTTGAAAGTCGCCATCCTCGTCGCTGCCATGCGTGAGCCGATACTCGAAGCCGAGGTCGAGCCATGGCGGCACCATCCACGGCGCAAACAGGCGACTCTTGATCGTGCGAACGACCGCCGAAGAGCCGCTGCCGGTGTTGCCAACGATCGAGAGCACCAAGCCCAGGAGAAACACGGCCAGCGCGACCGTGACCGCAGCCTGCGTCACAGGTGACGGCGTCTTGCTATCGGAAGAGTCGTTCATCGGCATTTTTCGCCCATCCAAACCCGAAGCGTTTTGGCCGCCCATCCAAGCCCGAAACGCAAGCGAGGGTCGGACGAGGGGTCCACTCACCGTGTGACTCAGCGCTCACTGGCCGGAAGCCCCCCAGTCTGATTCGCCCGCCCGTCAATCTCCAGTGCCAGTGTCCAACGGGATTTTTGGTGGTATTTCCGCGGCTCCGCCGCCCCGCGGCAGCGGGCCGCGTTGACAGGCCCGCCGTATCGCGATAGTTTTCTAAGGGCGGTTCGATACCGCCCCGGCTCCCTCATCGCATGAGCCACAGGCCCGCTGGTGCAGCGGCTGCGTGGCAAAGGTTTCATGGGGGATTAGCTCAATTGGGAGAGCGTCTGGCTGGCAGCCAGAAGGTCAGGGGTTCAAATCCCCTATCCTCCACTTCATTGTGGGGAGCCGGAATGTCTCGTGGTGAGCCGCATCGCCCGCATGAAAACGCCCGCTGACCCCGCCCCGCAGTCGGCTCCGACGCGGGGCGAAATGGCCTGGGTGGATGGCTCACTGATTCCCAGGCAGTCGCTGGCAGTGCCCGTTGGCGATGCCGGATTTGTGCTGGGGGCCACGGTCACCGAACAACTCCGAACGTTCCGCGGCCGACTCTTCATGGCCGACGCCCACCGGGAGCGGCTGCACGAATCACTGCAGATCGTTGGCATCGATCTCGGCCGGCCGCTGGCCGAGGTGTTTGCGGCGGCAGCCGAACTGGCGGCCCGCAACCACGCCGTCGGTCCGGCGGACGATGATCTGGGGCTCGTGATCTTCGTCACGCCTGGCGACCAGCCCTCGCAGCATCGTGGCATGAGAGGCACCCCGAGGGCGGTGATCCACACGTTTCCGTTGGCGTTTCGCCTCTGGGCTGATGCCTACGAGCACGGTGTTCCATTGCGGAGCGTGCCGGTGAAGCAGGTGCCCGACGCCTGTTGGCCGGTGCAGGCCAAGGTCCGCAGCCGCCTCCATTATTTCCTTGCCGACCGCGAGGCTCACGCCGCCGAAGCGGGAGCGAAGGCGGTCGTCTGCCATCTCGACGGCCGCGTCAGCGAGACCTCGACCGCCAACATCGCGATCGTGCGAGACGGCGGAATCCTCGCGCCACCGGCGGCAGACGCGCTCGTGGGCGTGAGTCTGCGATGTGCGGAGAGTCTGGCGAAATCGCTGGCAATCAACTGGAACACACGCTCGCTGACCGAGCAGGACCTCGCCGACGCTGATGAGATCCTGCTCACGAGCACGCCCAACTGCATCCTGCCCGCCACACGTTTCAACGGTCATCCCATCGGCACCGGCCGACCTGGCAGAATCTATCAGTCGCTGCTCGCCGCGTGGAGCACCCTTGTGGGGATCGACATTGCCGCCCAGGCCCGGGTACGGGCAGAGTCCACTGGCGATCGCGACTGAAAGGGAGCCCACGGCTATTCGCCAGCCGCCACATGCATGCACCGCCCGCTCCGCCTCATCCTGATGCTCGCACTTCTGGCCGTGGCCGTGCCGCTGGTGCCGTTTCTCGCCTTCGGCACGCGGCTTGATCATGCAGTGGCCGGCTGGCTCGATCCGCCCCCCACTCCTCAGGTGCTGGCGGCGATCGAGGTGGGCGTGCTCGCCGCCGACCTGCTGCTGCCGGTGCCCTCGAGCATGGTGGCCACCCTCGGCGGCGCGCATCTCGGCGTCGTGATCGGCACGGGCTGCGCCTGGCTGGGCATGACGGCGGGGGCAATGCTCGGCTGGTGGCTCGGCCATACCGCGGGCGCCGCATCGCTCTCCAGGCTCACGCTCGCTGAGCAGGAGCGGCTTGCCCGCCAGCAGCGCCGCTTTGGTCCGCTGGCGGTCGTGCTCACACGGCCCCTGCCACTGGTGGCGGAGGCGGCAGCCCTCATGGCCGGTGCGAGCGGCATGAGTTGGAGAGACTTTCTCATCGCCGCCGGCAGCGGCAACCTCGCCATCGCGCTGGTCTGGAGCCTTGCCGGCGCCCTCGGTCGGCAGGCCGACTCGCTGCAGTGGGTGCTGGTGGGATCGCTGGCGGTGCCGGTCGCCATCACATGGCTGGTGCTGCGTCGCACGTTGCAAACACCGTCGCGCGAACTATGATCCGCTGCACCAGTTGAGTGAGCGGCACGCATAGGACCGCGACACCACCCCCCGCGACGGACATGCCATGGACGCCCTGAAGCCCTTCCTCGATCTTTTCCTGAACCTCGACGAAAAGCTGCACGAGATCCTCAACGTCTGGGGCCCGTGGACCTACGTGCTGTTGTTCGCGATCATCCTCTGCGAGACCGGCCTCGTGGTGACGCCCTTCCTGCCTGGCGATTCGCTGCTCTTCGCAGCCGGGGCGATGGCGGCGCTCCACCCCGATTCGCTCAACATCGTCGTGCTGCTGATCCTGCTGTCGATTGCCGCAGTGCTCGGCGACACGATCAACTACGCCATCGGCCGGGCCGTCGGCCCCCGCGCCT
>JBBAVO010000005.1:12714-35628 GCA_040397635.1 Pirellulales bacterium
AGAAGAACTTCGAACTGGTGGTGGTCGGCATCGTGCTCGTGTCGGTGCTGCCCGTAGCCTGGGAACTCTGGGCCGCCCGTCGTCGCGCCGCGAAGTGACCGCTGCCTCGTGGGGACGAGATTGCATCTTGTCCGTGACTCGGACCGGATTCAGCAAGTTGCAAACTTGCTGCCACGGTGGAGGAAAGCAAGCGCGACTTCCTCCCCCGTCCTACATGAGCCCAGCCTCGACGCGGTCGAACACCGCGTCGAAATGCTGCCGCGTGCGGGATGTGAGCGACTGCACCTCCGCCACGAGGTCTTCCGGGCTGCCGTAGCCGAGCAGATGGGCGAGCGTCCTCTGCTCTGACTGCACCGATGGGAAATCGTGCCGGGCTGGTGCGTCGAGCAGCCGCAGATGCCCCTCGATCGTGCGCAGCGTTCGATAGGCCTGCTCGAGAAACGCACACTCCGTGCTGGAGAGATGCCCCGCCGCCTGCAATCGCTCGAGACCCACGAGCGTCTCGGGCGTGCGGACCGCGGGCTCGCGGCCGCCGTGCACGAGTTGCAGGACCTGTGCAATGAACTCGATGTCCACCACGCCGCCGGGACCACGTTTGAGGTTGGTCGCCCGGGCGCCCTCCTCCATCCGGTGCCGCATCCGGCGGATCTCGACGACCTCGGCCGCGGTCCACTCCCGCTCGTAGGTGGCGGCATGAACGATCCGTAGGGCCCGGGCGGCCGCCGCGGGGCTGCCGACGACCACCCTGGCCTTCACCAGAGCCTGCCGCTCCCAGATCGCGGCCGGGCCCTCCTCGGCGAAGTAGCGGGCAAAGTCATCAAGCGACACCGCCGCCGGCCCGCTGCGGCCGCTGGGGCGAAGCCGGGAATCCATTTCATAGAGCCGGCCGTGGGGGCCGAAGGTGTTGAACACCTTCATCGTCCGCTGCGCCAGCTCCGCGAAGAAGTGGGCGTTGGTCGTGCCCTCGACGCTCCGCCGCGTGCGGCGGCGGTGGAAGGAGATGCCGTCGTGGTCGTAGAGAAAGACGAGGTCCACGTCGCTGGCGTAGTTCATCTCGCGGCCGCCGAACTTGCCCATCGCCAGCACGACGGGACCGGCCCGCACGCCCACGGTCTCCCCCTGCCCCGCCATCGGCTCGCCGAGCCGCTCGACCAGCCTCTCCTCCTCACGGGCCATCACGACCCGCAGGATCGATTCCGGGATGGCCGAGACCGCGGAAGTCGTCTCTACGACATTCTGGCGACCGAGGATGTCGCGCACCCCCACCCGCAGCTGCTGGGAAGCCTTGAAGGCATGGATGATCGGTTCGAGCTCGACCGCCCCCTTGCAGAGTTCCGTGAGGGCGGTGTCGAGCTCGGCCGGCTTGGGCAGTCTTGGCACCACGAGGCTGTCGAGCAGTTCGTCGATCATACCCGGATTGCTCACCAGCAGTTTGGCGAGGAACGGGCTCGATGAGCAGAGCCTCACCGTCAGCGTCAGTGATGGTGGATGGAAGCTGAACAGTTCCCAGAGCACCCCCTTGCCGCCGAGGGAATCGCTGACCGCGACGAGGTTCACGAGCGTGGCGTCGGGATCGGGAGTGGTGGCGATGGCCGCCAGGAGTCGGCCCGCGATCGCCGCCAGAAAATGCCGGCACCGTCGCGTGGAAAGAAACCGCACCTGCTCCTTGCCAAGACTCTCGATCGCCCGATGTGCGGCGGGGATGTCGCGGAAACCGTGCCGCGACAACACCTCGTGGACAAACGCCTCCGGCGGCGACGGGTCGAGCACGAGGTCTACTTCCAGCTCGGGCTCAGCATCCTCGGGAAACGCATCGTGCAGCAGGTGGTCGAGGATGCGGCGATTCACGTCCGCCGCCTCGGCCAGTTCCTGCCGCAATCGATCGGCGGCCGCCTCGCCCGTGCCGTAGCCCATGCGGACCGCCAATCTGGTGAATTCGATCGGATCCCGCGGCACGGCGTGCGTCTGCCGATCGTAGAGCATCTGAAGCCGATGCTCTACGGTCCGCAGGAGGGTGTAGGTGCGTTCGAGAATGCCGCGTTCCTGGTCGGTCAGTCCGCCTGCCTCCACGAGCCGCCGCATCGCCTCGAGCGTCGTGCCGGTGCGGACCTGCGGCGCATCGCCCCCGCTCAGGAGCTGGAGGAATTGGATCGTGAACTCGATATCGCGAATCCCACCCCGGCCGTTCTTGATGTCGGCGTCATCCGTCCCGTCGCGGACGGCCCGGTGTTCGATCCGTCGCTTGAGCGCCTTGATGCCGCTGATATCGGCCCGCGTCAGCCAGCGGCGGTAGATCCACGGCTCCATCTCGGCGAGCACCCTTGCTCCGAGCGCCTCGTCGCCGGCGATGCAGCGGGCCTTCACCCACGCCTGCCGCTCCCAGGTGCGGCCATGGCGGTCGTAATACTGCAGCAGCTCCTCCTGCGACATCGTCGCGGGTCCGTTCGCCCCGTGTGGCCGCAGCCGCAAATCGACGCGGTAGGTGGCCCCCAGGTCGGTTGGTTCCGCGATCAGCCGCACCGTCTCCTGCACCACGCGTTCGAAGAACTCGGCGTTCGAACAGGGTTTGGGCCCATCCACGCGACCCTCTGCCGAATAGACGAACACGAGATCGATATCGCTGGAGTAGTTCAGCTCCACGCCGCCGAGCTTGCCCATCGCGATCACCGTGATGGTGGCGTGTTCCCCGGCCAGCCCGCGGGGAATGCCTCGCAGCTTTTCGAGTCTCGACACGGCCGACGCGACCGCCGATCGCACCACGCAGTCGGCGACGTACGAAATCTGCGTCACAACCGTCTCCAGCCGCTGCCCGCCAACGATGTCGCCGTAGGCGATGCGGAGCGTCTCGCGACGTTTGAACCGACGCAGTGCCCGCATCACGCAGTCGGGCTCGGTGAGCAGGGCCGTCTCCGCGGCCAACGCTGCGGCCAGGCTCTGGCGACTCTCGGGCCGTCCCTCGCCCACGCGGACCTGCTCCCACGATTCAGGGTCGAGGATCACGAGGTCTGCCAGATAGGGGCTGGCGGAGAAGAGCTTGAGCAGAATCTCGAGGCTCCGCGGATCACGCTGGAAGAGCGTGCCGGTGGAGAGCGGGCTGCGGACCGCGCCGAGGAGCCGCTCGACCGCGACAAGCACCCGATCAGGATCGCTCACGGCTGGCAGGAGTTCGCCCAGCCGGCCACAGAGAAACGCCATCAGATCGAGAGTCAGCCCGTGGGCGGCCAGCCCGCAGAGCGAGCGGTGGGCCTGGTGTGGATCCGTGAGTCCTGCACGCCGTCCCCACTCCGCCGCGGCGGTGGGCTCGTCGAGGAGCCGCTCCATCTCCGCGATCGAACCGGGGAAGTCCGGCGGCACGGCTAGGCTCCTGCAGTCGTGTCGGTCGGCGTCATGTCAGATGCCGTCGTGTCAGATCGTCCAGAGGACGCCGGTCGGCCAAGAACGCTTTTTGTGAGATCGATGTCGTAGACCACCGGGGCAGCCGCGGCATCACCGCCTGAGAAGAGATGCTCCAGCGGCGTCGCCTCAGCGAGCCCGTCGGCAACGTCGCCGGCCAGCGACCAGGCCCCGGCCGCCTGGATGTCGATATCGACGAGTCGCCCGACGAGCCGCTGAGGCGCGTCGAAGACCACGATCCGGTCGCACATCGTCCGGCCAGTGAGCTGCGCGATGCCGTCCGGAGACACCGGATTTTCTCCTTGCCTCCGTTCCTCTCGCACCGAAAGCCCCTCCACGAGCACCTGCTGCCGCGTGCCGATGAACCGCAGATTGCCGGCGAGGCTCACCGCCGCCTGCGCCTCTTCGAGCGCCTTGTTGCGTTCCTTCTTGACCACCTCCGGCACGTCGTCGGGCTGCCGGTCGAAGGCCTTGGTGCCGGGCCGCGGGCTGTATTTGAAGATGAAGCTGCTCTTGAAGTCGGCGGTGCGGACGAGATCGAGCGTGGTCTGGAATTCGGCGTCGGTCTCGCCGCAGAAGCCGACGATGAAGTCGCTCGTCACGGCCGCGTGCGGGATCGCCTCACGCAGGCGACCGAGCATCTCCATGTATTCGCCGATCGAATAACCACGTTTCATCCGGGTGAGCACGGCGTCTGAGCCATGCTGTGCCGGCACATGCAGATAGTGGCTCACCGTCGGCAGGTCGCGGACGGCCGCGATCAGGTCGTCGGTCATGTCGCGCGGATAGCTGGTCACGAACTTGATCCGGTCGAGGCCGTCGATCGCGTCGAGGAGTGCGAGCAGATCGGCGAGCCGCGTCGTCTTGCCGCCGTCGGAGAAGCGGTAGCTGTTGACGGTCTGGCCGATGAGTGTGATCTCGCGGCAGCCCTCGGCCACGAGCTTCCGCGCCTCGGCGACGATCGTGGCCGGTGCGCGGGCCTGCTCGGGGCCGCGGACGTGCGGCACAACACAGAAGGCACAGAACTTGTCGCAGCCGGTCTGCGTCCGAATGAACGCCTGAAAGGGCGTCGGCCGCATCTGCGGATCGCGGTCGGGGTCGTAGCTCTCGAAGCTCTGGGCAATCGCCTCGCGGCTGCCGCCGGTGCGGTCGAGGCTCACCTCCAAGCGAGGGCCGCCGCCGGCGAGCACGTCATCGACGAGGCCGGGCACACGGTGGAGCTGGCCCGGACCGACGACGAGATCAACCCAGGGCGCCCGCTTGCGGACGAGTTCCTGATCCTTCTGGGCCATGCAGCCGAGCACGCCGACAACGAGGCCTGGCCGCTGCTGCTTTTCGAGGCGGATCCGGCCGAGGGCGGAGTAGATCTTGTCCTCGGCATGCTGTCGCACGCTGCAGGTGTTGTAGAAGACGGCGTCTGCCTCGGCGGTGGTGCTCGCCAGCTCCCAGCCCTGCCGGCGCAGCGCGGCGACGACGAGCTCGCTGTCGAGCACGTTCATCTGGCAGCCGACCGTTTCGATCCAGAGCCGTTTCGTCATGGCACTCAGTGTATACAACCGCCGATTGCCGCGCCAGGATGGAAACGCTTCGCCGGAATCAGGGAGGGAACGTTTCCGACTGCGGAATCCGTGAGGGGCTGGCCGGGCCCCGAGAGCCGGCGTTGCTGACCAGCGCAGGCAGGATGCCGAAGCGCAGTCAGCATCGAGTGAGCGCAGGCAGGATGCCGAAGCGAACGTCCGGCGACGGGGCACGGGCAGCCCCGAACCGCGGCCATCTCGTAAAGACTTCCTACGCCCAGTCGCCGAGCGACTCGACGTGGGCGGCTGACCCGTCGCGAAGCCAGCCGTCGAGCTGCGCGACGTCCTTCAGCTGCTGGCCACGGAGACGCGGCACCACCACGTATCGCGAGCCGATCTCGGACAGCGCCGTCATGTCGCCCCAGAGCTTCTCGAACTGCGCCACGGGAAACACGTCTTCCTGTCCGTGGCCCCACCGCTTCTTCACGTCTTTCAGCGTCACGTAGGTCGGCATCTTCGCCGCCAGGGCACGGATGCCTGCGGCCACCTTCTCCTCGTTGCCGAGATCTTCGCGAGACAGGCCGAATGCGGCGAGCAGCTGGTCGATGTCGATCCACGTGGAGAGCGTGTTGTAGAACCGCAGCTGAAACTCGTCCTCCTCGCGGGGCATCGCCAGCCCTTCCACGATCCTGGGCCGGCCATTGACGCGGGCGAGCCCGCCGCCACGATCCTCGATCCGCCGCGGGATCACCTCGAACGTGAGGCAGGAACCGCCAGCGATGTGCCGGCCAAGTAGGGCGGGATCGAGGTCGGCGCCGACGGTGTCGATGTTGTGGAGGAACAGCCAGCGAAGCTGCGGCCGGTCGCGGAGCAGCCGCTCGAGCACGCCGTTGCGGAGCATGGTGGCCACCTCGAACCAATGGCCGACGGGGTGGAGGCACTGCCCCGGTGTGTTGTCGGTGTAGTCGGCCCCCTCGCCGGCCTGCTCGGCCCAGGCGACCAGTGCCGCGCGGAGGCTGTCGCGCACTTTCTCCTTCTGTTCGTCGAGCACCTGATGGGAAAGCTCCTCCCAGGCGAACCGCAGGTCGCGGGTCATGGGGATCATCCGCAGGCCGACCGCCCTGCCAGGCGAGAGCACCGCATCGACGCCGGCCGTGTCGAGCCCGAATGCCTCGATCTGGCGGTGCGTGAGATAGCTCGTGGTGATCACGTGCGGCACAGGCATTGCCGCGAGCCGTCCCGTCCGTCGCGATTTCGCCAGATGCACGTCGAGAAAGGTCCGATGCCGGCCGGCCAGCTTGCAGAAGGGATGCAGTGCCTTCACCACCCCCGCTCCCTGCGTCCAGCGGCTGCCGACGCCCGCCGCCATCGTCACCACGGCCGCCTCGCCCCGCCGCAGGGCATCGAGCCCTCGCTGCCGGGTCGCCTCGTCGCCGGCCTGCTCGTCGGCGAAGGCCACGTCTTCATCGTGCACGTCCTCGATCGAGGTCGCGGCGGGGAGACGGTTCTGCGCCAAGCCGATCCGGCCGGCCCGCAGGTCGGCGCGGATCTGTTCGTGCTGCACGTCGTCGAAGCCGAGGTCGGCCAGGAGCCGGCGGAGTTCGCCTGCATTGCCGCGGGCCCCGTCGCCACGCGGAAACAGTCGATCGAAGAGTGTGTCCACCATGCCCGCCAGCTCCGGCTGCGTGCGGCAGGCGGCGCCGAAGGCGTCGAGTTCGGCGCGGCGCGAGGCCGGAAGTGCGAGCCGGTCGGCCTTCAGCAGTTCGGGCACCGTGAGCGCGTAGTAGGCGGCAGGCATCAGGGCGGCGGTGCCGGCAAGCAGATCGCACCAGGTGCCGCGTTCGTTCACCGCAAAGTCGTAGACCACCGGCTCCATCGCGAACGGCAGCGAATGCTGCAGCTCCCGCTTCGCGGCGGCCATGATCTCGCCGAGGGCCTGCTGGGCGGCCACCTTGAGATGGGGCGCCACGATGAATCCCATCCCGCCCCCCGACATACCGCCGAGCATCCAGAAGCCCCAGAAGTCGTCGCCAAACCGCTCCCGCACCCGGCGGATGATCGTCTCCGTGTAGAGGTTCGTGGCTCCCGGAATGATCGTCTGGATCGGGCCGACGAAGTTGCGAAACGTGGCGGCGCCGATGCGGCGCATGTCGCCCGCCTCGACAGCCGCGATGATCTCGTCGAGCACGCCGGCCGCGTCCTGCCGCGCCTGCCACTCGGCAGCCGACCGCAGCAGGTATTTCTCCGTCACCATCTCCAGGATCGGGCCCACGTTCTGCGCCATGCCGCCATGCACCAGCACGAGCGAGTCCTGCAGGGTCGAGCCGACACGGACCGGCTCGTGGGTCGGCAGCAGTCGGCCGCGGCTCGTGCCATGTTCGGGATCGTGCTCCGTTGCCACCACCCCGCGGATCAGCTTGGCCGCCGGCCAGACGCCGCCGGAATCCTGCCAGCCACCGCCGCTGCCGCCGAGCCATTCCCCGAGGATGGCCCGCGCCGCCACGAGCCGGCGTTCGGGTTCCGTGAGCTGGCCGGTGAGCGACTGGGCCTGACCGGTCGCCCGCATGCAGACGGCGATCAGCGCCGCGAGCAGGTTGGTGGAAACGGCCAGCCGCGAGCCCTTGGGAATGTTGTTGACGCTGCTGACGATCTCGAGACCATGCCCGGGGCCGACGACGCGGGCGAGCAGATCGGCCAGGCTGGCCCCCGACCCCTCGACGCCGGGCGGCACGATGCCCGCGGCGATCACCGCCGCCTTCAGGAGCCCGAGATAGTCGCGGGCGAAGTCGAACACCTCGCCGAGGTCGGCGATCTCGGCGGTCGTGGCGAGGTCAACGCTCGTAAGCCGCAGCACCGGGCTGTCGATCACCCGCAGATAGGCCTCGACCGGCGGCTTGGGCGCGGCATCACGGCCGTGCACGCCCAGATCGATCGACACGTTGAGCACCCGCGCCCCCTCGGGATAGTCCATGCCGAGGAAGAAGACGTCGCTCCAGCAGGAGTGCGAGAGGTCCATTCGCACAGGCGTCGATTCGCGGAGCAGCGGAAAGGTGCCGTTCTCGCTGCGGGCCAGCAGTTCGGGGCGGATGCGAAGGGCGTGATCGGCCGGATGCCCGACGCGAAACATCCACTGGTTGCCCCGCAGCGACCGCACGCTCTTGCGGACCTGATTGGCGAGCGTCTGCAGGCCGAGTTCACGGTAGCTCACCGCAAGGGCGCTGGAGATCGCGTCGGACGGGCCATGCTCCCGCTGGCTCTCCAGAAACGCGGCGATCGCCTCCTCGAACCGTCGATGGAGCAGATGGTCGTAGCCGGCATGGGGAACGAGGGCGGCGGCGCGACCGCCGGCCGACAGCCGAGCGGGAAGCTGGAAGCGATGAATGCCGGCCAGGAAAAACAGCGCCCGCACGCGGTGGTAGAGGCTCGTGCTCGTCTGGCGGAAGGCCTCGAGTGCCGCCGCCTCGGCGAGAAGTTCGTCGGCCGTAGCCGCGGCGCAGACACTCTCGAGCGACTGATCGCGGATCGCCGGCTCGTCCGACTCGATGATCGCGACCAAACGACTGGCGACCACGGGGCGGCTCATGAGGCTTGAGGCTGGCGGGCCAGCAGGTCAACGAGCTGGCTGAGGATGTCGCCACGATCCTTCCCCGAGAGGCCGAGCGCGAGTTGCGCGAAGAGTAGGCCGTAGGTGACGCCGAGGTTGGAGCGATTGCCAGCGACTTCGTAGGCCAGATACCGCTCGCGGCCGGCCAGCATGGCAAGCGCGGGCGAGACCTGACGGCGGCCTGAGTCGCCGAGCGCATCGAGCAGGTCGAAGATCACGGGCGTGAGCACGTGCATGCCGAAGAAGCAGAGATAATGGCCGGCGCGGAGCCCCGGCACGATCAGTTCCTGCTCGGCCTGCGTGGGCGTCGGCTTTTCGAGGACGGTGTCGATCTCGTAGAGATTCTTCGTCTGCGGCACCCGGCGGCCGCCGATCGCGCCGAAGTAGGGCAGCATGCTCTCCCGCGTCGGCTGCACGGCCGACACGCTGCACTGTTCCGCCTCGGCGACTGCCACGAGCTGCTGCCCGCAGCGGCGATCGCTGTCGCTCACGTAGAGATGGTCTCCCACGAAATGCAGGAATGGCTCATCGTTGATGAAGCCGCGGGCGACGCTGACGGCGTTGCCGTAGCCGAGTGGCTCAGGCTGGGGAATCAGCTCGAGCCGCGAGGCAGCACTGCCGGCAGCCGCGCGGAAGTCCGCCTCGTCGCCGGGCCGCACGACGATGCCCACCTCGTGGGCCCCAGCCGCCACGGCCTCCTCGACGATGATTTCGAGCGCGGTCTTGGGAATGCCGTCCCGGTCCACGAGCCGCTGGAGCGGCAGCCGTTGCTGCTCCCTGCCGGCGGCGGTGATGAGGGCACGCTTGATGTGCATGGGGGTTCCTGCCTGAGGCTTCCCAGAGAAGCCTCTCGGCAACTATTGCATCCGCTCGGCCGGCACGCCAGAACGGCCGCCTCCGAATTGACGCCTCACACCCCGCCTGCCTGCTGCTCGCCCGTGACGGCAGCCTCCTCGAACGCGACCACCTGATTTCGACCGCTTTTCTTGGCCTGATACATGGCGTCGTCGGCCCGGGCGATGAGGGCGTCGGTGCTCTCGTCAGGCCGGGCGAGGGTCGCGCCGATGCTGAGCGTGACCCTGAGCGGTCCCGACGAGGTCGGAATCGGCTCTGCGGCATGACCGCGGAGCTTCTCGGCAATGGCCACGGCATCCTGAAGATCGCGGACGCCGTGGAGGAACACCATCAATTCGTCGCCGCCGAGCCGGGCACCCAGGTCATTGGGCGTCCGCAGGCACGCCCGGATCCGGTCGGCCAGCACCTCGAGCACGGCGTCGCCGGCGGCGTGGCCGTAGGTGTCGTTCACCACCTTGAACCGGTCGATATCGCACCAGAGCACGGCGTCGGTGCGGCCGTCATGCTGGGTGAGGGTTTCGATCCGGTCGATCGCCTCCTTCCGATTGAGCAGCCCGGTCAGTTCGTCTGTGCGCGCGCGGCGTTCGAGGATCCGTTGGGAAGAGACCTCCGCATCGACCAGCCGAAACGATGCCGCGATGCCATCAATGGTGCCATCCTCGGTGCGGTAGGGACCGGCGTGGATCTCCACCCAATGGATGTCGCCGCCCTTGGACTGCATCTGCGTGCGGACCAGGATCGACTGGCCGAGCAACGCCTTCTGCTGCTCGTGGAGAAACCGATCGCGATCGGCGCTGGAATTGAAAAAGTCGGTGGCCCGGTGGCCGATCCAGTCGCTCTGCGACCAGCCAAGCACCGGGGTGACCGACGGCGACACCCAGATGATCGTGCCGTCATGGTCAACACGCACCACGACGTCCGAGGAGTTTTCCGCCAGCAGTCGAAACTGCTCTTCGGAGGCGGCCAATTTCTTCGACACGACGTCGCGGTCGGTGACATCGCGCCATGTGAAGCTGACCTGCTCCCCGTCCCGTACGGCACGGATATCGATTCGCCGCTGTCCAGCCGCGCCGAGTGGAAACGGAAACGCATCGATGGCAGCAGGACGACCGGTATCGGCGATGCCAGCCAGGATTGTCAGGAGCCCCATCGAGTCAGCAGTGGGATACACCTCGAGGAGACGACTCCCCGTGAGATGGTCGCGATCGATGCCGATCCAGCCGCAGGCTGCCGGGTTCGTATTGTCGAAGATGAAATCGACAATGCGGCCAGCGGCGTCCCGCACCGGCTGCATGACCACATGCGGATCGAACAGGCTCTCCAGCATGGCGTTGAGCCGCCCCCGTTCGGCCTCCCATGCCGCCGTGGCCCGTTCGAGTTGCCGCAGGACGTAGGCATAGCGAAACGCTAGAGAGGCGATCAGACCGACGGCCGTGGCCACGATCGCCGCCAGCGGCCACCAGTCAGCCCCACCCGGCACGATGACTGCCGCTGAAGGGAGGTGCGTCGTGAACATGGCAAACCTTAGGAAGGCCAGAGTGGCGGGGACAGAGCGGGGAGCTGTCACAGTGCCGCCGCGGCCACGTTGTTGCAACAGGATCGCTGTTTCCCCCGTCACACGGCCTAGCTACCGGGTCACCCCGAAGGTCGTACGGAGTACGACGTTTCTCCGTCGGGCCGCGGCCATCTGGCCTCACCTGGCGATCATCGCTGCCTCCGTGGCCGCGGTTGCGTATGGAATCCGCTACCAGGTTGCCCCTCCAACCTACCTCGCGGTGCTGACGTTCTGGTGCGCGTGGTCGATCGTGGCGCTGTCTCGCTACACGGTGGTCGCCCTCTTTTCAGATCGGTTCCTACAAAAAAGGTGACGGCCACCTTTTTTGTGTCAGCCGAAACGTGCGGTGCTGAAGAGGGCGTGGCCCCGCAGGAACTCGGCGGCCGACATGCTCCGCTTCCCTTCCGGCACGAGCCGCCGGACAACGAGCCGCGTGTGCTCCCCACAGCCCACGACGAGTCCGGCGGCGTCCGCGGAGAGGATCGAGCCCGGAACGACGGCCGGTTCAGCCTCGCGATCGGCCGACGACTCGTCGACAACCGCCACGTCCTCCAGCACCACTCGCACTGGCGGCCGTTCCTCCCCGGCGTGGAGAAAGGTCGTGGTCCGTGGCCAGGGTTCGAGCGCCCGCCGCATCCGCTCGATGCGGGCTGCCGGCAGAGACCAGTCCACGATCCCATCGGCCTTCGCGAGCCGCGGCGCGCGGGTGACACGGGCGGGATCCTGAGGAACGCCCGGCGTGCTGCCAGGCCCGGCGGCGGTAAGCCGATCGATCGCTTCGAGCACGGCGTCCACGCCCATCTCGGCGAGCCGGCGTTCGAGTTCGGCTGCGGTTTCAGCAACGCCGATCGGCGTCTCCCGCGTTGCGATCACATTGCCGGCGTCGAGCGCGGGCGTCATGTGGATCACGCTTGCGCCAGTCGAGGCATCCCCTGCGAGAATCGCCCACTGCACCGGCGCCGCGCCCCGATGCCTGGGCAGAAGCGAGCCGTGCAGATTGATGCCGCCGTAGGGGGCGACGCCCAGCGCCGCGGGCGAAAGGATCTGGCCGTAGTCGCAGACCACGAGCAGGTCGGGGCTCAGGGCCGCGACCCCCGCGATCGCCTCGGGATCGTTGATCCGCTCCGGGGCGAGAATCGGCACGCCGGCGGCATCCGCCGCATCGCGCATCGGATTGGGAGGCGGCCTCCGTCCGGACGGTGCATGGGCGGGCCGGGTGACGACGGCGACGACCGTGTGCGGCGATCGCAGGAGCATCTGAAACGTTGGCACGGCGAACGGGCCGGTGCCCATCACCACGATCTTCAGGGCTCGCTTCGCGGGACTCAACGTGGAAGGACTCATGCCTTGCAGCGATCTGCTTCGAGCCTGTCGAGACGGGAGACGATCTCGTCAGGGCCAGGCAATTCACCCCGTGACACCTGCCCGGTGAACACCTCGCGGAACGTCTCCAGCGCCCGCCTCGCCTCGATCGCCGCCACCTCCGGCAGACGGTCGGTGAACAGTTTGCCATCGAGATGATCGAACTCGTGCTGCACCACACGGGAGAGCAGTCCATCGAGGTCGAGCCGGATCGGCTCGCCTTCGAGCGACCAGGCTTCGACGACGATTTTCTCCGGGCGTCGCACGTCCATCCGCAGGCCGGGCAGGCTCAGGCAGCCCTCCTCCTGCACCGCGGTGCCGCGGGGACGGCTGAGCGCCGGATTGATGAAGACGAGTTCTTCGCCATGGCCCCGCCGGCCGGATGTATTCACGATGAACAGACGGTAGGGCAGCGCGACCTGGTTGGCGGCGAGGCCGATCCCCTCCGCCTCATACATGATGTCGAACATCTGCTCGACGGCATCGCAGACAGCTTCATCGATCCGCACGAGCGGCTTCGCGGGCCGCAGGAGCGCCGGATGGGGGTATTCGACGAGCGAGAGCGGGCCGATCGTACCTGCCGAAACCTGGGAACTGTCTGCCATGGGCCTGTGCGGGGAAGAAGGTGCGGTGGGCGGTGACGGGAAGAGTTCGATGGAGGGAGGGGTGGCGTGTCGGGAAGGTTGATGTCGCTGCGTCGCTAAAGCCAGCCCCCCGGTATCATACGCCGCCGTGCTACATTTCGCAGGTATGCCCCCCGCCACGCCAGCCCCGACGACGTCCACCCCTGCCGCCCCGCGGTGGTTCGATCCCGCAGCGCTGCTCGCCACCTGCGGCGGACTGGGCCGGATCGGCTTCGCCCCGGGCACGTTTGGCGCGGCGGCGGGCACGCTCGTCGCACTGGCCCTTGCGAGGCTGGCCCTGCCTCCCGTGATCGAGGCCGGCCTGCTCGTGGCCATCAACCTGATTGGCATCCCGATCTGCACGCGGGCAACTCGAGCGCTCGGACGGGGCAAGGATCCTGGGGCGATTATCTATGACGAGGCTGCGAGCGTGCCGCTGGCGGCCCTGGTCGTGCCCGCCGCCAGCCGATCGCCGACGGTGCTGGCGGCCCTCTTCGTGCTGCACCGGCTCTTCGACATCACGAAACCGTTCCCCTGTCGCCGGCTCGAACACCTGCCCGCCGGGCTCGGTATCATGGCGGATGACTGGGGAGCGGCGGCCTACGTGGCCGTCTGCCTCGCCATCGGCCGCTGGCTGGGCTGGCTCTAGAGCGGCCTCACCGGACCCGCGGCCTCCCGCCGCCCGACACCATGCGACTGCTGCTGATCGACCACGGGAGTTGCGACCACGACCACACCCGCGTGCATCACTGCCGCGCGGACCTCGGCCGGCTGGGCATTGCCGCTGCCGTCTGCGGTCCCTCGTCGATCCCGCAGCTGGAGCAGCCGAACGACGGCATGTATGGCATTCACCTCCATGCGATCGCGGCAGCGTCGCACCGTTTTCTCGCGGCGGTGCGGGATGGCTCGGCGGAGTCGCTGCTCAGTGTGGTGCCCTCGCTCTCACCGCGGCTGCTGGGGCTCGTCCGCGAGACCGCGCGGCAGCTGATCGCCGAGGCGGTGGACGCCACCGATCCCGACGTGATCTTCGTGATGCACGCCGGACTCCTCGCCGATCTCGCGGCGGAGACCGGCGCGCCGGTGGTGGTGCATGTCGCCCAGGCCGATCTCACTGCCGCCGCAGCGAAGCCATTCATGCGAACGCTCGTGGGCCGCGCGCTCGGCTCCTGCGAGACGGTGATCGCCGCCGACACTCCAGCGGCGGACATGCTCCGGGCTGGCTGGATCGAGCCCGACGACACCGAGCCGCTCGACGTCTGGCCGCTCGGGCCAACATGCGCGGAACAGATCGCTTCCGCCTGCCGCACCGCCCTCACCCGCCGCCGCGGCTAAATCCGATCCCATCGCTCACACTCCGGGCTTGTAAAAGCACGGAAGCATCCGTGAGGGGGTGCACATGCCCCGAGAGCCGGCGTTGCTGACCAGCGCAGGCAGGATGCCGGAGCGCAGTCAGCATCGAGTGAGCGCAGGCAGGATGCCGGAGCGAACGTCCGGCGACGGGGCATGGGCAGCCCCGAACCGCCGGCAGCTACGCTTTCGCCAGCAGCCGGTCGATCTCGCCAGAGTTGACCGCGTGGGCGAAGTCCTCGAAATCGCGGTAGACCGCCCGGCTCGTCAACTGCACCACCCAGTTGTGCACCAGCGGCGTGATCGTGATCACGGTGCGGCCCTGCTGGTGGGCCTCCCACATCTCGATGGCCGTCCCCATCGACGCCTCGGGAACATACGCCACCAGCAGGTCGAATTCGCGGCACATCTCGATGTGCCCCATGAACACCTCACCCGCCCGGCGCCGGTCGTACGCGATCGAATTGCCATGATTGGCAAAGGGGTCGTAGACTTGCGCATCCGGCCAGTGCGACTGCACGAGGTCGCGAAGCGTGTCCCGATACACCTGATCGTGCACCAGTGCCGCCACGTGCGAGCCCTGCATGATCCCCGCGAGAAAAATCCGCATGAAAAAAGCTTCCCTGAAAACGTCCGTGAAACCGTCTCCGAAATCAGCCCGTTCGTCCTCTGGCAGTGTAAAGCCTGCAGCGGCAAAAACTCACACACAAGCTCACACCTCGGGATCGACGACTGTCGCTGCGACGAAGCCCGACCTCGCGGCTGCCCGTCGCACCGTCCTCGATCTGCTCGCCATTCCCGGCGGATCGGGCAACGAAAAGGCCGTGGCCGACCAGATCGTGAAGCGGCTGCGGGAGGCGGGCTGCCCCGCCGATGCCATATCCTTTGACTCAGCCAACACGAAGACGCCGATCAAGGGCAACGTGGGCAACCTGATCGTGAAACTGCCCGGCACCATGCCTGGCCCTCGGCGTCTCTTCATGGCCCACATGGACACGGTGCCCGTCTGCATCGGCACGAAGCCGGTGGTGGCCGGCCGCTTCGTGAAGAGCGGCAACCCGGCGACGGGGCTCGGCGCCGACGACCGCGCCGGCTGCGCGGTCGTACTCTCGACGGCGCTCGAGATTCTGCGGCACAAACTGCCGCATCCGCCGCTGACCTTCTTCTTCGCGATCCAGGAGGAGATCGGCCTCTATGGCGCGCGGTTCGCCAAGGCCGCCGACCTCGGCAAGCCGAAGCTGGCCTTCAACTTCGACGGCGGCGCCGTCGAGAAGATCACGGTCGGCGCGACGGGCGGCTACCGCATGGACATCGCCATCGAAGGGATTCCGAGCCACGCGGGCGTGGCCCCGGAGAAGGGCGTGTCGGCGATCGCGATCGCGTCGCTGGCCATTGCGTCGCTCGTCGAGGACGGCTGGCACGGTCTCGTGATGAAAGATGGCAAGCGGGGCACGAGCAACGTGGGCGTGATCCAGGCCGGCTGTGCGACCAACGTGGTGGCCGAGTCGGCCACATTGCGGGCCGAGGCGCGGAGCCACGACCCGGCGTTCCGCGGCAGGATCGTCAAGGCGATCGAAAAAGCCTTCGCCGATGCGGTCAAGAAGGTGCGCAGTGCCGACGGCAAGACGGGCCGCGTGACGTTCGACGGACATCTCGACTACGAGGCGTTTCGCCTGGCGGACGATGAGCCCTGCGTGGTGGCGGCCCAGGAGGCCGTCCGCGGCCTCGGCCTTGTGCCCCGGCTCGACATTTCCAACGGCGGCCTTGATGCCAACTGGATGGCGGCCAACGGCATCCCCACGGTGACGCTCGGCTGCGGGCAGATGGAGATCCACACGACCAAGGAGCAACTCGACCTCGACGCCTTCGAGGCCGCCTGCACCGCCGCCCTGCGGCTGGCCACCGCGTGAAGACCGGGCTGGCTGGACGACTGGCAGCGCGGCCGGTACCGTGAAAATCCCACGGTCGGCCGACACGGAGTTCATGAGATGGTCACCAAACGCGAGCCTCTTGCGATCGATGCGGTGCATCGGGGCGACTGCCTCGATCTGGTGGCGAGGGTGCCGACGGGCAGCGTCCATCTGGCCTTCGCCGACCCGCCGTTCAACATCGGCTACGACTACGACGCCTACGACGATCGCCTGTCGGCCGACGCCTACCTCGACTGGTCCCGAAAGTGGATGCGGGAGGTCGTCCGCGTGCTGCGGCCCGACGGCACGTTCTGGCTGGCGATTGGCGACGAATACGCGGCCGAACTGAAGGTGATCGCCACGCGGGAGCTGGGGCTCACGTGCCGCAGTTGGGTCGTCTGGTATTACACGTTCGGCGTCAATTGCAAGCAGAAGTTCAGCCGCTCGCACGTGCACCTGTTTCACTTCGTTCGCGATCCTTTGGCGTTTACTTTCAACACCGATGCGATCCGCGTGCCCTCTGCCCGCGAACTTGTTTACGGTGACAAGCGAGCCAACCCCACGGGCCGGCTCCCCGACGACACCTGGGTGCTGCGTCCCCAAGACCTGCCTGAGGGCTTCGGCGCGGCGGAAGACACCTGGTACTTCCCGCGGATCTGCGGCACGTTCAAAGAGCGGTCGGGCTGGCATGGCTGCCAGATGCCGGAGCAACTGCTGGGGCGGATCATCCGCGCGTCGAGCCGTGAAGGGGAGACCGTGATCGATCCGTTCGCTGGCAGTGGCACGACCCTGGCTGTGGCCAAGAAGCTGGGTCGTTCGTTTCTCGGCATGGAACTCTCGGAGGACTACGCCGACCGAGTCCACACGCGGCTCGCCGGCATCTCGGCAGGCGATCCCCTCGACGGCGCTGCTGAGCCGCTCAAGACGGCGCCAGCCACGAAGGACGGCCGTCGGCTGGACGCCCGCGGCAAGAAACGCCCCTCCCGCGCGAAATAGACGCGGCATTGGCCTTGTTCTTTGGGTCGCCTCCCTGCTTGAATTCCACTGCAGTCCTTTCCTTCTGGAAATCGGGAGCCAGCGATGAAATACGGCCTCAACCTTCTGCTTTGGACCGACCGCATGCACGACGGGATGGTGCCCGTCGTGGAGCGGATCAAGAAACTCGGCTACGACGGCATCGAGATCCCGATCTTCGAACTCGACGAGTCTCTCTACAAGAACTGGTCGAAGAAACTCGACGCCATTGGCCTGGAGCGGACGGCCGTCACGGTTCGCGGCCCCGGCGATAATCCGATCAGCCCGTCGTCGAGCGTCCGCGCGGCCGCCGTCGATGCCATGAAGAAGACGCTCGACTGCTGCCACGCCGCCGGCGTGAAGACACTCGTCGGCCCCACCCATTCCGCCATCGGCGAGTTCACCGGCAAGGGACCGACTCCGGACGAATTCAAGTGGGGCGTGGACACGATGCGAACGGTTGCCGAGCATGCTGCGCAGGCGGGCGTGACCATCGCCACGGAATACCTCAACCGGTTCGAGAACTATTTCCTTACGAGCGTCGCCCAGACGGTCACCTTCGTGCAGGCGGTCGATCATCCGAACGTGCGAATGATGTACGACACCTTCCATGCCAACATTGAGGAGAAGAACCTCGCGTCGGCGATCCAGGCGGCCGCCCCGTGGACGGTGCTCGTGCACATCTCCGAAAACGACCGCAGCATCCCCGGCACCGGCCACGTGCACTGGGACGAAACCTTCGACGCACTCCACACGGCGGGCTATGACGGCTGGATGGTGGTGGAGGCATTTGGCCTCGCGCTGCCCAACATCGTGGCGGCGACCAAGATCTGGCGGAAGATGTTCCCGTCCGAGGATCAACTTGCGACCGATTCCCTCGCCTTCATGAAGGCCAACGTCGCCAGGCGTTGGCGGTAGCGACCGTGGCCAAGCGCAAGACACCATCGCCGAAACCGGAGGCCGATGCGCCGTCCCCGCCGCCTGCCGGCTTCCAGGCGGCACCGGCCGACGGCGGCCTTTCCATCGACAAGCTGGCCCAGGCTTTTGCTGCGATGATGGGCACCGGCGATCCGTATGCGCAGCCGTCCGACAGCGAGGACGTTGTGAAAGTGGATGCCTCACCCGTGCTCGACGACGACGACGACGGCTTCGCGTCCTCGGCAGGCGACGCCAGCTTCCGCGTCTGTCCGGAGAGCATTCTGGAGGCCATCCTGTTCGTGGGCCTGCCGGGCGGCAAGGCGATCACCAGTCGCACGGTGGCTGGCCTGATGCGCGGCGTGCGACCGCAGGAGATCGACGAACTGGCTGCCGACATGCGGCGACGGTATCGGGCCGACAACTGCCCCTACGAAGTCGTGGCGAAGGACGCCGGCTGGGTGATGCGGCTGCGGCCGGAGTTTGCCAGGTTTGGCAGTGTGGTCGAGGCACGTTCCCGCACGGTGCGGCTCGACGCCGAGGCTCTCGACGTGCTGGCGTTGGTGGCGTGGAACCAGCCCGTCAAACGCAACCGGATCGTGGAACTGGGCTGCGACGCCCGGCCGACGGTATGGCGGCAGTTGGTGCAGCGCGGTCTCCTCGAACTCGTCCACGACGAGGCCGCGCATGAGGGCCACGACACGCCCACCGAGCCGTCGTATCGCACCACGCGGAAGTTTCTCGAAGTCTTCCGGCTGGAGAGCATCGACGACCTCCCCGAACCGACCGAACCGCCGAAGTAGCGGATGGGAGCGCCCCGTGGGGACGAGATTCCATCTTGTCCTTCTCCCGTGGGGACGAGATTCCATCTTGTCCTTCTCCCGTGGGGACGAGATTCCATCTTGTCCTGCTTCACACCCGCATTCAGCAAGTTAAAAACTCGCTGCCACGGGGGAAAATCTGCCGTCAGCGACCGTGCGTCACCCACTCCACCGCCGCGTCACGCGTCGTGATCCTGCCGTCGAGTTGCAGCGCCCGCAGGGCCGCGAGCGCCTGCCCCACCGCGCGGCCGGCCGGCACGCCGGCGGCGAGCAGGTCGTTGCCCGTCACGAGCGGCGGTGGATCGAGCTGCTCTCGCGGCATCTGCAGCTTCGCAGTCACCCAACCGGCGGTGGCAGCGGAGCCGTGGCCGCAGGCGGCGCGGGCCCGCAGCAGATCGGCCAGCAGGAAGGCCGCATCGTGGGCCAACCACGGCTGCAGCCGCGACCAGGGACATTGATCAAGGTCGCCTGCACTGAGGCCGTCCACAAAGGCGACGGCCTCGTGCAGCCAGCAGGCTGTCTTCAGATCGCGTGTGGAAAGCCGCAGCCGGGCCGCGATGTGGCGAGGCGACTCCGGTGGCAGCCTCGCCGTGAGGATCGCCAGCGCCGAGGCAAGCTCCGGCTCGTCGAGGGCCTCGATGATGCGGGCAGAGTCGTGCCAGGCTTCGCGTTCGCTGGCCGCGCCGTCCACCGGCGCCACCTCGGGCAGCACCTCGCGGGCCAGGCCGGTCTGCGCGAGCAGTTCGAGCCCCCGCCGCCGGCCCGTCCGCGACACCAGCGTCCGCAGTTCCGCCGCGATCCGTTCGGGGCTCACGGTGGTCACCATGTGCGCCATGCGAGCGATCGCTGCCTCCGTCTGCTCTTCGAGCACAAACCCAAACCCCGCCGCAAACCTCACCGCGCGGAGCATCCGCAGGTGATCCTCGCCAAACCGCATCGCCGCGTTACCGATCGCCCGCACGATCCCCGCGGTGAGATCGGCCCGGCCGCCGACGTAGTCGTGTACCTCGCCTGAGATGGGATCGAGGAATAGCCCGTTGATCGTGAAGTCGCGCCGCACCGCATCCTCGCGGGCGTTGGTGAAGGTCACGCCGGCCGGATGCCGGCCGTCGGTGTAGGCCGCGTCGCTGCGAAACGTCGCCACCTCCACCTGCCCGGCGCCGCGGGGACCGAGCACCGTGATGACGCCGAACGCCGCCCCTACGGCGAGGGTGCGGCGGTTGCCGAAAACCGCCCGCACCTGATCGGGATGGGCCGATGTCGCGACGTCGTAGTCGGCCGGCGTGCGGCCGAGCAGTTCATCGCGAACGCAGCCGCCGGCCCAGAGCGCCTCGTGCCCCGCCGACCGCAGCCGGCCGACCACGACGAGGGCAAATTCACGTGCCGCGGCGGGATCACACGGGATGGCGGGCATGGCGGCAGAGGCTCGGGGGGATGTCGCGGCCATCGATGGTAACGGATGACCGCGGCCCAGGCGTCGGGCAGCACATCCGGATTTCCAGGCAAGCGCACCAGAGGGTATGATCGGACGGCTGGGCGGGGTGTCCCACCGGCTGCTCGTTTTCATTCTCTCGCCCCGCGCCGGCTGGTGTTCGCCCGCCTGCCCACACATTCTGGAGTGCCCAAGCATGTCCGCTTCCCGCGAGCCTTCTGCCTCGAGCCACCTGTCCCGTCGTGATGCCCTCAAGGCTGCCGGTATCGCCGGCGCCGCGTTGACCGGAGTGCAGGCCAGCATGCGTGCCGTGCACGCCCAGTCGCCCTCGGCAGACGTCATCCGCGTCGGCCTCATCGGGGCCGGCGGCCGCGGCACCGGGGCTCTCCAGCAGGCGCTCTCCGTGCCCGGCTCGAACGTGAAGGTGACCGCGATCGCCGACGCCTTCGACGACCGCATCAAGGGCGCCCTCAAGGCTGTCGAGTCGATGAAAGACAAGGTTGAGGTGCCCGAGGACCGGCAGTTCAAGGGGCTCGACGGCTACAAGCAGGTGCTCGAGCACTGCGATCTGGTCATCCTGGCCACGCCGCCGGGCTTCCGGCCCTTCCACTTCGAAGAGGCGATCAAGGCGGGCAAGCACGTCTTCATGGAGAAGCCGGTCTGCGTCGATGCGTTTGGTGCCAACCTCTGCCTTCAGGCCGCGAAGCTCGCCGACGAGAAGAAGCTCAAGGTCGTGGTCGGCCTGCAGCGTCATTACGACGACAAGTATCGCCAGACACTGGCCCGCGTGCGTGAGGGCCTGGCCGGCGACATCATCGGCGGACAGGTCTACTGGAACGGCAGCGGCATCTGGTATCGCCCGCGCAAGCCCGAGATGACCGAGATGGAGTTTCAGGTTAACAACTGGTACCACTTCAACTGGCTCTGCGGCGACCACATCTGCGAGCAGCACGTCCACAACATCGACATCGCCAACTGGTTCCTCGACAAGCTTCCCGAAACGGCCTACGGCGTGGGAGGCAAGCAGAATCGCATTGCCAACCAGCCCAGCGAGATCTACGACCATCACGCGGTCAACTTCACCTATCCGGGCGGCGTGCGGATCGCCAGCCAGTGTCGACAGTTCCCCGGCGGCGACGGCCGCGTGAACGAGGAATTCCAGGGCACGAAGGGCTTCGTGAAGATCGGTGAGATCACCGACCACGCGGGCAAGGTGCTCTGGAAGTACGACGGCAAGGCCGCGAACCCCTACCAGGTCGAGCACGACGAACTGCAGGATGCGATCCGCAACGACAAGCCGCTCAACAATGCCTACTATGGCACGACGTCGAGCTTTTCGTCGGTGCTGGGCAGGACAGCCACCTACACGGGCAAGCAGGTCAGCTACGGCGACTTGCTGAAGAGCAACTTCCGCACGATGCCTGAGAAGCTGTCGTGGGATGCCACGCCGCCGGTCATGCCCGACAAGGACGGCAACTACCCGCCCCCGATGCCGGCCAGTTACAAGATCGCGTAGCGAACCCGGGCTGAGGTATCAGTCGCAGCTTCGAGCCGGAACGGACAGGCCCGGAGGGCCGGGTATGCACCAGCGGGCGGAGCCCCGCCAAGAAAAAATGGCCTGGATGGCCATGTTTTTCGTAGATTTGGTTCGCCGGCTGCGGCATGCTCGTCGCCGGCGGATTCTGCTACAGGAGGCTCGTGGACGAATCGTGAATCGCTCGTGAGTCGCAGAATTCACCGGCTCCTGCGCGTGCCTCCGACCGGCTCCTCAGCATCTGTAGCTTCCACACCTCCCAATGCTCGCAGCGAGTGCCGCAGCCGGCGAACCAATCCGCGCGTCTTCAACCCCTCCACCGTCAACCAGAGGCCAGCATGATCGTCGGCATCCCGAAGGAAACGAAGAAGGACGAGTATCGGGTGTCGATGCTCCCGGTGGGCGTGGAGGAACTGGTGCGTGCCGGCCATCGCGTGCTCGTGCAGCGGTCGGCCGGGGCCGGCTCGGGCCTCGCCGACGAGGCCTATGCGACGTGCGGCGCGGAACTCGTTGACACAGCCGAGGAGGTGTTTGGCCGGGCCGACATGATCGTGAAGGTGAAGGAGCCTCAGCCCCCGGAGTTGAAGCTCATCCGCGCGGGGCAGACGGTGTTCACCTATTTTCATTTTGCCGCCGATCGCGGGCTCACGGAGGGTTTTCTCGCCACCGGCGCCACCGCCGTGGCCTATGAAACACTCCGCGACGACCGCGGCCGGCTGCCGCTGCTGATTCCGATGAGCGAGGTGGCGGGGCGGATGAGCATCCAGGAGGGGGCGAAGTATCTGGAGAAGCCGCAGATGGGCCGCGGCATCCTCTTGGGTGGCGTGCCGGGCGTGGCGCCGGCCCACGTGACGGTGCTCGGCGCGGGCAGCGTCGGGGCCAATGCCGCCAAGGTGGCTGCGGGCTTCGGCGCGAACGTCGGCCTACTCGATACCAACCTCGAACGGCTACGGTATCTCGACGACGTGACGCCGCCAAACATCGACTGCCTCTATTCCGACCGCCACACGATCCGCGAGCAGATCGCCCGCG
>JBBAVO010000006.1:0-32504 GCA_040397635.1 Pirellulales bacterium
CGATGTGGGGCGTCTTCACGTGCTTCGAGCCGTAGCAGCCCAGGGCATCGGGCCGCAGATCGTCGCAGAGGATGAAGAGGACGTTCGGCCGCGTCGCGGGCTCCGCGGCGAACAGGGACAAACCCCCGAGGACCATGGCCAGCGAGGCCACGAGGATGGCTAAATAGGTGTTTTTCATAAGGCGAAAGTCTACTGCGATGAAGCTATCATGCACATCGTGCGAGTCGCGGTTGGTCATGTCGCCAAAGGTTGTTGCATGAGCATGAGGCTGGTTCACTGCGGGACCATGTTGCTGGCGCTTGGTTGGGCGTGCAGTGCGATGGCTGCCACGCCAGTTGTGCCGGGTTTCGAACGGTATGGCCGGTCGGCGAGCGATCCCGCGGCAGCCATCGAGAGCGGGCTCCTGCTGCTCGGCGAACTCGGCTGCGTGAACTGCCACGCCGCCGACAAGGAGCAGGCCGCGCACCTGATGCCAAAGCAGGGCCCATTGCTCGACAAGGTCGGAGGGCGTCTCAGGCCCGACTGGCTCGTCGCGTATGTGAAGCAGCCCCATGCCGTGAAGCCGGGCACGACGATGCCGGATGCGATCGCAGGCCTTCCCGACACCGAACGCGATCGCACCGCGACGGCGATCGCCCACTTTCTGGCCGCGACAGGGGCGTTGAACGACGGCCCGCTGCAGGAGGCAGACAAGGCGAATGCCGACGAAGGGCGGAAGATCTACGGCCGCGTTGGGTGCGCCGTCTGTCATGGCTCCCGGGGGTCTGATGCAACACTGCTCCCCGACCAGATGCCGCTGGTCGATCTCGACAAAAAATGGTCGCCGCGGGCGCTCGACGCGTTTCTGAAAGATCCGTTGCAGAGCCGACCCTCGAGCCGCATGCCGGCCCTGCCGCTCAAGGACCAGGACCGCCGGCACGTCGTCGCCAGCCTGCTCGGCACGGCGCCGGCGCCGGCTGCAACGTTCAAAGTCGATCCGACGCTCGTCGAGGAGGGGCGGACGGCGTTTGCCGCCGTGGGCTGTGCCAACTGCCACGACCTCAAGGGATCCGACGGCACGCTGATCGAGCCAGCGACCAAGCCAAAGCCGCTCGCGGAACTCATGACGCTGGATGGCGGCTGCCTTGCCACGGCCGCGCGGCAGGGATCGCCGCACTATCCGCTCGACGACACCCAGCGGGCCGCGGTCGCGGCGGCGATCCACTGGCTCGGGGCGCCGGAGGCCGCTGCTCTGCCCGCCCGCGAGCAGGCCATCGACCGCACGCTCACGTCCCTCAACTGCTACGCATGCCACAACCGGGATGGCCGCGGTGGAACGATTCCAGCGGTCGCCGCCACCGACGAGGACGGGGAGCCGATCCTCAAGGACGCCGCCCGCGACGCGATGTTCACGAGCGGGGTGCAGGAAATGGGTGACGAGGGCCGCCTGCCCCCGACGCTCACCGGCGTCGGTGGCAAGCTCACGTCCGGGTTTCTCCGCGAGGTGCTCGTCGAAGGGGGCAAGGATCGCGGCGCATACATGCACACGCTGATGCCGAAGTGGCATGCGGCCGTGGTCGAGCCGTTGGTGACGTTGCTCGCCGAAGACCCGAAGACCACCGTTGCAACACCCTCGCTCGCCGGGCACGCCGAGTCGGAGATCGAAGAGCAGGGGCGGGGGCTCGTGGGGTCGAAGTCGCTCGGCTGTATCAAGTGCCATTCGTTCGGTGGTGACAAGGGGCAGAGCCTTGGCGTGATCGACCTGGTGCGGATGCCCAAGCGGCTGCGGCATGAGTGGTTTCTCGCCTACGTCGCCAACCCGCAGCAGTTTCGGCCGGGCACGCGGATGCCGGCCGCCTGGCCCGAGGGGAAGACGTTTTACCCCGACGTGCTCGACGGCACCGCCGCTGGTCAGATCGAGGGAGTGTGGCGGTATCTCGCCTCCGCGAAGCCGCGGCCTCCCATCGGGGCCAGCGCCCACCCGATCGAACTTGTGCCGACGGATCAACCGATCATCTATCGCAACTTCATCGAAGGGGCCGGGCCTCGGGCGATCGCCGTGGGCTTTCCCGACAAAGTGCATGCGGCCTGGGATGCCGATCAGATGCGCCTGGCCTTGGTGTGGCGTGGTGCGTTCATCGACGCGGGCAAGCACTGGACCGGCCGTGGGAAGGGATTCCAGTCGCCGCTCGGCGACGGCGTATTCACACCCGATACGGCGTCATCGATCGCCGTGCTCACCAGCCCCGAGTCAGCCTGGCCGACGGTGACGCAGCGTGGTCAGCCAGCCGGTGGCCAGGATGATGGCACACGGTTTCGCGGATACTCGCTCGATCCGCAGGGGCCGCCCACGTTCAAGTGGTCGAGTGACGGCATGCAGATCAGCGAAACAATCGAGCCGGTCGTCGAGGGCGGAAAGGCATTCGTGCGCCGCACGATGCGGATCGTCGGTCGTCCTGCTGCCGGCGAGGCCATTTTCCGTGTGGCGATGGCGAAGAAGATCGAACAGGGCGACAACGGCTGGCTGCGGATCGACGACACGTGGCGGGTGCGGGTGAGCGGCGCAGGAGTTGGTCCGGCGGCGAACCGCACCGCTGACGGCACCACGGAGGTTCGCCGAAGAATCGTGTGGGGGCCCGAGGATACGGCCGAATTCGTGGAGGAACTTTCGTGGTGAGACGCATGGTGAAACGCATGGTGCGATCGATGCTGGCGGGCCTCTGCCTCGGGATCGCGTGGGCCGCCTTCGCGGCGGCTGCCGAACCGCCGGCGAAGCCGCAGGAGAAGGACTTCTACACGATCAATGCGGTCGAGATTCCCGCGGATGCAACCCTGGAGGTGGGCGCGCTCGAATGGATTCCCGATGGCAGGCTTGCCGTCGCCAGCAGGCGTGGCGAGATCTGGATGGTGAGCGACCCTGCCACAGGCAAACCGCGGTGGCAGCGGTTTGCCCACGGCCTGCACGAGGTGCTCGGCCTCGCCTGGCGTGACGGCTGGCTCTACGTGACGCAGCGGCCGGAGGTGAGCCGGCTCCGCGACACCACCGGCGACGGCGTGGCTGACGACTACGAGACCGTGAGCGACGGCTGGGGCGTGTCGGGCGACTACCACGAGTATGCCTTTGGTTCGAAGTTCGACCGCGACGGCAAGCTCTGGGTCGTGCTCTGCCTGACCGGCAGCTTCGACAGCAAGGTGCCCTTTCGAGGCTGGGCCGTCCGTGTCACACCCGACGGCCGCATGATCCCCACGACCTCTGGCGTGCGGTCGCCGGGAGGCATCGGCTTCGATGGCGATGGGAACGTGCTCTACACCGACAATCAGGGGCCGTGGAACGGTGCCTGCTCGCTCAAGCATCTCGTACCCGGCGACTTTGTCGGCCACCCCGGCGGGTTCAAGTGGTACGAACTCGCGCCGGACCTCGAGAAGCCCGAGGAGCCGAAGAGCGGCAGTCGCTGGGCCGCCGAAGTGCAGCGGATTCCACGGCTGCGGCCCCCCGCCGTGGTGTTTCCCTACGACACGATGGGCAAGAGTGCCGGCGGCGTGGCCTGCGATATCTCGGCGGGAAAGTTCGGGCCGTTTGCCGGGCAGATGTTCGTGACCGATCAGTCGCATTCGATCGTCATGCGGTGCTTCCTCGAGACGATCGACGGCGTGATGCAGGGCGCCTGCTTCAGGTTTTGCGAGGGCTTCAGGAGCGGATCGCTCGCGCTGCAGTTCGCACCCGATGGCCTGCTCTACGTCGGGGGCACGAACCGCGGCTGGGGCTCACGGGGCGCGGGCGATTTCGCGCTCGAACGCCTGACATGGACCGGGAAGACGCCCTTTGAGATCCTCGCGATGCGGGCCGTACCCGGAGGCTTCGAACTGGAGTTTACGGAGCCGGTCGATCCGCAGACAGCGGCCGATCCGGCAAGCTACGCGGCCAAGGGATTCACCTATATCTACCAGTCGAGCTACGGCAGCCCTGTCGTTGACGAGGAGCCATGCGGCGTCGAGAAGGCGGAGCCGATCGCCGATGGCCGGCGGGTGCGGCTCACGCTCGGCAACCTTCGTGAGGGCGTGATCCACGAGGTCAAGGCTGCTGGCGTTCGCAATACGACCGGCCTGCCGCTCCTGCACGACACCGGCTGGTACACGCTCAACCGCCTGGCGAAGTGAAAGCTTTGGGCGCGAGACCAGATCCCGTCGCTCACGCTCAGGGCCTGGATGTGGGGTGATACAAGCCCCCGGCGTGAGCCGTGGGATCGTCAATTTACCCGCGGCTCATCTCCGGCCGGGCGAAGACGAGCCGGCCGGCCGTGGTCTGCAGCGTGCTCGTGACGCTCACGTGGATCGTGCGACCGATCTGGTCGCGGCCCTGTTCCACCACCACCATCGTGCCGTCTTCGAGATAGCCGACGCCCTGACCAGGCTCCTCACCCTGCTTCACCAGTCGCACGTCGAGGAGATCGCCCGGCACGAACACCGGCCGCAGCGCCAGCGCCAGATCGTTGATGTTGATCGACTGCACGCTCCGCACGCCGGCGATCTTCATGACGTTGGGATCGGCCGTCACGATCCGTCCGGCGAGATCGGCGGCCATGCCCACCACCCGCGATTCGGTGGTCGCTTCGAGATCGTCGTCGTTGTGGGGGGGCACCACTTCCAATTCAATTGACTTGCCCGAACGGAGGCGGGCCAGCACGTCGAGACCGCGTCGGCCGCGGATGCGGCGGAACTTGTCGGTGGATTCCGCCCCCTCCTGCAGTTCATCCACGACGAAGGACGGCACGACGAACCGGCTCTGGAACAGGCCCGATTCGGCCAGATCGGCAATTCGGCCGTCGATGATCGTGCTCGCGTCGAGCACGTTGGGCCGGAGCCCCTTCACGTCGCGGGCGAATTCGACGTAGGGGATGATGAAGCGGAAGTCGTCCCGCGTCTGCAGGAGCATACTCGTGCAGATGTAGCAGAGGATCATGCCCAGAATCGACGGCAGCCAACCGAGGAGCGGCGTCGGCGGCACCGCGGCGAGCAGGGGGGTGAGGGCGAGAATGGCGACGTAGGTGAGGAACACGCCGATCAGCAGGCCGAAGTAGATCGACGTGATCACCGTCAGCTCCTTGCGGCGCAGCGAGAGATCGATGCCGATGACGGCCAAAGGCAACAGAACCATGCCGGCAAGCACAGTCAACGGCAGCCACTCGGCCGCCTCCCGCATGGGCGCGGAGTTGAACATGAGGACCGCGATCCCCACGGAGACCATCACGAAGATCGCCCGCAGTACGACGAGAGCCATGGGATGCGAGAGCGTAGGGGAGGGAGTGCCGCGAAAACGTTCAGAAGTAACTCATTCAGAATAACACGAAACCCCCCCCTCGCGGGCTACCGGGTATTTTCAGTCTGGGCCTATCCGCAGGTCGTGATCGCGGTCGAGAAAGCGGTCGGTCATGCCGGCGATGTAGTCGGCGACGCTTCGCCGCACGCCGAATTGCTCGGCACGCCCGCGGAAGCCGGGCGGCATCTCGTCGGGGTGCAGGCAATACCACTCGAACAGACGTGTCAGCTTCCGCTGCGCCGGCACCCGGACCGCCAGCACCCGTTCACTGCGGTAGACCCTTTGAAAGAGAAACTGCTCCAGGGCACGTTTGCCGGCGGCCACGGCCGGCGTGTGGGCCACGATTCGCACGCCCGGCAGACTCCCTTGGCCGCGGAATACATCCCGGACCTGCGCCACCGATTCAATCCCCAGGGCCGCGATAGCGGCCCGGCTCCGCGTCACCAGTTCCGCCACCTCGAATTCCACCACCTCGTGGAGCGCCGCCCGCCGCAGTTCCGGGCCCCCGAGCGAACCGTAGCGGTCGCGGGCGCGGTTGGCGGCATCGGCCATGAGGGGAATCTCCAGAAGTTCGTCCATGGTGACGAGCCCCAGTTCGACGGCATCGTCGGCGTCGTGCGTGTCGTAGGCGATCGAGTCGGCGGCATCGACGACCTGGGTCTCGAGCAGCGGCGCCGGTGCCGTACCATCCTTCTTCCGCGTGGCCTGGGCATCGAGCACCTCCCGAGAGAGATTCAGGCCGGGGAAGTGTGGGTAGCGGATCTCCAGCAGCTCCACGATGCGGAGCGCCTGCGCGTTGTGGTTGAAGCCGCCTTCGTCGGCGAGCAGTTCGGAGAGCGTGTCCTCGCCGGCATGCCCCAGCGGCGGATGGCCGATGTCGTGGGCCAATGCCAGCGTCTCGACCAGATCTTCGTTGAGGGCCAGGCTGCGGGCGAGGGTGCGGGCGATGCTCGTCACCTCCAGCGTATGCGTCAGGCGGCTGCGGTGATAGTCGCCGTGGTAGCCGGTGAAGACCTGCGTCTTGTGGGCGAGGCGGCGGAAGGCGGCCGAGTGGACGATACGATCGCGGTCGCGTTGGTAGGGGCTGCGGAAGGCGTGCGGAGGCTCGTCGTACACCCTGCCAGCCGAGTCGGCCGCGTGCATCGCCCAGGGGGCAAGCAGGAGCGATTCCCGCTGCTGCCAGTCGGGTGCCCCGGCAGATTCCTCGTCATGGCGGCGTGCTGTCATCGGCGCGATCCGTCGGTGCGTTGGTCGGAATGATGGGGTAGTGCGGCGGCCTGCACGAGCTGCTCGCGCAGGGCGTCGAGCGACTGCGGCAACACCCGCACGCCCGCCGTCGTTGGCATGAAGTTCACGTCACCCGGCCACCGTGGCACGATGTGCCAGTGGAGGTGGCCGGGCAGCCCCGCGCCGGCGACCGCCCCGAGGTTCAGGCCCACGTTAAAGCCGTAGGCCTGCATCGACCGCTCCATGACGCCGCACCAGGTCACGATGCAGGCCTGCAGATCGAGGAGCTGCTCGGCTGACAGATCGGCAAGCGCGGCCCGGTGGTCAAGCGGAGCGACGAGCAGGTGGCCGTTGGAGTAGGGGAAGCGGTTGGTCACAACCACGCTCAGAGGCGTGCGGGCGACCACGCCCAGGGCCGGGTCGTGCACTGCATCGGCCGCGGCCGCACGGCAGAGAAAGCACTGGTGGACGGCGCCGTCGCGCCAGTGGGCTGGCTCGACCTGTTCCGAGGCCGCGCCCTTGTCGTGCCCTTGCACGTATCCCAGCCGCCAGGGTGCCCAGAGGGTTTCGTTGCTCATGGGAGTGATGGTACCCGACTGCCGTTCAGCATGCACCGTGAGCAGCGCCGGGCTGCCGCGCCGGGCGGGCTCCCCGAACACGCTTCGCTCGCTCGGCGGCTCGGCGACAGCGTCTGGGATAATGGCGGGTCTTCTCCGCCGAGGCGCCTAATGCTCGCTTCGGTGTTCGGGGAGCCCGCCCTTCCGTACTCCTTCTTCGCAAAACGCGTGAGGGGCTGCCCGTGTCCCGGGAGCCGGCGTTGCTGACCAGCGCAGGCAGGATGCCGGAGCGCAGTCAGCATCGAGTGAGCGAAGGGCAGGATGCCCGAAGCGAACGTCCGGCGACGGGGCATGGGCAGCCCCGACCCTCGAGTGAGGATGCGGCTCGTCGATGGGCCGTGTGAGCGGGATGCGGATCACAACACCTCGGCCCACAGCGCGTCCGAAACGAGCAGGCCTTCTCGCGTGAGCTGCACGCGTTCGCCGTCGTCGGTGGCGAGGCCGCGGTCGGCCCAGCGGCGAATGGGACCGCCGGCGACGAGGTCGAGGTCGAAGCCGCTGGCGGCCAGAAAGGCGGCGCGGGTGAGGCCATCGCGCCGGCGGAGGCCGAGCACGACCCGCTCCTGCGCGGCCTCCAGGGGCGTCATCGTCTCGCGGTCGCCCGTGACGTCGTCGCCGGCGAGAACGCGCCGCATCCAGGTCGTCGTGCTGCGGTGATTGGTGGTCCGCACCCGGCCGTCGAACCGGGCGGCGCCCGGCCCGAACGCCTCCCATGGCCGGCAATCCCAGTAGGTCTCGTTGTGACGGCAGCGGCCGCCCGGACGGGCGAAGTTGGAGACTTCGTAGTGTTCGAAGCCCGCCGCCTCGAGCCGGTCGATCGTCCGTTCGAGCATCGCCCGCTCGAGCGACTCGGCAGCGGGCTGGAGCGTGCCACGACGCCGCTGTGACTCGAACAACGTGCCCTTCTCCCAGGTCAGGCAGTAGACGGAAAGATGCTGCGTGCCGAGCGCCACGATCGCGTCGAGGTCCCGTTCCACATCAGCGAGCGACTGGCCCGGCGCCGCCGTCATCAGGTCAACGCTGACGGTGAATCCGCGATCGAGCAGGATGCCGACCGCCCGCCGCACATCGTCGGGGGTGTGGTCACGATCGAGTGCCGCGAGCGTCGTCGCGTCGAGCGACTGGGCGCCGAGGCTGACGCGGGTCGTACCGGAGGCCGCGGCCGCGGCCGCCAGTCGTTCCGTCACATCCTGAGGATTGGCCTCGATCGTGACTTCGGCACCCGGCAACGGCCGCAGTCGTGCGTGAAGGATGTCGAAGAGCCGCGTGAGTCCGTCCGGCCCGAGGTGCGACGGCGTGCCGCCGCCAAGATAAAGCGTGGCCAACTCCAGGCACACATCGCCCAGTCCCAGATCTGGCACGGCGTCCAGCCGTGTCAGCTCCCGCTGGATGGCCGCGAGGTAGTCGGCGATGAGATCGTCGCGTCCCGCGATCAGCGCAAAATCACAGTAGCCGCAGCGGTGGCGGCAGAAGGGCACGTGCACGTAGGCGGCACGCGGGAGGACGGGCGTTTCCACGGCGGTCGGAGTGTCGTTCGTCGGGGTCTTCACAGCCAGATCTGCAGCCGGCCGTCGAGCATGTCAGGGATCTTCTTGCCGAGAATCCTGCGAATGCGATCGTCGGTGTAGCGGGTCGAGAAGTGGGTGGCGATCACCACCTCGTTGTGAAATCGCTCCCGCCGGGCGAGGAGGTCGTCGAGGTGCATATGACCGAACTTGTGGATCTTTTCCTTGCGGTGGCTGTGGGCCACGAAGGTCAGTTCCGTGATCAGGATCATCGCCTCGTACATGGCCGGGCAGCGGTCGAGCCCTTCAGGCGAACTGTCGCCGAGGTAGGCCACCAGCGGCGTTCGCACCTCGTGGGTCACGTCGATGCCGGAGAGCCGCAGGTCGCGGATCTTCTCGCCGGGGAGTCCGTGGTATTCGTGCTTGAGCTTGCGGCGGCGTTCCCAGACGACGTAGCCCACGCTCGGGATCGTGTGGGTCGTGCCGGAGACAGTGACGACGTGCTCACGCGAGAGTTCGATCTCGTCGCCGGGCCGTGCGGGCAGGAGCGTGCAGGGCAGCCGGCCGCGGTCGAGGCGGGAAATGGCCTTGAGCAGTTTCTCGATCGGCTCGATCGCCGTCTCGGGCAGATAGATGGTGGGGGGCTCCATCTTCATCATCCGCCGACGGGCGACGTAGACAGGCAACGCCGCGATGTGGTCGAGATGGGTGTGGGTGATGAACCACGTGCTCGTGGCCATGAAGTTCCATGGCTGCCCGCCCAGGTCGAAGCCCAGCTTCAGTTCGGGGATCCGCCAATAGCTCTGAACGGCCGCACGTGAATAACCCTCTACGGTGAGCCCCTTGTGGACGAAGCTGCGAACCGGTGCGTTTTCGATCATGCGGTCTCTCTGGGCTGGTCGGGCCGGGGTTG
Organism: Pirellulales bacterium; assembly: GCA_040397635.1. Lineage (GTDB taxonomy): Bacteria > Planctomycetota > Planctomycetia > Pirellulales > UBA1268 > CAMCQY01. The sequence goes on from JBBAVO010000006.1 coordinate 9,559, forward strand.
GTCGGGCCTGGCCGGCTCGAGCCAGATGTCGTCGAAGATCTTGCCCTGCCGCGTGTGCAGTCTGCCGCGGCGCACCAGTTCCAGCACTGCCAGAAAGATACCCACGATTCGCGTTCGCGGCATGTCTGCGTCGAAGAGTTCCGAGAAAGAGACCCGTCCCTTTTCCGCCACGAGCGTTTCAACCCGTTCGATGTGCACCTCGATCGGCGTGTCGTCCTGAACGATCTGGCGGGGCCGTCGTTTCTCCCGCTTTCGCATCACCCTCGCCAGTGCCCCGACGAGGTCCCAGACGTGGACGTCGCCGATCGTGACCTCGGCCGGCCCGCTCCGCGGTCCGGTGTCGTCGGCAGCGACTCGGGGAAATCGCAGTTCCCATTCCCGGGCCCGGTCTTCAAGCAGGACGGCCGCGTCGCGGTATTGCTTGTACTCGAGCAACCGGCTGACGAGTTCTTCGCGGACGGGTTCGACCGGATCCTCCGTCTCCTCGGGCCGCGGTACCAGTTCCCGAGCCTTGATCTCCAGGAGCAGGCTGGCCAGGTCGACGAATTCGCCCACCTGGTCGATGGCAAGATCCTCGAGCACGTCGAGGTAGGCAACGAACTCCTCGGCTATCTTCGCGATCGGCACCTGCGTGATGTCTACCTCGTGCCGCTTGACGAGGTAGAGCAGCAGGTCCATCGGCCCGGCGAACACATCGAGGGCGATCTTGAATTCCAAGCAGTGGCCTCGCGCCGTGTCGGGGGTGGCCAGGTCCTCTTTTTTCGGCCGAACCCCTGCAGTGTGGAGGGAAATTCGGAGTCTGACAACACGATTCCGCCCCCCCTTGCTGCCCCATTCCCCGGCTGATACCATCCGGGACTCCGAAACACGGCGTTTTTCGCCGTCCAGAGGCACACGACACGGTGCAACGATCCAACCGGATCTGTTGCAAAATTGGCACAAGTCAGTTGGCACGAGTCGTCGGATTCTGGTCGACGGATCCAGACGATATATCAACGAGACGGAATCACGATGAAGACGTTCATGGCAAAGGTTGGTGAGGTGGAGCAGCGGTGGTGGCTGGTCGATGCCAGCGACAAGGTGGTCGGCCGCCTGTCCAGCGACATCGCGACGGTGCTGATGGGCAAGCATCGCCCGACCTACACGCCCCATGTCGATACCGGCGACTACGTCGTGGTCATCAATGCCGAAAAGGTGCAGTTCACCGGCAAGAAGTGGCAGCAGAAGCTCTACCGCTGGTACACCGGCTACCAGGGGCTGAAGAGCGAAACGGCCGAGCACCGTCGGGATCGGCGGCCTGAACTGATCGTCGAGGAGGCCGTGCGAAGGATGCTCCCCAAGTCACGTCTGGGCCGGGTCATGCTCGACAAACTGAAGGTGTATGCCGGTTCGGAGCATCCCCATCAGGCCCAAAACCCTCAAGTGATGAAACTCGGAAACCGGGACATTGGGGTGGCATAGGCCAGTTCTCACGCCAGATCACCAACGCACTGCCGGGGCTTTCCGGCGTAAAACCCGCAACACGTCCAAACCAGCGCAGTCAGTAGCAGCGCAGACATTGAACCGAGGAACATGATGGCCGTCGAAACGAGCAAGAAAAGCGGATCCGAGACTCACGTTATCGCCACCGGACGCCGGAAAACGGCTGTTGCTCGCGTGCGGCTGCGTGCCGGATCTGGAGACATCACGGTGAATGGCCGGGCCATCGACGTGTATTTCCCGTCGATCAAGGATCGCGTGCTGGTCTCTGGTGCCCTCGAGCAGTTGGGCAAGGCGTCCTCCGTGAATGTCGATATCACGGTCAATGGCGGCGGTTCGAACGGCCAGGCCGGAGCCTGCCGGCTGGGCATCGCCCGTGCACTCAAGACCTTCGACGCAGAGCTCGAAGAGGCGCTTCGGCACAGCGGGATGCTCACCCGCGACGGCCGCATGAAGGAGCGGAAGAAGTACGGACTCCGCGGTGCACGTCGCGGCACGCAGTTCTCCAAGCGGTAGTTTCTCCGGCTTTTTCCCGGGCAATCGATACGACCGGCACGACCGTGTCGAGTGGGAATTATTTGGCCTGCCCGGCGATTTCTCCCGCCCAAAACCGCAGGGCATACTGGTGAGGTGATTCGTGCCCGGTCGGCTCTGTTCTCTGGAGCGAGGCCGGCCGCGGACCAAGAGCCCCTGGTCCATTTCCTTCCTCCGGTTGCATGAGGCAGTCATGTCGCGCGTCGCCAGCATCCTGTTCGGCGGGTTCCTCGCCTGTGGTTTGATGGTATTTGCCAACAGTCAGGCCTGTGCGGCCGATTCGGCCAGTGCCACATCGGCCTCTGCTTCCCCGTCGGGCATGCCCGATCTGTTCGAGGCAGAGGAGCGGCAACTCGTCAGCGTCAAGTACATCCCCAACGATGCAAAATCTGCCCAGATCATCGTGACCAATCGCACGCGTCGTCCGTTGACGTTGCGGCTTCCGGCTACTTTCGCCGGCGTTCCGGTGTTAGCCCAGATGGGTGGCATGGGCGGCATGGGTGGCGGGAACCAGGGCGGTTTCGCCGCTGGCGGCATCGGCGGCGGGCCCCAGACAACCGGCGGCGGAGGCGGCGGCATGGGCGGACAGGGCATGAACGGCATGGGCGGCGGCGGCATGGGCATGGGGGGCGGCGGTGCCTTCTCCATTCCTCCCGAGCGGTCGCGGACGTTCCGTGTGCCCACGGTCTGCCTGGAATACGGAAAGCGTGAGCCGTCCAGCCGGATGCCCTACAAGCTCAGCCGGACCGAGACCTTCTCCAGCGACCCGAAACTCGCCGTCGTGCTCGAGAGCCTGGGCCGCGGCGAACTTCCGCAGAAGGTTGCTCAGGCGGCAGCCTGGCACATCGCGAACGGTCTCACCTGGGAGAAGTTGGCGGCCGAGAAGATCGACCACGCCGGAGGCACCCCCGACGAGCCCTACTTTTCTCAGGCGGAACTCGTCGCGGCCCATCGCGTGGTGGCCGTGGCGACAGAGCAGGCCCAGCGTCGGCAGCCCACCGGAACGAGCGAAGCGACAACGAAGGACTCGCTGGCTCAGTAGTCGCCCGCGATGATTTCACCGCCGGCCCGCGTTGACAATGCCTTCCACAGGCCGGCGTCAATGCTGTTGGCGATGGTGCGAACACTGCCGTCCATGAAAGCCGAGGACACGAGGCCAGCGTGATAGCTGCGGGACGTGACCGCGGCGTACGTGGTGCTTGCTGGCGTCCGGCCCTCCCGGCTGCTGCAGATATCGACGTCGTACTGACGGCCATCAGAGTGCGTGTAGGGCACTCCCGTGTTGGGCGGGAACGCGGTCGTGAAGCCGTTGTGCAACGTGCGGCCGCAGACCCATTCCGTATGGCCGCTGTCGGTCGAAAAGCTGCCGGATGGCACGAGAGCCGCGGCATCGGCGGCAGAGGCGGGCGGTGTCGCCGTGAGACCGGAAATATCTTGAGATCTGGGGGTAAACGCCTTCACCTCCGACATCGCCAGCGTCTTGCTGAGGCCGTCGGAAAAAGCATTCGGACGCAGCTTGGTAAACGGTGCGAAGGCGGAGCCGCCGTCAGTGTTTGTCGCGGGGTCCCACACCTTGTAGACGCCCGTGCAGAGGCCGTAGGAAAGCGGATAGTGCTGGGCAACGCCGCTTCCGTCCAGCCGCGGTCTGATGTTGGGATCACTCGCGCACACCAGCAAATCGATTCGCAACGGTGCCACACCGTACTGAGCCATTCCAGGAATGCTGGTGTTGGCGGGATCGCCGTATGGCTTCGTGAAGTCGATCGTTTTGAACAAGGTGTCGCCTTCGACGTAGGGCAGAATGAGTGCCTGTCCAGACCAAGGGGCGTTTCCAGACGCGGCAACCGCCTGTCCGGAGGGCGGAAAATAGTTCTTGGCACTTTCGTGGTTGTGCATTGCCATAGCGAGTTGCCGCAGGTTGTTTTGGCACGATGACCGCCGGGCAGCTTCCCGAGCCTGTTGCACGGCGGGCAGGAGCAGGCCGACGAGAGTGCCGATGACCGTGATCACGACCAGCAGTTCGACCAGGGTGAAGCCGACAGGGCGGCCTCTTCGCGAGGGATGCGGGACGTCGCGGTTGACCGGATCAAAAGAGCAGGATTTCATCGTGAAGAGACTCCGAAAATCGAGGGCAACCATCGCATGGCCCGCAAGTGAGGCCTTTCGGCAACGAATAGTCGAACGATCGCGAAAATGAGACTCATTCTCAATTAGCCTCGATGTATTTTAGGCACTCATGTCTAGGTGTCAACCGACCGCATTGGGTTTGGCCTTGGGCGCCCGACTCTGCAGGGGCGTAGTCTAAGCGCCCGGTCTAGGGGCCCGTTGCTCCGCGGGCGCGTGGCTCCGCCACGAGTTGCGCCTACCCCCTACACTGTTTTTCCAGAGTCGGTACAACGAGAGTCCGATAGGTTCGGGGTAGCTGGGAATCGTTTTTCTTCTTCAGATCCGCAGTCGGATCAAGGAGCACGTTCAAGTCATGCACGCAGTCACGGCATCGGGCGCCACATCGGCACATCGCGGCGAGAGCGACGTCATCGTCGAGGCGCGGAATCTCTCCAAGACCTATCGCGATTTCTGGGGACGCAGCAAGAAAATCGCCCTCAAACCGCTCGATCTCGAAATTCGGCGGGGTGAGATCTTTGGCCTGCTCGGCCCCAACGGCTCGGGCAAGACTACGACCATCAAGCTCTTGCTCGGTCTCGTCTTTCCGAGCTCTGGTGAGGCGCTCGTCTTCGGTCGCGATGCCACCGACGTGTCGAAGAACGAACGCATCGGCTATCTCCCCGAGGAGTCGTATCTCTACAAGTTTCTCGATGCTGAGGAGACGCTCGACTTCTACGGACGGCTCTTTGACATGCCGCCAGAAGAGCGAAAGAAACGGGCCGACGCGCTCATCGAGATGGTCGGACTGGGCCGCGACAAGAAGCGGCAGCTCCGCGAGTATTCCAAGGGCATGACCCGCCGCATCGGCGTGGCTCAGGCGCTCATCAACGATCCCGAACTCGTGGTTCTCGACGAGCCCACCAGCGGCCTCGACCCAATCGGCACCCGCGAAATGAAAGACCTCATCATCGACCTCAAGCAGCGGGGCAAGACCGTGATCCTCTGCTCGCATCTGCTGGCCGACGTGGAGGACGTCTGCGATCGGATTGCGGTGTTGCATCAGGGCGAACTCAAGGAACTTGGCCGGGTCGAAGACCTGCTGCGGGTGACCGACGTCACGCAGATCCGTGCCCAGGGCCTCTCTCCGGAGGCTCGGGAGGAGATTCGTGCGGTGCTCGCACGGCACGGCCGTTCGGACGTGGAAATTGGCAATCCGCGAACGACGCTGGAGGACCTGTTCCTCGACGTGGTTCGCGACACGCAGGCCCGTCCGGGCCGCCGCGCCCGGCAGGCCGCTGCCGATGGCGCCCAGCAACAGAAGGGTTGAGCAACAGTCATGGTATTGGAAGAGGAAATCCCGAAGTTCGCGGCGTGGTTCGGCCCGGCGCTGTTGTGGTACGTGTTTGCCGCCAGTCTGGTGGCGGTTTTCGCTGCGGCCCTCGCGTGGTTGACGCAATCGGTGCTGTATGGGCCGCTGGCGGCAGGTGACCGTGTCTACCGGGGTGTGCTGACGGGCCTGGCCGACCTGGCGGGCATGTCGCCCCGGCGGATCTGGGCGCTGGCGAGGCTGGCCATCCAGGAATCGCTGCGTCGCAACGTGCTCGTCGCGCTCGCGCTGTTTCTGCTTATCGTGTTGTTCGCGGGATGGTTCCTCGATCCCAAGAGCGTCAATCCGGGCAAGCTCTATCTCGGCTTCATTCTCGGGGCCACGAACCTGTTGGTCTGCCTCGTGACGCTCGTGCTCTCCGTCTTCAGCCTGCCGGCCGACATCAAGGCCAAGGCGATTCAGACCGTCACCACCAAGCCCGTCCGCACCGGCGAGATCGTGCTGGGACGCATTCTCGGCTTTTCAATCGTCGGGTCGGTGCTGCTGGCGATCATGGGGCTGATCGGTTGGGCGTTTGTCGTGCGGAGCGTGAGCCATGGCCACGCCATCGCCGTCGAGGACGTGGTCGAACTGAAAGACGTGGGCGGGACCGTCACCGGGTTCGAGGGCCGGACGAGCCTCGATCGCGGTCATCGTCACCGGGTCGAACTCGATGCCGCCGGGAACGGCTGGACCGACAACGTGCAGGGCCATCGCCATGCCGTGCGGCGTTCCGGCAACGGATACACCCTCGGGGCAGCCGAGGGGATGCTCGAAGCCCGGCGTCCATTGCGGGGCACCCTGCGGTTTCTCGATCGCGAGGGCCGGCCCAGCACGAAGGGGATCAGCGTCGGCTCCGAGTGGACCTATCGGCAATACATCGAGGGCGGCAGTCTCGCCGCCGCGATCTGGAAATTCGAGGGAATCTCGGACCGCGAGTATCCAAACGGCCTGCCGCTCGAGATGACCGTGCGGGTGTTTCGCACTTACAAGGGCACGATCGAGAAGGGGATCAAGGGCAGCGTGCGGGTCCGCAATCCTGCCAGCGGCCTGCAGAGCGACCCGTTCTACTTTACCGCCCGGGAATTCACGATCGACTCGTTGCTCATTCCGCGGAAGCTGGCCTCCACGTCCACTGACGGCGGCACCCGCCAGGTTGACCTGTTTCAGGACATCGTCGCCGACGGCCGTGTCGAGGTGATCCTGCAGTGCCTGGAGCCGGCGCAGTATTACGGCATCGCACAGGCCGACTTCTACATGCGGGCTGGTGACGGCTCGTTTGCCCTCAACTATGCCAAGAGTTGCCTCGGAATCCTGTACTCGATGCTGTTGGTGACGGCGATGGGCGTGATGTTCAGCACGTTTCTGGGGGGACCCCTGGCCCTGTTCGCCACACTGGCCGTGGTGCTCGTCGGCCAGTTCAGGGAGTTCATCCAGCGGCTGTTCGAGAGCCAGGTGACGGGCGATTCGACGATCGTTCCCGGCGGCGGTCCGATCGAATCCCTCTACCGGATCGTGACGCAGGAAAGCATCACGGTCGAACTTGCGCCGTCGCCGGCCGTACAGATCATGAAGACGGTCGATACGTTCCTGCTGGCACCGATGCAGTTGCTGGCGGGAATCTTCCCGTCCCTCAGTTCGCTCGGCACGAGTGATTTCGTGGCGGGCGGGTTCGACATTCCCTTCGATCTGGTGGCCCAGCACGGCATGGAAACACTCGGGTATCTGCTGGCGTTCTTCATCGCCGGCGCCTTCTGTCTCAGGGCTCGCGAGGTGGCATCATGACCCAGGCTTCGTCTCCGCAGCACTCTTCCCGCGGCTCGGCAGGCGGCCAGCGGAAGCCCGCTGCCTTGTGGCTCGGACTGCGGCCCGGCACGCTTCTGGCCCTTGTGGGTATTGCCGTGCTCCTCGTGCCACTCTCGGCCCTGAGCCAGCCGGCAGACTCGGCGAGCAAGGGTGGCAAACTCGCCAAGCTCCGCGAGCAGTTTGGTCTGTCGCAGGCGAATCTCGGCGAGGTCGATCCAACCAGCGAGGCGATGCGTCTGGCCACGCTGGGCCTCAAGAACGTCGCCGTGACGCTCCTCTGGGATCGGGCCAATCATTACAAAAAGGTGGAGGACTGGACGAACCTGTCGGCCGTGCTCGAGCAGATGACCAAACTGCAGCCGAACTTCTATTCCGTCTGGGACTTCCAGGCCCACAACCTCTCCTACAACATCTCGGTGGAGTTCGACGACTACCACGACCGCTATGCCTGGGTGATGAAGGGCATCGAGTTTCTCCGGCAGGGAATCTCGTACAACCTGCGCGAGCCCCGCCTGCTGGGACGCATGGGCTGGTTCATCGGCCAGAAGGTGGGCAGGTCGGACGAAAAGAAGCAGTTCCGCCGAATGTTCAAGGCGGACGAGGATTTCCACGAACGCGACCGACCTGGCCGCACGCTGCCAGAACGCGACAACTGGCTGGTGGCTCGCGAGAAATACCGGGCAGGACAGCAGATCGTCGATGCCGGGGCGGCTCTCAAGACCACGGCGCTTATCTTTCACAGCGAGCCGATGATGACGGCCGTGAACTATGCCAAGGCGCTCGAGGAGGACGGCACCTTCGGCGTTGCCGCCCGCGACGGCTGGAAACTGGCGGGCGATGAGATGCGACGGTTCTCGGTCCGCGAGATTCCCACGACCTGGGACATACCGATCCGCCTTGGCATGCGTGAGGCCGAACTGACCCGTGCCGACCGCGTGGCAAAGGACATGGAGGCGCTCCTCCCGGGTCAATTCAAGGCGATGGAAGAGGCGAAGCGGGCCAGCCTCACGCCGGAGCAAAAAGCGGCGCTCGATGTGTCGCCCATGGAACGGAGCGATGCCCAGACGGCCGCTGCCCAGACGGCGATCCAGAATATGCAGGTAGATTGGCCACAGGTGGTCGCGGAGTCGCCGGCCGACGTTCGCCTGCGTGCAAAGGAACTGCTCCAGCAGTGGAAGGAGGCCAAGGAGACCGCCGAGATCATCGACCGCTACCGGGAGATCGTCAACTTCGACGTGTGGCGCGCGACCTGCGAGGCCGAAGTCACGGAGTCGGCAATCAGGGCGCGAGAAGCCACCTGGCGGGCTGACAGAGACTTCGAGAACGCGCGGCTGCAGCCCGCGAAGCAGGCCTACGAGGAGGCCTTTGCAGCCTGGAGGGAGGTGCTTGATGGTTCCCCCGTGCTGCGGGCGGATTCGATCACGGCCGACGACCTGTGTGAAATCGTTGACCGCTATCGCAAAGTCCTCGATCAACTCGATGAACCGTTCCCGAAGTCGTTCATCCTCGAAGACATGCTGAAAATGACCGCCTGGAGGGCGAAGGCAGCGTCGGGAGAGTGAATCGTCGGTGCCTGATCCCGATCCGGTCGGCGGCTGACGTTCATCCCGAACGCACGAGCAGTTTGTCGATCCGACGGCCGTCCATGTCAACCACCTCGATCAGCAGGCCGCGCCACCGCAGCGTGTCGCCCGTCGCGGGAATCCGCTCGAGTTCGGCGAGCACGATCCCAGATACGGTTGAATAGTCGCGAGGCACGGCGTCGAGCTTGATGCCGAGTTTTTCGGCGAGATCCTCGACGCCCGCGCCGCCGTCCACCAGCCAGGAGCCATCCTCCCGCTGGACAAACTGCGAGACCTCGTGGCGATGCTCGTCATGAATCTCGCCGACCAGTTCTTCCAGGACATCTTCGAGGGTCACCAGCCCCTCCGTGCCGCCGTATTCGTCGAGCACGATGGCGAGCTGGTTTTTTTCCTTCTGGAAGAGTTCGAGTAGTCGGTCGAGCGGCATCGTCTCAGGCACGAACAGGGCACGGTGCATGATCTTTCGGAGTTCGATCGGCCAGCCCATCCAGTTCTGGCGGAGCACGTCCTTGAGCGACACATAGCCGAGAATGTGGTCGAGTGACCCCTCGTAGACCGGCAGCCGCGAATAGCCGGCCATGGCGATCGCGCCGAGCACCTCGCCTGGGGGCGTTTCGATGTCGAGCGCGTCGAGGTCGATCCGTGGCCGCATGATGTCGCGGACCGTTCGCTCGCCAAGGCGGAGCGCCTCGGTCGCCACCGCCTGCTCTACGGCCTCGAGCACGCCCTCCGCGCGGCCCGCCTCGAGGAGGTGTTCGATGTCGTCCACCGACACGGTCGGGCCATCCTGCTTGTGGGCGCCCAGCAGGGCGAGCACTGCCGACGTGGACGCGCCCATCATCCAGACGAGCGGCCGGGTGATCTGCGAGAAGATCTTCATGGCCGGGGCGGCCATGCGGGCGAAGTCCTCGGCGCGACGCAGCGCCAGCCGCTTGGGCACCAGTTCGCCGAACAGCAGCGTGACGAATGACAGCAGTACCACGAACACCGTCAGGGCAATCGGACGGGCCATGGCATCGATCGCAGGCGGAGCGTGGGCCGTGATCCATTCGGCGAGGTCGCTCACCAAGCTGTCGCCGCCGTAGGCCGCGGCGAGCGTGCCGACCAGCGTGATCCCGATCTGGACGGTGGGCAGGAACTGGTCGGGGCTCGATGCCAGTTCGAGCGCCGTCTTCGCAGCCTTGTCGCCTGCGTCGGCCAGCTGGCGGAGGCGGCCCCGACGGCTGGCAACGATCGCCATCTCGGCCCCGGAGAAGAATCCGTTGGCGAGGATCAGGGCAAACACGAGGAGGATTTCCGGCAGCATGCGTGGATCCGATCGGGGTGGAATCACCGTGGCGCGGCGGCGCCGTTGTCAGGGTCCGTGTCGTCCCCGCCGATCGGACTCGCCATGTTGATCGGGCCATCCCGGTTCATTGGGCCATTCACATTCAGCGGGCCATCTCGGCTGATGACCGCGAGATTGTCGCGGTGCACCACTTCCTCGTAGGGGAAGGAGCCCAGCACGGCGGCGATCTGCTCCGTCTTGAGGCCAGCGATCCGCCGCAGTTCATCGAGGGAGTAGTTGACGAGTCCACGGGCAAAAACCCGGCCGTCGGAAGTGGCCAGGGAGACCACGTCGCCGGTCGCGAATGAACCCTCGATTGCGGTGATGCCCGCCGCGAGCAGACTGCGGCCCCGGTCCACGACCGCCTCACGCGCCCCGGCATCGACGATCACCTTGCCGCGTGCGTCGGCCGACCATCCCAGCCACCGCTTCCAGGCGGGCATGGTCGTTTCCCGGCCCACGAAAAGCGTACCCGAGCTTTCGCCGCGGCAGATCTGCTCGAGCACATGGTCGTCGCGGCCAGAGGCGATGATGCAGTGGCCTCCCGCCTCGGTGACGATCCCAGCCGCCGCTATTTTGCTCGCCATGCCTCCCTTGGAGAGGCCTCCCAGACGGTCGCGGGCCAGGGCGGCCACAGATGCGTCGATTCGAGGCACGGTGACGAGCCGGGTGGCGGATGGGTCGGACGGGTGGCGGTCGAAGAGCCCCTCGACGTCGGAGAGGAGCACGAGCAGGGGCGCGCCGAGCAGCGTGGCCACAAGCGCCGCGAGGCGATCGTTGTCGCCGAAGGAGGTTCGCAATTCCTCCACGCTCACGGTGTCGTTTTCGTTGATGATCGGGATCGCCCCGTAGTCGAGCAGGGCGCGAAGCGTGTTGCGGATGTTGAGGTAGCGGGCGCGGTCCTTGAGATCGTCCGCCACCAGCAGCACCTGCGCGGCGTGGCGGCCCTGGGCCCGCAACACCCGCTCGTAGGCCTCGATCAGACAGCTCTGGCCGATCGCCGCCACGGCCTGCAGGTGGGCCAGTTCCTGGGGCCGCTTGGTCAGCCCCATCCGTCCCATGCCCGCCCCCACGGCGCCGGAGCTGACGAGCACGACCTGTCGCCCTTGGGCCAGGATGGAGTCGAACTGCCGGCCGAGCGTCTCGATCCGCGCGTTGTCCAGCAGGCCGTCGGGGCCGGTGAGCACGCGGGTACCGACCTTGACGACGATCAGGTTGGCGGAAGCGGCGAGGTCCGAACGAAGCGGGTCAGTCATGGGCCAGTGGTGGGGTGGCAAATCGGATATTTCCCTGGACACGCATCGTACCGTTGGCGGGGGAGGGGAGGCCACAGAGACGGACTGCTGCGGCCGAGACGGCGTCGAAACCTGCTGCGGCCTGCAAATCACCGCACGTGCGAGCCACTGGTTGAGGCGGTCGGGCCCGAGGGCGTATAGTGCGGTTGTGCCGGGCTAGGACAGGACTCAGACAGGACTAGGACTACGGCCAGCCCTCCGCCGGGCATCTGCGGAACACCTTTCGGGGCCGTGCGCTTGAGCGAACTGCACCACGAGTGCGGGTTGGTAGCCATCTACCACCTGCCGTGCCGCGATGGGGCCGATCCGAGCCACCTCTGCCCCGCTCAGGGGCCGGAGGAGGTGTCGCGTCTTGTGCCGCGGATGCTCCTCGACATCCAAAACCGCGGCCAGCTCTCCGCTGGAATGACCGTCTGGAACCCCGAACGCAGCCAACTCCTTGCCACCATCAAGGACGTCGGCAGCGTGAGCGAGGTGTTTCGCCTCAGCCACCGCGGCAAGTACGAGGCTCTGATGGCGCAGCACACCGGCCGGGCCGCCATTGGCCACGTCCGCTACGCCACCTGCGGCGCCGAGGACCGCGGCTATGCCCAGCCGCTGGAGCGCCCGCACATTCAGAAGCGGAAATGGTTTTCCTTCGGGTTCAACGGGCAGCTGGCCAATTACATGGAGCTGCGGGCCGAAATCCTCGCCAACGATGAGAACCATCTGGCCCGCGACAACGACACCGAAGTGATCATGCACGCCATTGGCAACGAACTGTCGGGCGCCGCCGATCCAGATCCCATCGAACTGCTCGCGACGATCTCGAAGCGATTCGACGGTGCCTGGAACATCGCCATGCTCGACGCCTGCGGCCGAATGATCGTGGCCCGCGATCCGCTCGGCATCCGTCCGATGGAATACGCCCAGCTCGGCCCCCTCGTCGCCGCGGCCAGCGAGAGCGTCGCCCTGCTCAACCTCGGCTTCCCAGCCGAGTCGATCCGGTCACTCGAGCCGGGGACGGCGCTCATCGTCGATGGTGCGACCGTGCGTGTGGAACGGTTTGCTGAGAGCCCGAAGCAGGCCCATTGCTTCTTCGAATGGGTCTATTTCGCCAACGTCGCGAGCACGATGGACGACCGCAGCGTGTATCTGTCGCGGAAGCAGCTCGGCGAAGAGCTTGCCCGTCTGGAGACGATCCCGATCGACGCCGATACCGTCGTCGTGCCCGTTCCCGACACGAGTAAGGCGGCCGCCGACGCCATGGCCTACCGGCTCTCGATCCCGTCGGTGGAAGGGCTGATCCGCAATCGCTATACGGGCCGCACGTTCATCGATGGCGCCTCGAGCCGTCGGCAGAAGGCTGAATCGAAATACACGCCGCTCCGTGAGGTGCTGGAGGGCAAGCGGGTGATTCTTGTCGAGGATTCGATCGTGCGAAGCACGACGATGAAGGTGCTCTTGGGCCGGATGCGGTCACTGGGGCTGGCTCGTGAGATTCACGTGCGGATCGCCTGCCCGCCGATCGTCGCACCCTGCTTCTACGGCATCGACATGTCCACGATCGACGAACTGTTCGCCCCGCAGTTTCTCCGAGATGGCGTGCTCACCGAGGAGGCCCAGGCGGAGATGGCCGCACGGCTGGGGGCCGACTCGCTCCGGTATCTACCGGTGGAGTCAGTGGCGAGATCGATTGGATTCGAGCCGTCGCAGCTCTGCCAGGCCTGCCTGACGGGCAAGTATCCCACGCCCGCTGGCGAGCGGCTCTACGAGATCGCCCTCACGCACACGGGCCGGAATGGCTCGGATCGCGGCGGCTCCGGCCGCACCTACGAGCCTGCCTCAGCCCGGTAGCGTTACCTCGGTGCGGCTGCAGGTAGCTGGGGCAGTGGACCGCTCCAGCAGGGCCCGCCAGACCGGGGCTCCTGCCAGACGCGTCCGCCGCTCGAAGTGCGTGCGGTAGTCGAGATCGTGCTCCGCCGGGCGGGCCTCCACGTCGCTGGCCGCGGAGAAAAGCCCCGTGCCCTGGGCTGCGGCGAGTGCCTCGTGGAAATACTCCTCCACGTCAGTCCAGATGTGCAGCTTTCCGCCCGGCATGAGCACGCGGCCGGCATGGAGGAGAAAAGCGTCGGACAGCACGCGTCGCTTGCGATGGCGGGCTTTCCACCACGGATCGGGGAAGTAGACATGGATGGCTGCCAGGCAGGCGTCGGGCAGCAGGCTGCGGGCGAGGTAGGTGGCATCGCCGTGGATGATCCGGCCGTTGGTGGCCTGCTGGGCGGCGAGTTTCGAGGCGCAGAGCCGGGCGTAGCCGCCGCTGATTTCAACGCCCAGGAAATTCAGGTCGGGCCGTGCGGCGGAGGCCGTCGAGAGAAAGAGCCCCTTGCCACTCCCCACCTCCATCTCGATGGCCGCCTGGTGCTGAAACAGGCTGTTGGGATCGAGCGGCGCGGGCAGTGCGGACAATTCGAGCAGGTGACCGGAAAGGTCGAGCGACGGATCGGGCTTGCGGGGTGGACGGCGGGGCATGGGAGCGTGCAAAGGCCGGTGGGGCCAAGAGTTGTGGCAGGAGTCATGGCCAGGGTCATTCGGCCGGGGTGCCCGTGGCGCTGGCGAGTGCATCGACCGGCAGGGGCACGCCCTTGATCATGCCATCCACGACGATTCGATCACGGACAAGTCCCTGGAAGCGGCAGACGATCATCGCACGAGGCCGGACCCGCACCCGCTCCACCGCGATCACCAGCCGGTCGCCGGGCACCACCGGCTCGCGGAATCGCACCTCCTCCAGACCACCGAAGCCGATCACCTTGGCGTCGAGCAGGTTGTAGCGATGGGTGTAGTAGCTGGAGAGTTGGGCGGCAGCCTCGCACATCATGACGCCGGGCATCAGCGGCATGACGGGGAAATGGCCACGCACCCAGAACTCGTCGCGGGTGATGTCCTTGTAGCCCACGCACAGACCACGAGACTGATCCTCGTGCACGATCGCCGTCAACTGCTCCATCTCGAAACGCTGCATATTCCAGCGGCGGATCTCGTGGATGTCGGCGATGACGTGATCGAGGTCGTACTCGCTCGGATGGATGATGTAGTCGCGCGGGGCCACTGCGTTCGCCCTCCGATCCGTCTCAGGTACGAATGTGCTTCCGCTTGGCCTTGCGGGCCTTGCTGTTGGCGGGCCGGGAGCCATGGTTGGCTTTTTTGAGGGTGCGATGCGGCTTGGCCATTGGAAACTCCAAAATCGGGGTGGTCGGGAATGGGTCACGCATAACGCGGGACGGCGAGTTGTACCATGCCATCGGACGCGGTTCCATCCTGATGCGCAGCCGTCGAAACAGGCTCATGCCCGCCGCTGCGAGGGGGACGCGGTACCGTCCGGTGGCCGAGTTGCCGCGCGCTCCGCGGCCAGCGACTCCCGGAGACTGGCGCGGACGATTTCCACGAAGCTCGCCCCCAGGAATCCCAGCAGCCCTCCCACAACGGCCGACGAACCGCCACCCAGCAGGGCCCCCGCCGGCGAACTGGCGGTGAGCCAGAGGAGTGAGAGCGTGCCCGCGGTGCCGCCGCAGGCCGCGCCGATTCCGGCCGAGATCGGCACCAGTCGCCCGAGGCTGGAGCGGCGTTCGAGGTGCGTGGGACCTGAGGCGGGAAGGGGAGCGGAGGCGGGCAGGGCGGTATTACGACGCAGGGCAAGATCATGGTCGGTCGCCTCGCGAAGCCGTGTGCCGATGGCGTTGCCGGCGACGTGCATGGCCACGCTGGCCAGCAGCACTGCCGCGGCCATCCAGCCGGCGAGACCGAGCCAGCCGATCGCGGCGCAGGCGATCGCCAGCACGACCGCCAACCAAGAATAGGTGACCAAACGCATGCAACTCGCTCCTGCCCGTAGTTTAGACCCGATCAGCTGGGAAGCGTAGCGGGGCGGTCAACGGTGCTGCCGGGAAGATGCCACGCTCGTTGACTGGCATGGCAGGATGCCATGCGCAGCACCGGCAAACTGCGTTTGCCAAGAAAAAATCGCACGATGCGATGTTTTTCGTGAAGACAGCTCCTCGAGCTTCCGCCGATCCCGGCTCCGTCATGTGGCGGCAAGTTTTTAACTTGTCCGTTCTCCGGCTCCCCCGTGGCGGCAAGTTTTAAACTTGTTCGTTCTCCGGCTCCCCCGTGGCGGCAAGTTTTAAACTTGTTCGTGTCCCAGCATCGATTCCACAAGTTAAAAACTCGTGGCCACGGATCGAACTCCTTCGGTCTCGTCCTTCATGCCGAGACAGCCTCAAAACTCCGACTCGACCGCCTCTTGCCGGTAGATCGGCAGCAGCCGGTAGTAGACCTCGAGCGTGAGGATCGCCAGGGCCGTGTGGGCGAGCCGACCGCCCGGGGCCGTGTCGCGGTCGTCGAAGGACCAGCTGCCGGCCTCATGGGCGACCCGCGTCTGCTGCGCGACGAGCTGATCGCGGTTCTTCATGTTCCACCGTGGCCAGACCGGGTGGTCGTACTGCACGAGCGCCTGCGCGAGATAGAAGTTCTGGTAAATGGCCTGGGGAGCCGGGCCTGGCTTGGCGAGCGCGGTGAGGCCGCGGTTCAGGGCCTCCTGCTCCGGGCCCCAGCCGGTATACATCCGGCAGAGCAGGCCGATCGCCGACGTGCAGGGCTTGGCAGACGGGCTGCGGTAGCCGTAGGCCGCGCCATTCAGAGTCTGCACGCGGTCGAGAAACCGTCGCACGCCGTCGATCGTCGGCGAGGGAGCCTCGAGGCCGGCGAGCTGCGCACTTTTGAGCGCGGCGAGCTGCCAGGCAGTGACCGTGGTGTCGCCGGACTGGCCGGGCAGATACCGCCAGCCGCCGCTGTGCATGTCTTGGGCGGTCTCGATGAAGCGGACGGCGTCTCGCACAGGCGGCACGAGCATGTCGTCTTTCGTCATGCCGAGCGCCTCGGCCAGGGCGAGTGTCGTCACGCCATGGCCATACATGTTGCCCTCGCAGAAATCGCTGCCGCGGGGCGTGCGCTGCACCCGGCTGAGCAGGTAGTAGATGCCGCGCGAGACCGTCTCCTGATAGCGGCCATCGACATGGGTGTGTCCGGCTCCAAGGAAGGGCAACAATGCGATCGCAGTGCTGGCGGTGGAACTGGTGAGCGAGCCTGGATCGCGGCAGGCGCCGTTGCAGCGGCAGCCGCTCAAGTCAAACTGCCAGGAGCCGTTGACGGCCTGGTGCAGCGCCAGCCACTCGAGCCCCCGCTCGACGGCCGCCTCGCTGGCCGCATTCCCGCCGCGGCCACGGACCGAGGCGGCGCGGCCGGTGCCGGTTCGCGATGCAAAGGGTTTGCCATCAGGCGGGCCCCCGCCGATCGCGGCACGGGCGCCGGTTCGGCCTGCCGCCGCAGGACGGGTCGGGCCGCCGCGGGCGGAGACCGGCTGCGCGATCGGACCTCCTGCCAGAAGCTGGGCGAACGCCTGATCGGCCGGGGGGCCCTCTGTCGCGGACTCTTCGGGCAGCGGATCAACGGCCGGCGGCGGCTCGATCGCAGCCATTGCCACGAGGGGTGGTTCGTCCACCAGCGGTGGTTCAGCGACAGCGGCCGATGCGCTGGCCTGTGCCATGGCTTCGCTGCCGGCACCCGCGTCGGGCGCACCGATATCCACGGCAGCCGCCGAGTCGCCCTCGGCATCGTCCACGGGCTGCTGACTGATGGAAAACACCAACGGACGGAGCCGGGGCGGCGGCTTTTTCTCCTGTGCAAAAATGGCCAGCAGTATGCAGAGAAGCAGATGCCCGGCCAGGCTCAGATAGCCTGACCGCACGACCGGACTCCGCACCACGCGATCGACCCATGGCGTCGCCCCCGGCTCTGGCGGCGCCGGCGGCGTCAATTCCATCGAGAGAGATTCGGCTTCCATCGAGACGACCTCGTGGCTGACTTTTCCGATTGGGGAAAGCCTACCCTCGCGACCGCGGCCCTGCGTCCGCGCAGACGGCGATCC
Source organism: Pirellulales bacterium (assembly GCA_040397635.1). Classification (GTDB taxonomy): domain Bacteria; phylum Planctomycetota; class Planctomycetia; order Pirellulales; family UBA1268; genus CAMCQY01. The sequence continues at coordinate 27,020 of JBBAVO010000006.1, forward strand.
CATCAGGCCCACGAATGGGTTATCGACGCCCGCTCCTCGCGGGCTGAAGCCGGGCGATGAAACTATTCGACGAAGTCGTCTGCCGCTTCTTTTGCGTAAATCACGCCTTTGCCGAAATAGACTTCCAGGGTCATGGTCGCCATCGATGTGATGTAGAGCCGTCCACCAACTTCGGCCGCGTGGCCGGCATCCATACCCTTGAAGAAACTTCCTTTTTGATGCCCTTCCGTCACTTGGGCTTTATGGAGCATCGGTATCAAGGCGGTTTGCCATGCCGCCCACTCTGTTGGAAGTTGATTCTGAAGGTGATACAGAACCTGAGTGGCGTAATAGGTGTAGTACATGTCACTCGTTGGTCCACGTTTGGCGAGAGACCGTGCGCCTCGGAGAAGCGCTTCGTTGTCTCGCTTCCATCCAGTGAAGATACGGCAGAGTAGCCCAGCGCCCGTGAGCGCCGGTCTCACTGAGGCGGGGTCGGAATAGCCGTATGCCGCACCTCCGTCTGACTGGACGGAATCCAAGAATGACACCGCCTTCTTAACCGTAAGCGGATTGACCCGAAGATACGACATGTTTGCGCTCTTCAGCGCCACCATTTGCCAAGCAACGATTGACGTGTCGCCGGGGCGTTTTGGTTGATAGCCCCACCCACCGCCTGCTGGATCCTGGGCGGCCATAATAAAGTCGATCGCCATTTGTGCCGGCACTTGCAGCCGTTTGTCCTGAGACATGGCATAGCCCTCGCTCAGGACCGCGGCAGTGAGGGCCTGCGAGTACATGTCACCGCCCTTGTGATAGGCCTTGCCCTTGCCCTCGATGACGTTTCGAGCCAGGAAAGCCAGTCCCGACTCGACCTTCGGTCGGTGATCGATCTTGGTTTTGGGGCGGGCACCGCCATGGATGTATCCCTTCATGAGCGACGGCCAGAGAGCCAATGCCGTCGCGGCCACACGGTCATTCAGGTGCCCCTTGTTTTTCGGATTGTCGCACTGACCCTGACACGACGGGTTTTTGCTGCAGTCGAACGACCAGCCACCGTCCGGCAGTTGGTGGTCCCAGAGCCAATGGATTGCTTCCTCGGAGTCTTTGTCGATTTGCTGTTCGAGCTCCACCGTATAGATCCCGCGCATCCCCGATCGCACCATGTCAGAGCGGATCACCGAGCTTGTCCGTCCGCCAAGGCCTGCTGCAGTTCCGCCAGCGGTGCCCACGGCAGAGAGCAGATCTGTTGATGCCGCCACTTCCATCGAAATGTCGGCAATCTCCACCGAGGTCTGCGAGGCATCCAACTCATCGGCCTGCGTAACCACCTCAACTTCGCGGACCTCAGCACTGGCTGGCAAAATCATCAATTCGGCCGTCTCTTGGTCAGGAACAACGGGCTGATCCTCGACGACCTCCTCGAACTCCTCGAAGTTTTCCTCGACCTCCGGCGCGCTGGCGGTGATCATCCGCGGGGCTTCGGGCTTGGGCACCTCGTTGACGACGAGCGCCATCGAGAGCAGCACGATGATGTGCACCAGCATGCTGACCGCCCAGGCTGGCGCCATCGAGAGAAGGCCCGACACAGACGACCTCCGCGGAGCGGCGATCTCAGCCACTGCCGCAGCAGGCGGCGCGGCGGGGTGAGCGGCCGCGGCGGGAGCAGCCGGCTTGGGAATCACCGGCGCGGGCTTGGCACCGCTGGCTGCCGCTGGCTTGGCCGCAGCCGACGGGGGGACTTTCGCAGGAGGCTGTCCCTGCGACGGATTGCCAGGATTCGGGGGGGGAGTGCTGTCCATGGCTGTCATACATTTTGATCGCGGGAAATCGGCCGTCGCCCCGTGCGACCCCGTTCGAGAACCGCCTCATCATACTACCGTGTCGAATAATGCGGTCGCAAACGCCAGGTGGACTGGATCGTGGATTGGATCGTGGACTGGATTGAGGACCGGATAAAGGACGGCCGATCTGGAGGCCGCCAGGAAGCGGGCAGGATTCGGAAAACGCCCGGATCAGGCCCGTCTCCAGCGTCCGGCTGGCGGCGCGGCCGGTCGAGGAGTACGATCCGAAATCCCACGTCCCAGGAATTTCGCAAGGATTAGGTCTATGGCCAAGGGCAAAAAGAGACTCGAAGTGATCCATCTCGTCTGCGCGGAGACGGGCGACCAAAACTACACCCTGCGACGCAAGTCGGGCGGGGAGAAACTCAAGGTGAAGAAGTATTCACCGCGGCTGAGGAAGCACACGCTCCACAACGAAAAGAAGAAGTAGGAACGGGCCGCGGTCACCCGCACGATTCATCTGCAGGGTTCATCCGCAAGAGGCGAGGATCCTAGACAGTTGGGCCGACCTTTCGGCTGCGGCAGCCTCCAGTTCGTGGATCTGATCGGCCTGACGGCGGAGTGAGGGCTCAGCTTCGCCTTCGATCATGAGCAGGCGACATTCCGCCTTTCGCTCGAACCGACCGCGGCCGGGCCGCAGCACGATTTCCACCTCACAGGGTTCGCCCGCCGCCGCCTGTGGCGCGTCTGCCAGCAGGGCGAGAACCTCGCGGCCCAGCGGTGTGTCGGGTGCATCGGCCGGGAGTCCCCAGATCAGATCGTGTGTCGAGCGGTCCAGGAGTCCGTGGCGGCAGCGTTTCAGTCGCCCGCGGCGGAGAAAGTAGGGCACGTTCACGCCGTCCCGCCACCGGGGTGTGGCCGACGTGTCTACCGGGTGCCAGACGTGCAGCGACCAGGTGCGGTCGAGGATCGACTCCAGCCGCACGCCCACGGCACGGAGCCGCAGGCCGAGATCGTCGTCCTCCTGCCCCCAGCCCACGAACCGCTCATCGCAGCCGTTCACTGCCTCGAAGTCGCGCCGCCACATGCCGCAGTTGCCGCCCGCGAGCCGTGGCTTCGACGGGTGCCGGATTGCCGCATGCCACCAGGCCTTGCGGAAGCGTTGTGTCAGCAGCCGTCGTTCGGAGGCGGGAGCGAGCGCCGGCAGGTCGGTCGCGGCGATGGTGGCTGTGTCGAGTCGTGCGCTCGTGTCTTCTGGGAGTCGGGCGCAATAACCGAGCAGAGCGCGGCCCGGGCGGCGACGTTCGAGGTAGGCGGCCACGTGATCGCGGGGCAGGATGCAATCGCCATCGAGAAAGAGCAGGTAGTCGCTCTCGGTGAGGCGGGCACCGGCGTTGCGGGTGCGGGCGAGGCGGAAGCCGTCGTGGGGCTGCGACGTGAACCGCACAGGAAAGCGGGCCTGGGCGGCGAAGTCGTGGACAAGCGCGGCTGTGCCGTCGGTCGAACCGTCGTCGCTGATGATCACCTCGAATCGACCGTCGACACCGGTCTGGGCCGCGATCGACGCGAGCACGAGCGCGAGGTGACGGGGCTTCTGAAACGTGTTCACGATCAACGCGACGTCGCGGGCCGACTGGGCGGGCTCATTGTTCATGGGTGGACCATCCTTCCTGCGGCACGGGTCACCACCGGCTCCAGCAGCGCGTCGAGGCGGGCCAAGGAGTCGCCGCCCGGGATGATCTCCAAGGCGATCTCCAACGCGAAGAGCGGGATGTCTCCCAGCCGGTTGGTGCGAACCTTGACCAGATCCTTGAGCGTGGTCACGACCAGGTCGGCACGCAGTTCGGTCGCCCAGTCGCGGATCGCAGCGAGATCGGCGGCCGTGTAGGCATGGTGGTCGGGAAAGGGGCGGAAGCCGGCCAGGTCGGCACCGAGGTTCTCAAGCGATGTGCGGAATGCCGCCGGGTTGCCGATTCCCGCGAAGGCGACGATCCGTGCACCCGCCAGACGTCCGAGCGGCTGCGTGTCGGAGGTCGCTGATCGCAGCTGCACCGGGCGGTGCGTTGCCTCCACCCAGGCAGACGGCAGGGCACCCCGGCAGGCCTTGGTGAGAACGCGGCGAATCTCGCTGCGACGCTGGGCATCGACCGCCCCTGCTCGTGTCAGCACCGCGGCGTGGCCGCGGGCGAGGCCGGAGAGCGATTCCCGCAGCAGGCCGCGGGGAAAGAGATGGCCGCAACCAAAAGGGTCGGTGGCATCGACGGCGACGATGTCGAGGTCGCGGGCAAGACGACGGTGTTGGAAGCCGTCGTCGAGCAACGCCACTTGCGCTCCCGCCGCTGCGGCGGCGCGGACTCCTGCGATGCGGTCGCGGTTGGCCACATGGGGCACGTCTGGCAGCAGGATGGCCAGTTCGGCCGCCTCGTCGCTCCGTTCCCCCCGGGCGGCCCCATAGCCACGGCTCACGATGGCAGGCCGCACGCCGTGGGCGGCCACCGCACGGGCCAGCCAGGCCACCAGTGGCGTCTTCCCTGTGCCACCGAGCGTAAGGTTGCCGACCGAAATGACTGGAATCGGCCCCGGGGTGATTGGCAGCAGGCCGTGATCGTAGGCCGCATTGCGGCAGCCGATCGCCAGGCCGTAGGGAGCTGACAGTCCGGCCAGGGCGAGCCGTGCCAACGTCGGCCCCGCACCGCTGGCCGTGCCGTCCACCAGACGCTTGAAAGCCTCGGCGTCGGGGAGCAGGGTCATTTTTCGGGAGTCCTTTGCCGGCAGGGCTGCCGTCTCAAGCCGCAGCAAAGCCTACCTTAGGCGGCTTTTCCGACGGCCGTCAACGCGGAGCGGGCGGATCGTCGCAGCTGCCGATATAATTGGCATCATGGCCACGGCTTCCCATCCACCCTCCGAGCCGCTCGCTGTCAGCACGTGGGCCGACGACGGCCAGTCCGACTCCAAGTCGGAACGCTACCTGGCCCGACGGCTGGCCGCGGCCAGTGCCGACTACAAGGGTGTCGCCCTCACCACGTTCCTGCTCGGCGCCGGTGTGGCCACGCTCGTCTGGGTGGCATGCGGCGTGGTGCTCGAGCACTGGCTCGTGCCTGGCGGCCTGGCCCGCTGGGCGCGATGGACGTGGCTCCTGACGGGGCTCGCGGCGATCGTGGCGGCGGGCGTCCGCTGGATTCTGCCGCTGATGCGGTATCGCGTGAATCTTGTCTACGCGGCGCGGGTGATCGAGAAGGAGCACCCCGAACTCCACAACGATCTCGTCAACACCGTGCTCGTCAAGGCGCATCCGGAGGGCAATGCTGCCACGGTCGTGAAGTCGCTCGAGCGGCGGGCCGCCAAGCGGCTCTCGTCGGTGCCGGCGGAGTCGGTCATCGATCGGTCTCTGGCGGTTGGGCTGGCGTATGCGTTGGCTGCGCTCGTGGGGCTGGCCTGCGTCTACTCGTTGGTGGCGCCGAAGAGTCTGCTGACCACCACGGCCCGGCTGCTCGCGCCGTGGGCCCGCGTTGCCGCGCCGACGCGGGTGAGGCTCGAGCCACCGCGGCTGCGATGGCGGATGCCCGGCGAGGACGCAGCGCCAGTCGGGCCCGGTGCCGGCGCGGACGCGGCGACCAGTGACGGCGATGGCGACGGCGATGGCAGCGATCCGCACGATCCAAGAAATATCAAGGTCGAAGCGGGCGGTGCCACGCTGGTACGGGGTCGGCAGCTTGTGGTGA
>JBBAVO010000007.1:0-24646 GCA_040397635.1 Pirellulales bacterium
TGAACACGTCGCGGCCGCGGACGTCCTCGTCGATCTTGCAGGAGATCTCGCCGTCAGGAAACCGCCCCATCGAGATCTTGCCCATCGGCAGGTTGAGGTAGCGGCAGATGTCCTGGGTGAGCGGCAGATTGGCGGGGCCGCCGAAGATTTTGAGATCGTTCATGGAGAGATCCTGCGGGCGGGGGCGGACACCGGAGCCGGCCTGCCACTGTGACGGGGAGCCGCGGGTTGTTCAAGCCGTGGCCGGTCTTGGTGCGGCCTCGGGATTCCAGGGGCTTGTGTGCCCCGTTTGCCCGGGCGATTCTTTGCAGCAGACATCGCGGCAGACATCATTGCCTCGACACCCATTATCCCGTGTGACAGCCCTATGCCAACGCCCCCCAATCCCGAGGCCGACCGGCTGCGTACGGTCACGGACGATTCTCATGGCTGGCGGCGGTGGGGGCCCTATCTCTCCGATCGGGCCTGGGGCACGGTCCGGGAGGATTATTCCGCAGATGGCGATGCCTGGCGGTATCTCTCCTATGAAATGTCCCGTTCCAAGGCCTACCGCTGGGGCGAGGATGGCATCGCCGGGATCTGTGACCGGTATCAGCTGCTCTGCTTCGCACCGACCTTTTGGAATGAAGAAGATCCCCACCTCAAGGAACGGTTCTTCGGCCTTACCCCGTTCGAGGGCAACCATGGCGAAGACGTCAAGGAATACTACTTCCACGTCGACAACACCCCCACGCACTCATTTATGAGCCTGAGGTACCGCTACCCGCAGCGGGCCTTTCCGTACGAGCAACTGGTGGCCGAAAATCAGCGGCGCCATGGGCAGGGGCCGGAGTACGAACTCCTCGACACGGGCGTGTTTGCCGAAGACCGCTGGTTTGACATCCTGATCGAATACGCCAAGGCGACGACCGAGGAGATCGTCATCCGGATCACGGCCACAAACCGCGGGCCAGACCCGGCCCCGCTGCAGATGCTGCCGACGCTCTGGTTTCGCAACACATGGTCTTGGGGGCCGCAGCCGCTGCCGCAGCCTCGGATCCGTACCGTCGCCGGACCCGCCGGCACGCTCTGCCTGGAGACAGACGACAACGGCATGCTGCTCGACCCGCGGATGCCAGACGGCTGCCGGCTCGGACCACGCTGGCTCATCGCCGCCGCCGACTCCGCCACGGTGTTGGCGACCGACAACGAGACGAATGGGACGGCCGTCTATGGCCCCGGCAACGCCAGCCACTCGCGGTTTACCAAGGACGCGTTCCACCGCTTTCTCTGCGGCGGCGAGCGGTCCGCTGTGAACCCGGCTGGCAGCGGCACAAAGGTCGGCATTCACCGCCGCTGGCTGGTGCCGCCGGGCGGCTCGGTCGCCATGCACCTGGTGCTCACCGACCGGCCACCGGCCGAGGTCGTGCCGCCATCCACCACCGGGGGATCGACTGAGAAGCCCGCGGTCGCCGCGTTCGTTGACGGCATCATGGCCACCCGGCAGGCGGAGGCCGATCGCTTCCACGAGCAGCTATCGCCGCCCGAGGCCACGCCCGACGAGCGGCACGTGCAGCGGCGGGCGCTGGCGGGCCTGCTCTGGTCGAAGCAAAACTACATCTTCGATGTCGAGAAGTGGCTCAGCGGCGACAATCCGGAACTGCCGCCGCCGGCATCGCGTCGGAAGATCCGCAACCAGCACTGGCGGCATCTGAATTCGTTCCGGGTGCTCTCCATGCCCGACGCCTGGGAATACCCCTGGTTTGCAGCCTGGGATCTCGCCTTCCAGTGCATCCCGTTCGCGCTGGTGGACACGCAGTTCGCCAAGGACCAGCTCTGGTTCCTGCTCTTCGAGCAGTTCCAGCATCCCAGCGGCCAACTGCCCGCCTACGAGTGGGAGTTCAACGACTTGAATCCCCCCGTGCATGCCTGGGCAGTCTGGCGGGTCTACAACATGGAGAAGCGGCTGCACGGCCACAAAGACCGGGCCTGGCTGGAGCGGTGCTACCACAAGCTCTTGCTCAATTTCACCAGCTGGGTGAACAAGGTTGACCGCGAGGGGAACAATGTGTTCGAGGGGGGCTTTCTCGGCCTCGACAACATCAGCATCTTCGACCGGAGTGAACAGCTTGAAGATGGAGCCGCGCTCGAACAGTCCGACGCGACGGGCTGGATGGGGATGTTTTCGCTCACGATGATGCGGATCTCGCTGGAACTGGCCAAGGAAAATCCTGTCTACGAGAGCATGGCCTCGAAGTTCCTGCAGCACTATGCCCACATCGCCTATTCGATGAAGCACATGGGCCGCCGCGACTATGCGCTCTTTGATGAAGAGGACGGCTTCTTCTACGACGTGCTGCGGCATGCCGACGGGCGGTTTCAGAAGTTCCGGGTGCGGTCGCTGGTGGGGTTGATCCCGATGTTCGCCGTCGAGCGGCTGGAGGCGAAGTGGATCGAGCCCTTCAAGGAGTTCACTGCCAATCTCCATTGGTTCATGCACAACCGGGCCGACATGGTGGCGAAGGTGATCCAGCGGGTGCCGCAGGCCGACGGTTCGATCACCCACCTGCTGACGATCATGAACTTCGCGCAACTCACGCAGCTCTTGGGACGGCTTCACAACCCCGATGAGTTTCTAGCCCCGCACGGCGTGCGGTCGCTCTCCAAGAAGCATGAACAGGAGCCGTTCGAGTTTGAGGGCCGGCGGGTGGGCTACGAGCCGGCGGAGTCGACGACGAAGCTCAAGGGGGGCAACTCCAACTGGCGGGGGCCGATCTGGTTTCCGACGACATTTCTGATCATCGAATCGCTCCGGAAGCTGGGCACAGCCTTCGGGCCGGACGTGTGCATCGAGACGCCCGCGTCGGCCGGCCAGCCGATCGCCTTCCGCGAGATGGCCCGCGATATCGCCCGCCGAACGACGGGCATCTTCCTGAAGGATACCTCCGGACACAGGCCTGTCTGGGGTGACACGGAGCGATTCCGGGACGACCCGCAGTGGCGGGATGAACTGCTCTTTTACGAATACTTCCACGGCGACACGGCCGCCGGCCTGGGAGCGAGCCACCAGACCGGCTGGACGGCGCTGGTGGCCAATCTCATCGACGAGTGGCGGTGAGTGTGGCTGTCACCGCGGTGGCCGTGAGGCCAGTGCCGCGGCGACGGCGGCCAGCTGTTCGGGGGTGTTCACGGAGAGCGTTTCGCTCTGGTCGAGGCAGGCGATGGCATCGACGGTGCGGCCCTCGGCGAGCAGCATGCCGGGGCAGTCGGTGATGTAGTATTCGCCGGCGGCGTTGGCGTTGTTGAGTCGCGAGAGGGCATGGAGCAGGGCCCGGGCCTCGAACACATACGTGCTCATGTTCACTTCGCGGATGCCGCGTTGTTCGGGCGTGGCGTCCTTCTCTTCGACGATGCCAATGAATGTGCCGCTGGCGTCTCGCACGATCCGGCCGAGGCCGGTGGGGTCGGTCGTCACCGCCGAGCCCAGCAGACAGTCGGCCTGGAGTTCGTGAAACCGGTGGAGCAGGCCGGTGACGCTCTCGGGCCGCAGCATCGGTGAATCGCCGCAGACGATCACGACGGGGCGACGGGCGTCGGGCGATCCCTGATCGAGCCGCTCCTTGATGATCGCAGCGGCGGCGGCCACGGCATCGCCCGTGCCCCGCTGCTCTTTCTGAAGGGCGAACGACACGCCCGGCATTCCTGCCAGGGTTTCTTCCACGAGCGCGGCCCGATAGCCGACGACGACGATTCGGTCGGCGATCCCCGCGGAGGCGAGGGCGTCGAGCACCCAGCGCACAAGCGGCTTGCCGGCGGCTTCGAAGAGCACCTTCGGCAGATCGCCCCCCATCCGCGTGCCACGGCCGGCGGCCATGATGATGGCGATGGGAGGGGCGGGGGCGACCGGCGTCGGCTCAGCAGGCATGGGGTGCTCCGAGATGGGCCGCAGATGGCCGATGACCGAACGGATACTGTCCACGTTGATGCATTCTGGGATGGCGGCACTCGGCTCTGTGGCCAGTAAACAATTGACTCCGACACCGGCTGCGACGCCCGCCTGAATGTCTGACTCTTTGTCGCCCACGAGGATCGATTGGGCAAGGTCGATTTTCAATTCGTCTGCCGCCTGGAGGAGCATTCCTGGACCGGGCTTTCGAAAATGGCTATCGACCCGATACGCCCCGATGCCGTGCTCGGGATGAGTGGGGCAGAAGTAGACGCCATCGATGGTGCATCCGCGTTGAGCAAACTGAGCAACCATCCACTCCGTGAGCGTCCAGAAATCGTTTTCGGTATACAGGCCGCGGCCGATACCAGCCTGGTTGGTGACGACGATTGTTAGGTATCCCGCGCGTCCGGCTGCGGCCACCAGATCGAAGATGCCATCGACAAACTCGAAATCCTCGACTCGATGAACATAGGGTCTGTATTCATTGATGACGCCATCGCGGTCGAGAAACAGGGCGGGCCGTTTCATGGTTCACCGTTGAGCAAGAAGGTCTTGGGCGCGAGCGAAGTCTTCGGGCACGCCGATGTCGATGAACAGCCCATCGGTCGTGAAAAGGTGGAACGGCGATGCGGGGAGCTGTGCTGCCAGGTAATCGTTCTCAAAGGAAAATGGCATTGATACCCTGAGATTCGCGAGCTGGTTGCGGTTAAGCACGTAGCAGCCGGCATTGATCACACCCGGTCCCGCGGCTCCCTTCTCGACGAGACCGGTTACCCAGCCATCAGCGATCGCGAGCCTGCCGTATCGGGCCGTATCGGGCACGGCCCGGCCCACGATCACGCCCCGCCGATCTGCCTGCCAGAGCCTGTCGGCCGCGTCGAAATCGAGTTCAAGGTACGTGTCACCGTTGAAAATGAAGACGCGGTCAGCGCGGCAGTGCTGCAGCGCAGTTTGCATCGCGCCGCCAGTTCCCAGCGGGCTGTCCTCGATCGTGTAGCTGAGGGACAGATTGCCGAAGCGGTCACCAAAATGATCAATGATCATCTGGCCGAGATAGCCCACGGCCAGCACCGCGTGTCGGAAACCATTGCGATCGAGCATCGCCAACTGGATCTCGAGAAACGGCCGGTCGCCGATCGCCGCCATCGGCTTGGGGACGTCGGCAACCACCTGCCGCAGCCGTGTGCCGTAGCCGCCTGCGAGAATGACCGCTTCGTGCATCAGGTGGCCGTCCTCGGCTGCTCGTCGCGGGGAAACATTGCCCGCTCGACTAACGCGCAGACGATGTGGCCGAGCACGAAATGTCCCTCCTGAATTTTTGGCGTGTCGGCTGACGGCACCGCCAGCACGATGTCGCAGAGGTCGTGCATTGGCCCGCCGCGGTTACCGGTGAATCCGATGCAGGTCAGGCCGGCGGCGCGAGCGGCCTCAAAGCCACGGATGATGTTGGGCGAGGCGCCAGACGTCGAGTAACCGATGAACACGTCGCCGGCCCGGCCGAGTGCCTGAATCTGACGGGCAAAGAGCTTCTCGTAGCCGTAGTCATTGCCGATGGCGGTGAGAATGGACGTGTCGGTCGTGAGTGCGATTGCGGCCAAGCCAGGTCGGTCATACATGAATCGGCTGACGTATTCGCCGGCCATGTGCTGGGCGTCGGCGGCACTCCCACCATTGCCCGCGAGGAGGATTTTTCCGCCGCTGCGGAGACTGGTCACGCATGCTGTGGCAGCCGCATCGGTGGCCTTTTGCAACGCAGCGTCGGCAGCCATCGCCGCGAGGATGCGATGCGTCTCGGCGATCTGGGCGGCGACGAAGTCGAGAGTCATGGCGAAAGCCTCAGAGCCGGAGTGCGGAGGTTCAGGTTTTTCAGGGTCTTGGAGAGGAGAGCCCCAACGTGCCCCGATTGTAATTCAGCGTTGTGTGTGGCCAAGGACGGTTTGCGATACGTTGCGTTGGAGCAGCGCCGTCGGAGAAATCACCGCATCAGATCGACCGAATCCGCTCCGAAATCACGCGTCTGCATCTGGCCCAGAGGCTCTCCAGTTTCCGGCAGCGTGACCGGAAATGAGCCCGAGTATGCTCGAGGTCGGGCACTTCTTCGATCCTTCTTTGAAACGTCTCGCGGACGTAGCTCAGCAGTTCCAAGTCGTAAGCATTTCGCTGTTGGAGTTCACCAAACAGCGTATCCCCAATCGCCTCACGCAGGATTGTGGCCTTGTCACGATCGCGCCACGTCAACCGAGGTCCGGCGTTTCGCTTCACGTAGGAGAGATCGATCGAGGGGAATGACTCTCGAAGCAGATGCTCGAAAAGCACCATGCTGTCATCAAACCGATCGACCAGTCCCACCAGCGGCACAGAATCGATATACCGCCTGGCGGTCTCAAGGTGCTCACCGTTTGCAGTTGATGGATCGTGGAACGTATCGTCGAGGCACTTGGCGATATGGAAATTGCAGAGAGTCGAGGGGATGCCGGGCCGCATGGACCAGCTGATGTAGTCCCGCAGACTCATCGCTCGTGCGGCCGTGGCAAACCGATCGTCGCGGTCACCTCGCCGGCGGTTGAAGTGGTAGACGGAGATCGCCCTTTCCAGGGGATCCCGAAACATCATCAACGTGAAGACGCGGGTGTGAGGAATCTCGGGGAGGGGCGGCCGAAACTGGTGGGTGGAAACGACGCGGAGTGCAGGATTGGCCCGCATCGCCGCGAGGAAAAAATCCGCACCACTGAACTGCCGGTCTCGCTGTTCGACAAACGCCTCTCCAAAGCACCGCCTCAGCGCCCAGTCAATGGTCGAACCGGCGTTTTTGAAGAGATGGTCATGAAGAATCACGGAATGGCGATCCGCACCCGCGCAATCGTTAAAACCGCGCTCCGTCGTCGTTTGACCAGGTGTGTACACGCCAAAACCCTTGACTTGGGGGGGGGCGGAAACTAGCGTCCATCTTGCTGCCGCACCGCGCTCGACCACGCTCTCTCGACCCCGACAATGATACCCTCCGCAACCGCATCAGCAGCACCCCAGTCGATCCGGGCGACGCTATCGGTCGCAGATGTCGTGACGGCCGGAGACCATTCGGCTGCAACCGCTCTCCGTACGGGTCTGGCTGACTGGTGGAGCGGTACGAAAAACGTGGAACTGTGGCTCACGCTCGCCTGGTATGAGATCGTGCTGCGCTATCGCCGCTCGATGCTGGGGCCGCTGTGGCTGACCATCAGCATGGGCCTGATGCTCCTGGGAATGGGGCCGCTCTATGCGACGTTGTTCAACGTACCCCAGAACAAGTTCTTTCCGCACCTGACACTGGGGATTATTTTCTGGACCTTTTATTCGACATCGATCATCGATGGCTGCAACACCTTTATTCTCTCCGCACGATACCTGAAGTCGGCAGAGTTTCCGCTGAGCATTTTCGTCTGGCGGAATCTCGCCCGTAACCTCATCCAGTCCGCCCATCATTTTGTGCTCTTTTTTCCAGTGGCTTGGTTGTGCGGAGTGCCTGTAACGCCTCGACTAGCGTTTTTGATTCCGGGCATGGTGGTTGCCCTCATCAACCTCCATGCAATCACGATCACACTCGGCATCCTCTGCGCCCGCTTCCGCGATATTGGCCAGATCGTTGCCAGCGTCCTTCAATTGCTGATGTTCCTCACACCCGTATTCTGGTTTCCCGAGAGCCTTCCCAATCGAGCGCACTTCATCCTCTACAACCCGCTGGCGCAGCTCATCGACATCCTCAGGCTGCCCCTCCTGGGCGCTGCTCCAGCCAGCGGAACATGGTGGTTTTTGCTCTATTTCACGATCTTAAACGTGGTGGTTGCCGGCGGACTCTATGCGTTCAAGCGCCGGCAACTCATCTACTGGCTCTAGCCCCTTGGCGGTTCGCGACCGATGGCACGACTGACTCTCGAAAACGTCTGCGTTGACTTCCCGATCTATGGCAGCGGATCGAAATCGCTGCGGCATGCGTTGGCGGCCGCCGCGACCGGCGGCCGCATCGGCCGAGCGGCGAGAGTGCCTGTGGTCGAGGCCCTTCGCGACATCACTCTTCGTTTGAAGGATGGCGACCGGGTGGGGGTAACGGGTCACAACGGCGCGGGCAAATCGACGCTCCTCAAAACGCTTGCCGGCGTCTACGTTCCATCCCGCGGCCGGTATCTTCGACAGGGCACCGTCTCGAGCCTGATTGATCCGATGCTCGGCATCGAACCCGATGGGACGGGCTACGAAAATATCGCGCTGCGTGGATTGTTGATGGGCTTGAGCCGCAGCGACACGGCCAGGCTCACGCCCGATATCGCGGAGTTTAGCGGCCTTGGCGAGTATCTCGACATGCCGGTGCGAACCTATTCAACGGGTATGGCAATGCGGCTGGGATTCTCGATTGCTACGGCCGTTCCGACAGACATTCTCCTCATGGACGAATGGCTCGCGGTGGGTGATGCGGAGTTTCAGGGGATCGCCGAGGATCGACTGCGGTCCGTCGTCTCCAAGGCCGGCATTCTCGTGCTTGCGTCGCACTCGCCAACACTCATTGAACGGGAGTGCAACGATGTGATTGAACTTTCACATGGTGAAGTGAAGGCAGTCCGGGGTGTTCCTGCCGCGATCGTGACGGTTGCGGACGCGATACCGGTGACTTAATGAATTCGCTGCTAGTCAGTCATCGCAGCGAGATGCCAGCCCCAATGGTCTGCACCGTCATGGTGAGGTCACTGTTCGTCGGATCGCCTCGCGCCGAACCAGAACATTTCCTAATACGAAGATCCTGTTGCCCTCACTCTGGTTGTCGGCCGTCGCCTGATTGCAATCGAAACGCACGTCCAGCCAGTCGCTGTCGGCCGCGTCAATGGAAGCTCGTAGAATGCTCACACCATTCATGGGCTCATATTCCATGTTTAGCGTCTCGCCAGTCACGACGCTCGTTACCGTCGCTCTCAAACTCGTTGCCTCCATCGGCTTGAGATAGATCCTAAGGCAATACGTACCAGCATTTGCGATGGGAATATGAAGCGTGGGGCAGGTACTGATCGCCCAGCGAAACGTGCTACCGAGATCAGAATGCTCAGGTTTCCACCACCCGTTCCCCAGCGGAGCGTTTAAGTCGAGTGGATGGAGTCCGAATCAATCTTGGACCAGTGTCGCAAATTTCCTGTGCCACCAAGACCACGAAGCGTCGCATGCGCAGGGAAACTCTCCCCCAGAATCGCGTCAACGGACGTGCCGCCCGTCTTGGGGATGTGTAGAAGAAACACCGAGTTCATCGCAGGCTCCTTCCTCGTTCTACGTATCGTGTGGAACGCAACATCCGCTTCGCCGTAGCCTCGCTGTGGCATCGGCGTCCAGTATGCTCGTCGTTGCAGCGGCGGTATGTTGTGGCCCGCGCACGTGATAGCTTTTTCCAAGCACAACACGCCTCAACAGGCCGCCCCCGCCGTGTGTGCTGGCGCCAGGGCCGAAGGAGATTTTCTGCCGCCTGGGCGGCTAACCGAGAGTGTGAATGGTTAGATCGTCCTCCCCGTCTTGAGCACTGGAGGAAAAACTTGTGAGTTATGGTCAAAGCCGATTGACCGGGTTGGATTTCATGTGCCCGGCGATATGAGTGTTCAGGAACAGGGGTGACCAAGGGAACCAGCGTGCGCAGCTGGAGCCGAGGCGGAAGCCGCACGCGCGGCGGCGAACCTGGCCTGGGGCTGGTAACCCAGCGAGCTGTCCTGATGGTCGATCGCCAGAAGGGCGACCATCAGGCGGCCAGCTCATGTCACGATTGGAGATGGCGTTGCAGGCTCAACGAATCGGGGATACCGTGCTAACCGGATGGCCCTGGCACCCGCCTTTCATCGCCCCGGCTTCACGTCGAACACACCGATCCGGAACGGCTTTCGCTCCACTCCTTCGAGCAGCAGGATTTCCTTGGGACCTGGCGTACGGTAGGCCTCGCTCGGGACGCAGAAGGTGAAGCCGAAGTCCATGCGCACGAGGCGATCGATGACATGGCCATCGAAAGAGATTGCGTGGCTCGCATCGGGGTCGTGCCCATCCAGCGATAGCCACATAGCGGATTCTCCAGTTACCTGCTGATTGAAGGCTATCCCTGCGATCGTCTCTCGAGGTCCCCAGTCCTTGACGATCAGCGACGTGGGGACGCCGGACGCGTCGTCCTCGCGCTGCTTCGGCGGATGCGTCGTGCCGAGTGGTGGCACGTGCAGGACCGTGATCAGGGGCCTGCCATCCCAGGTCGTGAGATGCCGATCGACCGCATAGTCGGCCCCGAGTTCTTGCAAAGCCGCCATGAGTCCGCGGCTCGAATTTGGGAAATTTTCGAAGCCGTCCGCCCGGGTGCACACGTAAAGATGTTGGCCCGCACCTCGATTCAGCAGCGCGGCGCGGGCAGTCGCTGGATCGAGAAACTCTGGCCAATCGTCGTTGATGGCCACGCGGCCTCCGGTGAATGCGATCATCTGCGTTCCCATGCCCCAATCGGCCGTCCGGTACAGCGCATCGGGGTGGTCCGTGCACACCTCGCCGAGCCGGTTGTGCGCGGGATCCCAATTATGGCTCGTCGGGCGGCGGAAACGATCCATGGACGTCACTGACGAGGCAATCATGGCGGCCGTGAGCAGCAGGACGGAGCCCGCGACGAGGGCGTTCGAAAGCCTCGTTGGCAGTGGTTTCCAGCCCCGGTGCCCGACAAGTCCGGCGAGCATGGGCGCGAGAATGAAGCCCGGAAGTCCCGAGATGACGGCGGAGTGATGCGGTCCGGTCGCCGCCTTCGTCAGAACAAAGCCCAGCGCGACCAGAAGCGTGAAAAGGCACACAAAAACGAACGGTTGCAGTGGCCTGCCGTCATACGCTGCCGAGCCCGCCTCGCGGCCCACCAACCGCCACGCCCACCCGAAGAGGCAGACGCAGACGGCCACGATGTATGCCGGAACCATCCATCGTTCCAGGTCGATGCCGCTGCCGCACACGAACTGGAGCGGGCCGCCACCGATGATCGTGAAATAAAGCAGGCGTGCGGCCACTGCGCAGCGGGTTGCCCAGCCCTGGTCGGGAATCCCCATCGTCGCCGAGACGAGGGTGGCTCGCCAGAGACTGAATAGCAGGACGCCGCCGAGCATCTGCGCCTGCACGAGCGCCAGAACGGGATGACGCAAGCAGTATTCCACGCATCGTTTCGGGAACACGGCTACGATTGCCGCCATCGCGGCGGCGAGAATCCAGATAAAGTTGAGCTTATCGAAGGTCCCGGCCGCACCGGCGGCGACGAGCATCCAGATCCCCGCAGGCGTGCCGTGCTTCCACCAGTGGGCGATTCCGAATACGGCCGCGCCCCGGAGCAGGAACATGACGGCATCGGGTCCCCAGTCGAGGCGACTGTGCATTAGGAGTCCGGGGTCGAACAGGACGAGGGGAGCGGCGAGGAACGTGGTCGTGCGCCCGAAGAAAATATTCGTAGCCCGCACCAGCAGCACGGCTCCCGCGACGCCGAGCAAGATCGCCGGCAACCGGATGGTCCAGGGATTCGCGGGCAGGAAAAAGAAGACCGGGTAGTACAGCCACGCCTTCAGGGCGCCGAGGTACGGCATCAGGAGCACAGGCACACCGAAGATCCTCATATTGACAAAGCTGTTCAGCGGGGCCCCGAGCGCGGCGTTGCAAAACAGTGTTTCGTCGTAGTAGAGGCCCGGGGCCGCGAGATTCCAGCTCGCGAGCATGACGGCGGCACCCGCCAAGAGGCCGACAAACCGGGTGGGAAAGCGGTCGGCGGTTCCTCGAGGTGTGGGCGATGTCGGGATGGCGTTAACGGAAAACATTGTATTTGACGATCGCGTAGAGAGCCCGGAAACCATCTCGCCAGCCAATTTTTTTCCCCTCGTGGTAGGTGCGGCCGTAGTAAGAGATGCCCACCTCGTAGACCCTCGCGTCCGTCTTCACGACTTTCGCGGTGATCTCGGGCTCGAAGCCAAAGCGGTCCTCCTCGATGGTGATGCCCTGTATGAGTTCCCTGCGGAACGCCTTGTAGCACGTTTCCATGTCGGTGAGATTGATGTTGGTGAACATATTCGACAAGAGCGTCAGGAGGCGATTCCCCATCATGTGCCAGAAGTAGACCACCCGGTGCGGTTGTCCTCCCATGAACCGCGAACCGAAGACGACATCCGCCCTATCCTTAAGGATCGGATCGATGATCGAACGGTATTCGTTCGGGTCGTATTCAAGGTCGGCGTCCTGCACGATGACGACGGTACCTGTCGCCCCGCGAAAACCCGTGCGCAGGGCGGCGCCCTTGCCCTGGTTGCGGTCGTGGAGGATCAGCACCGCGTCGAACTCGCGGCAGACTTCGGGCAAGATATCGCGGGTGCCATCGGTCGAGCAATCGTCGACGACGATGATCTCGACGTCGACGATCGGTTGGGACCGGACGCGAGACAGTATTTCCCGGATCGTCGTTCGTTCGTTGTAGCACGGAATGACGACGGACAGTACGGCTGCATGGGGTGCGTTCATGAAAGGTACTTCGTTTGCATGTTGAATGGGTGAGGGAAACGCCGGCGGAACATCATGGCAGTTGCTGGAGGCGATAGATTCGGGCGGGCGTAGCGGTTTGGGGCAGGGATGACCATGCGTGGCCCTCGATCGTGGGCAGACGAGAGACGTCCGCGGCACTCTCTCCCGTGAGGATCGCGGCATACACGCGGTCGCCGCGGGCGGCTGCCTCGCGAACCGCCGCCACGCTCTTCGCAGGGTCAAACTTCCAGGCACGGCTGTGGATGTAGCCGCTGTCGGACATGTCGAGCGGAACGGAACGGATGGAGTGCGGCAACAGGCTGCTCAAGTAGACGGCGTTGAGGTCCGAAATAACGAACGTTTCGACGCCTTCCGCGACCGAGACCAGTTCCCGGACGGCATTCCACCGAGGAGGGGCATACTGGTCGCGATGCGGCCGCAAGCCGAGCGCATAGGGAAGTTGTGCCTCCCAGCCCCGCCGGGGATAATCAACCTGCGACGGATAGCCAGCGACGGCGAAAGCGAGGCACGCGCAGACGAGGCCGGAGCCGAGAATCTGCTGGCCCCGTGCGAGCCGCGACATGGCCGTCGCCGTCGCGAGCGCCGCGGGAATCGATAGTGCGAGGAGGATCGGTCCATAGAATCGCAGGTCCTGGAACTGGTACATGAGACAGAGCAGCAAGTAGGACGCCAGGGCAGCGACGATCGGATAGGCGGCACGCGCGATGCGGAGCCGCGGCAGGCCGATCGCGGCCAGCAACAGGAACGCCGGCGTGAGTTGGGCTCCCGTGCCGTATTGGTGGGCCGCGCTGTATTCGGTGGCGGTGAGCGATGCCTCCTGCCAGAGCATTGCGAGCCCCTTGGGAATCGTCGTGAACGCGAGCGAGACGGAGCCCGGAACCCAGAAGTCGTAGCCCGACTTCAGAGGCGACCCGAAGAGCATGGAATTCAGCGCCAGCATCGGCATCAGGGTCGCGCCGAAGGCGACGATCGGAAGTGCCGATCGCTGCCCGATCTGCCGCAGCGTTGCGAACAATGGCATCGGCCGCGGGGGCATGGCGAGCAGAAGTGGGGCGAGGATCGCGTTTTGCAGGCGGATCGTCACGGCGGCTCCGAGCAGGACCGCTGCGAGGATTCGGAGCGGCGTGCTGTTTTTCGTATTGCCCTGGAACGTGGCAGCGCAGGCCGCCACGACGAAGGCGGCTGAAATGCAGTCGCTCAGCGGGGCACGGGCGTACGTAGCACACCATGGCAGCGTCGCCACCAACAGGGCACAGAGGCCGGCGGCGAGTGTCATGCCCTGGCCGCGGAGGCAGGAGAACATGATCAGGATCAGCACGAAACCCGCGCATTGGCTGACGCGAATCGGGGCCGAGACCCACTCCTGCTCGGGCAAGGCGTACAGCCATGGCTGCATCGCGACCGCATATCCGGGCTGGTACCGCGACGGCAGTTGATCGTCACCGATCGTGATCGACGGATACGTCCCCTGCTGCATCGCCCTGCCCATGGCGAAATACTCGCACGCGTCCGGGTAGGGCGTGAGTTCGCGGGAAGGCCCCTTCGATTCGTCGGAATTGGCGCTCGCGATCGCGGCGATCGCGAGCGCCGCTGCCAGGATCGCCATGCCCGCGATCTGTTCCCAGCGAGGTTCGCCCGCGGGTTCCTCATGGCCGGCAAAGGAGCTGCCGTCACGGACCGCGGCGGCATGGGGCTGGGATGGAATCATGATGTCTTGATGGAGTACGGCGGGACGATGCTTCACGCGAGGGGCTGGGGCGGCGACAGCGGCATGCCCCAAGCCGGCGTCACTGGATCGTCCTTCACCCCGATGACGTACTGGGCGAAGCGGGTCGTCATCCAGACGGCGGCCGTGGCATGGAACTCGTCATGGGTCGTGCGAGAGAGGTCGAGCAGAATCGGCTCGAGGAACGGATTCCTCCAATAGCCGCTCTCATCCACGAACAGTCCGGCCTGCTCGAAGCTACGGCGAAGAGTATCGAGGTCGACCGTGTCCTTGTGTGTGCCGTCGTCGTAGAAATTCGTCGTCGAGACGAGATGCCCCATCGCGCGCAGGCTTTCCCGACGCGGGCCGCTCTTCGAAAAGTGGCTGGGAGTCTCTATGTACACGCGACCTAGCGCGGTGAGCCGGCCGGCGACCCAGGGCATCAGCCGCGTGGGGCCACCTTCGATATGTTCGACAAAGTGTGATGAAAAGACAGCGTCGAAGGATTGACCTGGGAATGGTTCGTCGGTCTCAAAGTTCTTGTTTTCCCAACCGTCGTAGAGCGCTTTATGCGGGCCATCGGCAAGTGAGACGGCAAAAAGCCGAAGGTCCGGCCGATGAGGTTTCAGCCAGGTTTTAAAGAGTGCCAGGGAACCATCGCCTGCTCCGAGATCAAGTACCGAGGCGCCATGCGGAAGCGTCTTCAGAAAGCGGACCCGCGGGCTGGACAGGTGAAGCCAGGCATCGATTTCGTCCGGCGTGAGAGCAGTCGTGGTCGGCATAAACGGCCTCGGATTCAGATGTGTTGGGCAAAGCCACTGATGCTGACGCAGCGGGTTCTTGTCGGTGAAAAGCGCGGTTAGATGGGGCGGCGAAATACGAAATGTGGCCAGATCTGTTCCGAGTGCGTGCGGTGGGTGATGACAAACT
Organism: Pirellulales bacterium; assembly: GCA_040397635.1. Taxonomy (GTDB): domain Bacteria; phylum Planctomycetota; class Planctomycetia; order Pirellulales; family UBA1268; genus CAMCQY01. The sequence continues at coordinate 15,099 of JBBAVO010000007.1, forward strand.
CTTCGACCGCCTGAGTGGCACCAAGGCAGGAACTGACCCCCGCATCGTCGTAGACGATATAGCCGCCACGGCAGACGAATGGCAGGACCGTATCCTGGGCGAATCGCACTGCGGAGAGAATGTCGCAGTCGATATGTACCAAGCCAAAGCCTCCGGCAGTCGTGTAGACATCGCGGGCAGTGTCTTCGAAACGGCCTTGAACAAACTGGAGATTGTTGAGGTTGTGTTCACGGGCAACGGCCTTGAGTTCGGCGAGGTCAACGTCCGCGAAGTCGCCCGCACGATGGAGGTCGATTGTTGGGTCGGTGGCCGGCATCCCCTCAAACGTGTCGAGTGCGTAGACAACGGCACCGGGGTACAGCTCCTTGAGGCACGCTGCCATGAAGAGTGCATTGCCTCCCCGCCAGCTGCCGAATTCAATAATGTCACGACACGGAAGTGCTTCAAGAAAAAAGCGAATGAGCAGATAAAGATTCAGACGGCGCTCTTCCTGAACCACAGACCGGCCGTGGGTGAGTTGCAGTGCCCGCTGATAGAGCGGATCCTGTCTCACCTTTTCATCGAGTCCGCCAAACTGGAGGCCCCAGCCTCGTTGGTAGCCTTCATAAGGGTTGCGGCCGCCCACGAACTCACTCAGACGATTCGGAAATGTCGGTAATGTTAATGTCATTGCTGCGGGGCCTGTGAGACGGTCAGTTGGGGCAAGTGAAAAAGGATCGCGGGACGCCATTCGAGGGTAATTCCCCCTGTGGAATATTCCAGTGGGACGATGACTGTCATGGCCGCCATGCCTCAGCGCCCTTTTCCGTGAAATGGCAATTGGTGACTTGGCCGGGGAAGGCGGAGAGAGCACGAATGACGTCCATCCGTCTGGTGGTGGGAACAAAGAACAGCATGAAGCCACCGCCGCCGGCCCCCGAAACCTTCCCCGCCCGTGCCCCGGCGGCCAATGCCGCCTCGTAAATCGCGTCAATGTGCGGGTTGGAAACCGTGCGTGCCGATTGCTTCTTATTAGCCCATCCGCCGCGCATCGATTCGACCAGCCCATCCATATCGCCGCGGATGAGGCAGTCTTTCATCAAATGCGCCTCGCGCCTGAGCCCGTGCATCGCCTCGATGGCTCCAGCCGATCCGTCGTGAACGTTGCTGCTCTGGTCTGCGATGATCTGCGCTGATTGGCGGGAGACACCCGTGTAGAATAAGACGAGCGACGCTTCTAACTCAGAAATGATCCAGTCCTTCACCCGGAGCGGGGTGATGACTGCCCGGTCTTCCGCGTGAAACTCCATGAAGTTGAAGCCACCAAAGGTGGCGGAGTATTGATCCTGCCGGCCGCCCTGCAGGCCGCAGTCGATCCGCTCGATGCGGTGGGCCAACCGGGCCACTTCGTAGTCGTCGAGCGGGAGATTGAGAAGCTCGGTAAACGATCGGACCATGGCGACCACGAGGGTCGAGGACGACCCGAGGCCAGAGCCGACAGGGGCGTCGCAGAACGTGCTCACCTCCAACGGCAGCAACCGGCCGCCGTTGTGGTCACGAATGATGCTGGTGTAGACAGCTTTATGCAGGTGAAGAGGCCCGCCATCCGGTATTGAGTCTGTGACAGAAACGACTTCCTCAGCCTGAAGGTCAGTGGCATGAAAGCGGATCACGGGATCAGGAAGCTGTCGAATCACGGCATACGCATACCGATCAATCGTCGCATTCAAAACGCAACCACCATACAACTCCGTGTAGGGGGAGACGTCGGTGCCGCCGCCGGCGAGGCCAAGTCGCAACGGTGCTCTGGCACTGACGATCATGACGCGTGATCCTTGACGAATCGGGGAACCGCCGCAGCAGGCGACACCGTCTCAATATCCAAAGCGAATACCTTCCGCATGGCATCTTCAGAAAACCGCCCACGGACATAGCTCTGTCCTGCCGTCGCGACCGCTCGCCATCGCGTGTCGTCACGCATGAGGGCAACGATCTGAGTGGCCAGGGTCGCTGGCTCAGCGGAGACAGGCAGCAGGGCGTCAATCCCATCGAGACCTTGAGCGCCTGTTGGCGTCGTCACCAGCGGCAGACCTTGGTGCATCGCCTCAATGACCTTGCTTTTCACGCCCGCGCCAAAACGCAGCGGCACGACCGCAACCCGGGCAGTTCGATAGAACTTTTCCAGGCGTTCATCGGAGACATAGCCCGTGACGGTCACGTTTGAGGACGCCAGCGCCTTCACTGCTGCCGTCGGATTGGAGCCAACGAGACACAGATGTGCATCGGGAATTTGATCGCGTACCAGCGGCATAATCTCGCGGACTAACCACTCCGCGGCATCGACATTCGGAGGATGTCCGAAACCTGCCACGAAGAGAATCCCTGACCTTCCATCAGGCCCAGCCGTTTCTGTCCGCGGTTCGTCGAAGTAATAGGCGGGCACCGCGCGGGCGGATGTCGCTGGGCAGGCCTGCTCAACAACCTTCGTCTCGTCCGCGGACGGGTAATAGACGGCATCGACCTGCCGCCACAGCGACTCCTCGAGTTCGCGCATCGCATGGGCCTGTTTCCGAAGCGTTGCGTCGCCTTTCAGTTCATACTCGTTCAACATCCGCGCGTGGTGGAGATCGTGGCCGTAATAGAGGAGCTTTGCCCGGCTATGACGACGCAGTGCAGCCACAAACTCAGTCGCGATATGAGGGCGGCTCAGAAGCACGTAATCGATGTGCTGGGCATGCTCCCGCACCCAGGCCTCGAAGCGATCGAGGTATTGAGCACCATGAAACACCTCGATGCCCTGCTGTTCGAGCGCCGGGGTGTAGTCCTTGTCGTAATAGAGGTTTTGGGGCCAGAACTTGACGCTCATTCCCATCGAGACGAAAAGCCTGAGAAAACACCACATCGTGCGGGAGCCGGCATCCCGATCGGGCTGCGGCACGTAATGGTCGATCACCAAGATCGTTTTGCGACCGGCGGAGCGATCTCGGGCACGAAAGACATTCTGCCCATTGGGAAAATGATCCCGCACGAGCGTTTCGTGCCACTTGTCACGGAATCGCTGCTGGTTTGCAACCTGACGGGATTTGACTCCCTGCGAAACATCTGTGCCGTGGGATACGCCTTCGTGGTGGACTACGACCGAGGTGGGCTGGTAGTAGACCTGCCGCCCCGAAGCACGGACTGCGAACGCAAGATCGCTGTCCTCGTTGTAGGCCGGGGAATAACGCTGATCGAAGCCGCCGAGCTGTGCAAACAACGCCCGGGGAACCATGATCGATGCGCCGGAACAGTAGTCGGTTTCGCGGAGGTAGTTGAATTCCGGCAGCACCGGATTCTGGTCGCGGCCGTAGTTCCACGCGCTGCCGTCCGCCCAGACGATGCCACCGGCTTCCTGCAATCTACCGTCAGGATAGATCAGCTTTGAGCCGACCAAGCCGGCATCAGGACGGTGGCGAAACACATCGAGGAGTTCCGTGACGGCGCGGGGCTGGATTTCGGTGTCGTTGTTGAGAAACAGGATGTAGTCGCCACGTGCTTTTAACGCAGCCGCATTGCAGTTACGCAGAAACCCGAGATTCTCTGCGTTTCGATTGATCACCAGCCCCTGCACCCATCGGCTCGCGAAGCGGGTGTCGTCCGTGCTTACGTCGTCGGCAAGAATGACTTCGTAGGCCAAGTCGGGCTCGCTCCTCACGATGCTCTGCAGGCAGGCATGGGTATGCCGCCATTGGTTGTGAACCGGTATGACGATCGAGACCACCGGCGTGGCAGGCGACGGCAACGCGATGTGCGGCCATTGGGCGACCGAGGTCACGGGTTCTGCGGACCGAGTGACACCATCGAGCTTCAGCGACTGCGAAGGAGTCGATACCAGAAGCGGCGCGATGACGGGAGCCGCAGCCGTGCGAACCAGGCCCGGGATTGTCGCCGCGGGACTGCCCGATGCCAGCAGTAGTCGTGGAAACCTACTGGCCAGAAACCGGCGATGTTTCATGCGAGTCGCCAGCGACAGTGGCAGTTTGTCGTACAACCATCGGCAACTCGTGGGGATAATAGTCTTGATCCCGGCAATCAGACGGTTGGGATCGGTCAGCCACCGGCGCATCTCGCGGAGGGGCGTTGTTATCCACCAGGAATTGCTCTGTATAACTTGTGAGTAGCGGAGCATCTGCTCGCGGTATTCGTTTTCCACTCGGGCGAGATATCTCGCACGGTGCCCAAGATCTTGCTTCAACAGTTGGATCTGCGTCTCGTTTCGCTCCAGATCGCGACTCAACTGACCGACGCGAGCATGGTGCCCGCTGGCCGCCTGCTGGAGCGACGCGATCGCTTCACGGAAAGAAGCGGCATCGCGCTTGAGGCGAGTTATTGCGGCCTCGCGGTCGGCGGTCTCCGCCGTCTGAGCTGCCAGCAGTCTGTCTCGCTCTGCAATGACGGTTTGGAGGTTCGTGATCTGATCTGCGAGATCGACCCGCTTCTGTTCGTGAGTGGCTGTCTCAGCGGCATTGTCTTGCATCGCCGCCTGGAAGGCGGCTTGGATCGCCGCGGCCTCGCGACGAAGCGTGTCTATGACGGCCTCGCGGTCGGTCGTCTCCGCCGTCTGGACGGCCAGCAATCTGTCGCGCTCTGTAATGACCGCTTGGAGGTTTGCGATCTGATCCGCGCACTCCCGCAGATCCCGCTCATGATTTGCAGCGATTACGGCGTAGTCATTCAATGCTGCCTGAGCCGTCGCCCGCAGTTCTTCGGTAGCACGGTTGAGTCTGTTGATAACGGCGTCGCGGTCGATGACGTCAGCGGTTCGGACGGCCAGTTGTCGATCCCGCTCTGCGATCACCGAGTGGAGCGTAGCCTTCTGCTCTTCAAACTCCTGCCGCTCACGCTCGTGATGTGACGCCACTGCGGCAGCGTCGTTGAACCCGGCCTGGAGCTTCGCCTGGAGTGCTTCGATCTCTCGGGAGCGGTCGGCACTCTCGCACCGAACCTCGGCAATGTGGGATTCGAGCGACCCTGTTCTCTGTCTTGCGACTGCGAGTTCCATCGCTGCGCTGTCGACGGCTCGGGTCAACGAGGCGATCTGCTCTCCAAGCAGGTGAGAGGCCTTCTCGGCCGACTTCGCTGCACTCTCGCGGACAGACAGGCCAGCCCAGTCCATGAACGCCGCGGCGGTCACATCACCTAGATCGACACGGCTACTCGCATCGCCGATCGATTCGCCTAATCCAGCGAGTACACGAAGATCGGCATACAGTTCATAGGCACCTGGATCAGCTGCCTTAGCCACTGCGACATGCCCGGCGGACTGAAGCCTGGCCAGCAGTTCCGGGCGGTAGACCGCAGCCGGGTCGGTAAGCGACACGCCAAGCCTGTTCCGGATCGTGTCGATCACAGCCTGTGGATCATTTCCGATCTGGCTCACGTCCATGACCAGGCAACGGTCGGAATGCCGGCGAACGAACGCACGCACGATTTCGTTGTAGTGCCGCCACACCTTCAAGGCGAACGACGGATTATCCAGAAAGGCTGCGTCGCCGCGGCGAAAGAGCGAATCGATTACCTGGGACGGTTCGCGGACGACAAAAAGCCAGCGGGCGTCCGGAAGCAGCGAGTTCCAAAAATCGAGAAACAGAACGGTCCGCGGATCTTTCCAGCCCCAAGGCTTTGGAAGCTTGCTTCGCGTGGCGATGAGTTCCCTGGCGACCGCCTGAAGCGGTTCGGGCACGGGAATCGAATCAGTGCCGGCGACGAATCCCTCCTTTCCCAGACCATTCGCCGCGAGAACACGCTGGTGGAAGTCGTAGAAATCGAGGTCCTCGAAATGCCCGATCGGATTGCTCTCGGCCGGCCACATCAGTCTTTCGCCGATGTTCAGCCCGGCTGACTGGCAGAGCGATGCCATCAGCGATGTTCCCGAGCGGTGCATTCCCGAAATGATTAGCGCTGGCTTCTTGACGGACGACGCTGAGAGAACGGCATCGGGCGTTGTCGCTAGGTCGTGCGATTCGTCGGATAGAGCAGCAGACTCGCCATTACCCGGAGTGCGAAGGATCACGGCAGTGTCTCCGGTGCCGCCACCAAGGCTCTGGCGGAACCGCCATGCCCGACAAGAGGACGCTTGCGACTGCATGGCACGCATGACGTCCGGAAAAGAGTGCGGGCTGCGTGCATCAATACACGCTCTCTTTCATGATGCCGAGCAGATATTCGCCGTAGCCGCTCTTGGCCAGCGGGCCAGCGATCGCAGCGAGTTGCTGGTCGTCGATCCAACCGCTTCGCCAGGCGATTTCCTCAGGACAGGAAATCTTCAGCCCCTGCCGCTTTTCCAGCGTCTGGATGAACTGCCCCGCTTCGATCAGGCTGTCGTGCGTGCCCGTGTCGAGCCAGGCATCGCCCCGGCCCAAAATCTCCACGTTGAGCTGTTGCCTTTCGAGATACACACGGTTGACATCGGTGATCTCGAGCTCACCCCGCGGCGACGGCTTGAGGTTGCAGGCAATGTCCACCACCTGCTCGTCGTAGAAATAGAGCCCGGTGACGGCGTAGCGGCTGCGGGGCGCCGTGGGCTTCTCTTCCAGCGACTTCGCCCGGCCGGCGTCGTCGAACTCGACCACGCCATACCGCTCCGGATCGGCGACCGGATAGGCGAAGACCGTGGCGCCGGTCGTGCGATGGTCGGCCGCGTGGAGCCGCTGGGCGAGCCCATGGCCGTAGAAGATGTTGTCGCCAAGGACGAGGGCCGACGGCCCGCTGCCGACGAAGTCGGCGCCGATGATGAACGCCTGGGCCAGGCCCTCTGGCCGCGGCTGCACCGCGTATTCGATCGTCATTCCCCACGCACTTCCGTCGCCGAGCAGTTCACGAAACCGCGGCGTGTCGTGCGGGGTGGAGATGATCAGCACCTCCCGGATTCCGCCGAGCATCAGCGCGCTCAGCGGATAGTAGATCATCGGCTTGTCGTAGACCGGCAGCAGTTGCTTCGACACCGCGAGCGTCACGGGGTGGAGCCGCGTGCCAGAACCACCGGCGAGAATGATGCCCTTGCGTTTTGTGGTGTAGCTCATGTGCTGGTGGCACGGCAGTGGGTGCTGGTTCGGCGGGCGTCGTCGATGCCACTTGTCGACAAGGCGTGATCCGTGGGCCTACGCCGCACTATCTTCGCCCTGCGGAACAAGCCTCACCGGCCGCAGCACTCGTAAAAAGGGATTCTTTCAACACTACTTCGCAACGGGGGCCTGTCAAGAAAAGTGGCAGCGGAAAAGAGGGCCTGCCGGATGCGACAGTTTTGCCGGTCGCGAGGGCTACTGGCCAAGGATGGCCGACGGGGCACCGGCAAGTTAAAAACTTGCGGCCACGATGCACCGGGCCCCACCAGCGGCACCGGGCCAGGGATGGCCGGGCGAGGCATCGGCAAGTTAAAAACTCGCCGCCACGATGGCGAGCCCCACCAGCGGCACCGGGCCAGGGATGGCCGGTGCCGCGGGAGAAGGAGTGGAGGCGGCGGGAGTCGAACCCGCGTCCCGTGATGTTTCAGAACAAACGTCTACGTGTGTGTCCGGTCAATTTAAATCTCGCGGGTGCGCCCCCGGCCGACAGGGTGCGTCGCCAACCAGCCCGGAACTTTTTTAGCCCCGCCCGTACTAGGCGGTGAAGCGGGGCGAGTCGGATTTGGCGACCGATTGGGAGGCCCTTCCGACTGGGGCCATCGCTCGGGGTTGCTTAATTAAGCAGCCAGAGAAAACTGAGCTTCGGCAATTGAAGCTTGGTCGACTTTTAACGTGGCCAGCCGACCAACCACGACACGCAATCTGAACCTCTTGCCATCCGGTCGAAACCGGTACGCCCCCGTGTGCTGTTGTTTCCCGTCTGCGGGTGTTTGTTGTGTGAATGTGGCCGGGGCCACTCCTGTGGCACCGGCGCCAGCGAGCCTCGCGGCCGCCGGCGGGGCCCCTGGCCCTCGTCCCTATTCTAGCGGCCCGACCCTGCGGGTGTTGGAAGCCCCACGGGCTGTATCGGTCGTGTCGCACTCGGAAAGCCATTTTTTAGCCGAAAAAAGTCCAGTTTCTCGCACTGGCCGTTTTCAGCGGGGATAGTTGGGTGAAGGCGGTTTCGTGTCCCGCCCCACCCGGCCAACCCCTGAAACATTGACGGTGCTCCTATGCCACTCGTACGCTCACTCCTGTCCGCCCGACGTTTCCGTATGGCAGCCCTCGTCACTCCCGGTATCGCCAGTATGTTCTCCGCAGGATCGGTGGCCCTCCGAAAAACGCTTCTTGTTGCTGGCGTGCTGACGCTGGCCATCGCCCCCTGCAACGCGGCCGTCGCGCAGGAATGGGCCACGAAGATGTTCTCCGCCACGAGCCATAATTTCGGCACGGTGGCCAAGGGCTCGAAGACGGAATACCGCTTCGTGTTTCGCAACATCTACAAGGAGCCCCTGCATGTCGTCGGCGTGCGGACCAGCTGCGGCTGCACCTCGCCCGAGGTGACAACCCGCGACCTCAAGACGCATGAAACAGGCGAAGTGATCGCCAAGTTCAACACGCGAACGTTTCTCGGCCAGCACGGTGCCACGATCACCGTCACCTTCGACAAGCCCTACTATGCCGAAGTCCAGCTGCGGGTGGCGGGCAACATCCGTGGAGACGTCACCTTCGATCCGCCGTTCGTCGATCTCGGCAATGTCGATCTCGGCAAGGGGGCCGAGCGTTCGGTCCGTGTGACCCATGTCGGCAGCACGCCCTGGGAGATCAAGGACGTTCGCAGTGCCAACGCCAACTTTGAAGTGTCGCTGTCGAAGCCGACGCACACGTCGAGCCAGTCTGCCTACGACCTGACGGTCCGTCTCAAGCCTGAAGCGGCTGCCGGCTACGTGAATGGTCAGCTGATTCTCGTCACCAACGATCCCCGGGCCGCCCAGATTCCGATGGACGTCGAGGGCCGGATCGTGGCAGAGGTGACGGTGAGCCCGCAGTTGTTGGCGCTCGGCACCGTTCAGCCAGGGGCGAGCGTGACGAAGAACATTGTCGTGCGTGCCAACCGTCCGTTCTGCGTGACTGGCGTCTCGTGCTCCGACGGCTGCCTCACCTGTGAGCCCAAGACGACCGCCGCCACCGTCCACATCCTGCCGGTGACCTTCGCTGCCGGCAGCATGTCGGGCAAGGTGGAGCGGCAGCTGAAAATCACGACCGATCTCGGAGAAGGTGCCGTTCCCGCCGTGACCGTGCAGGCCACGGTGGAAAAGCCGGCCGACGTGGTCGGCCAGTCAGCCAGCATCCAGTAAGGTACTGGTGGCCGATCGGGGTGCCTGTCGTGGCAGCAAGTTTTCAACTTGCTGAATGGACACGATAAAATCTCGTCCCCACGCTGAATGGACACGATAAAATCTCGTCCCCACGGAAGCTGCGCGGAACGTCAACGATTGCCGAGCGGCCGGTAGTCGCGGGGCGGCGGCCCGCTGTAGAGCGACAGCGGTCGGATGAGCCGGTTGTCGCCGATCTGCTCGATGATGTGGGCTGTCCAGCCGCTCATTCTCGCCACCACGAAGATCGGCGTGAACACCTGCACCGGCA
>JBBAVO010000007.1:24746-29156 GCA_040397635.1 Pirellulales bacterium
AGCCGTTCGACCCGCTCGGCGAGGTCTTCAATCGCCTCGCCCGCCGTGCCCCGCACCATCTCGCGGCACATCCTGCCGAGCAGTTTGGCGCGGACGTCGCCATCCTTGTAGACGCGGTGGCCGAATCCCATCACCACCTTCTTGGCGGCGAACTGCTCGTGCACCCAAGGTTCGGCCCGGTCGGCCGAGCCGATGTGCGTGAGCACCTCCAGCACCTTCTCGTTGGCGCCGCCGTGCAGCGGGCCCTTGAGGGCTCCGATGGCGGCCGTGATGCCGGAGTGCATGTCGGAGCCGGTGGAGACGACCGTGCGGGCGGTGAAGGTGGAGGCATTGAACTCATGCTCGGCGTAGAGCACGAGCGTGGTGCCGAAGATGGCAACATGCTCGTGCGGCGGCGCATGGCCGGTGAGCCGCTCGAGCAACGCCCTGGCAATGGAACCCTCCGGCCAGGCGGCAATGCGGCGGCCCGCGGCGAGATCCATCCAGGCGGCAAGCACCGCCGGCACCTGCCCAAGCAACTTTTCGGCCTGGGCGAGGAGCTGCTCGCGAGAGCCGGGCAGATTGTCCTGTTCCACCTGGCCGAGCATGCTCACGCCGGTCCGCAGGGCATCCATCGGCGAAGCGTGGGGAGCGGAGGCGGCGAGCCGCTCGAGCGCGTCAGTGACGGCGGGATCGAGTGACCGGGCCGCCTCGCTCACGCGGCTGGAAAATGCCGCCAATTCTGCAGCCGTCGGCAGTTCACCGTAGAGCAGCAGGTAGGCCACCTCCTCGAAATCACCGGCGAGGGCCAGCGGTTCGATCGAGTAGCCGCGGTAGCGAAGGTCGCCATCGAGCGAGCAGATCGCCGTGCGGCCGGCGACGATGCCGGCGAGACCGCGGGCGAATTCACTGGCGGCCGATGGGGAAGAGGATGGTGGGAGCGAAGAGGCGGTCATGATGTGTTCCCTTCAGAGTGTTTCGCCAGGTGTCAGCGTGTTTCGCCGTCCGTGTGTTTTGCCAGCCAGGCGTCGGGGTGGGCTGGGTCGTAGTCGAGCAGGTCGTAGAGTTCCTCGCGGGTCTGCATCAGGTCGAGGAGGTTTTCCTGCGTGCCTTCGTCGGCGATCATGCCGAGGCCCGCCTCCATCGCCTTCATGGCGATCCGCAGGAGCGTGACCGGATAGAGCGCGGCGGAGAAGCCAAACTCGGAAAGATCCTCGAGGGCGACCAGCGGGCTGACGCCGAACTCGGTCATGTTGGCGAGTAGAGGCGTGTTGAGTGGCGCGAATTCGCCTCCGACCTGCCGGAACTCGTCTCGCGACCGCAGGGCTTCGGGAAAGAGCCAGTCGGCGCCGGCATCGCGGTAGGCATGCATGCGTCGCAGGCAGTCGTCGAGGCTGGTCACGCCACGGGCATCGGTCCGCCCGATGATCACGGTCGAGGGATCCCGCCGGGCGGCAGCCGCCGCGGCGATCTTCTCGCACATCTCCGTCTCGTCGATGAGCTGCTTGCCGGCCAGATGGCCGCACCGCTTGGCGGACTGCTGGTCTTCCAGTTGGATCGCCGCCGCGCCGGCCGCTTCCAGCCTCAGCACGCAGTTAGCGACGTCGTCGGGACCTCCAAACCCGGTATCTGCATCGACCACCAGCGGGATCGCGACCGACCCGGCCAGCACGCGGGTCTGCGCTACCAGTTGGTCGAGCGTGAACAGGCCGATGTCAGGAATGCCGAGTGTGCCGGCGGAGAAGGCCGCGCCCGAGAGATAGACCGCGCCAAATCCCTCCCGTTCGACGAGTTTGGCGGCCAGCGCGAACGGCGCGCCGACGATGGCGATCGTCGATTCCTCGACCGCCTCCCGCAGGAGACCGCCGCGGCCAGGTGGGGTCGATCGGGGCGATGAGGGAGTCGGCATCTGTTTGGCGGTATCCTATCTGGCTGGCGGATCAAAGTTTCGTGATGGGCGAGTTCGCAGCGTTCGAGTTCGCGGGGTTCGCGAGTAAAGAGTGACGTTATAGGGACGGACGATGGCCCGGGAAAGCGACACCACAAACGCGGCAGTGACGCACACCCTCGAGGCTTCGTGGGGCGGGTGGGCACGCGCGGGTATTGAGGTGCTGGCGATCCTTGCGATCTTCGCCGCCGCCGGGGCCTGGCCCGTGCCCGACGTCAACGAGACGGCCTACCTCACGAAGGCGCGGCACTATGCCGATCCCGCCTGGGGACGCGGGGATTTTTTCCTGGAGACCCCCGATGCCCATGGCGTGTTCTACCTGCTCATGGGGCCGCTCGCGGCGGCGGTCTCGCTCGAGCAGGCCGCCTGGATTGGCCGCTGGCTCGGCTGGCTGGCGCTGGCCTGTGGATTCCGCTGGGCCACGATGCCGCTGCTGGCGAAGGCATGGCCGCGGATTCTCGCGGCGGCCCTCTTCTCGCTGGCACTGCGGCACACGACCGCGGCCGGCGAATGGGTGATCGGCGGCTGCGAGTCGAAGGTCTTTGCCTGGGCGCTGGTGCTCGTGGCGATCGGAGAGATAGGCCGGGGCCGATTCGCCTGGGCGTGGCTTTCACTCGGTGCGGCCACGGCCCTGCACGCGATCGTCGGCGGCTGGGGCCTCGTGGCACTCGTCGTGAGCTGGTGTGGCGGCTTTTTGACCTCCCGAACAAACGGCGACTCTCGCGGTCCACCCGCAGCACCGAAGACCGCACCGCTCGTGAGCGTTGTGCTCGTGGCCGCAGGCCTGCTGCTCGCCGCCGCCGGTGTCGTGCCGGCACTTGGCCTTTCGAGCGGTGCCGATGCGGCCATGCGGGCTGCGGCCGCGAAGATTCATGTCGTCGAGCGGCTTTCCCATCACCTGCTAATCCGGACGTTTGCCGACGGCATGGTGGCTCGGCATCTGCTCGCGATCCTGCTCTGGTGGTTTGTGCGCCCGCGGCGGCCGGCGGTCTCGCCACCGCAACAGGCTGCCCGCATGCGGGTCGATCGGTTCATCCTGGCGTCGCTGCTGATTTCACTGGCGGGCGTGGCCATCTCGCTGCTCGAACCCTTCGCAGCGAACGTGGCCTACAGCCTGCTGCGTTTCTATTGGTTTCGGCTGGCCGACGTGCTGGTGCCGTTCGGGCTGGCCACGGCAGCGGCCGCCGTGCTCGCGGACAACGCCGCTATCGGCGTGCTGTTTTCAGCCCGGCCTGCTGTCGTGCGGGCGATCGTTGCCCTGTTGCTCTGCCTCGATCTGGCCCGTGAAAGCCTGCACTGGCCGCTCCCCGGCCGCACGGCACTCATGGCCCGCAGCGACACGAAGGTCGATGCCCTCGCGTGGCGGGATATCTGCGACTGGGTGGCGGCCAACACGCCGGCCGACGCCTGCTTCCTCACGCCCCGCGGCGCGGCGAGCTTCACCTGGTGGACCGGCCGCCGCGAGGTCGTGGGCTGGAAGAACAGCCCGCAGGATGCGCGGTCGCTCGTCGAGTGGCGAAAGCGGTTCGTGGATTGCTTTGCACGCGACGGCAGCTTCGCAAACATGGAACGCTCGACGGCGGCCCTGGGGGCCGAGCGGCTGACGACGGTCGCCGAGAAGTATGACGCCACCCATGCGATCATCCCGGTGGACGTGCCCGGCGTGGACACGCTGCCGTTCGAACGACTCCATGCCAACCGCGGCTATGCGGTCTACCGGTTGAAGTGACCAAGAGAGCCACATCATGACTCCATCATCCCGCATCGAGGCCGTCGCCTTCGATCTCGACGGCCTGCTCGTCAATACAGAGGAACTCTATCAGCACGTGGGTGCGGAACTCCTGCGTCGGCGGGGGAAGTCGTTCGAGTCCGACCTGCTCGATGCGATGATGGGCCGGCCCCAGCAGGTGTCGCTGGCGATCATGATCGAATGGCACGGCCTCGCCGACACGGCCGAGACGCTGGCCGCCGAGACGCACGAGATTTTCCAGTCGCTGCTCGACACGGAATTGCGGACGATGCCGGGAGCGGTGGAACTGCTCGATCTGCTCGACGCCCGCGGCGTTGCCCGCGGTGTTGCCACCAGCAGCGGGCCGCAGTTCGCCCACGATGTGCTCTCGCGGGTGGGCCTCCGTGACCGCTTTGCGTTTGTGCTGACCAGCGCCGACGTGACCCATGGCAAGCCGCATCCGGAGATCTACCAGTCGGCCGCGCGGCGGCTGGCCGTCGCTCCGGCTGGGATGCTCGTGTTCGAGGATTCGCAGGCGGGCTGCAAGGCGGCCGTGGCCGCGGGGGCCGTCGCCGTGGCGGTGCCAGGTGGCCACAGCCGGCGGCACGATTTCAGCGGGGCGCGGTTCATCGCCGAGACGCTGGCCGACCCGCGGATCGAGGCGTTGTTGGCGAGGTGAACCGCTCGAGGAATGGACAAGATGCAATCTTGTCCCCACGGGGGAGAGCGTTCCTCGTGGCAGCGAGTTTTCAAC
>JBBAVO010000007.1:29256-32097 GCA_040397635.1 Pirellulales bacterium
GAGCGTTCCTCGTGGCAGCGAGTTTTCAACTTGCTGAATGGACAAGATGCAGTCTTGTCCCCACGCGCCACCCGTCTCACCTGGCAAAGTAGGCGTAACTGTCAACCGTCGTGCCGTCGCCGGCCAGCCGCAGTCCGACGGCTCCGGGGCCGGGCAGTGTGGTGTCATGCACGCCGACGACCTTCACGCCATTGAGATAGAGCGTCAACTCTGAGCCGATGCAGTCGAAGCGAATCCGCCCCGAACCCCCGGCCACGGGAGTGGAGGCGAGGAGCGTCCACCGGATGCCACTGTTGACCCAGATGCGACCGAAATAGGCGTCGCCGACCTTTTCCAGACCGGCCCAGTACATGCAGTGGTCAACGGTGCCCCTGAAGCGGGCGGCCAGACCGGCCGACATGCCGGAGCCGATGTTCACCACGGCCTGCGTGGTGGAGTCTCGCACCGTGACCTGTGAGCTGGAGTCTTTCACGTTCACCCCGTAGAGCGTCGCGAGAGAGGCGGCGTTAATCCGAGAGAGGACCGTGTCGTCGCTGATCGCCATGTTGCCATAGACCTGCACCCAGTTGCTCCCGAGAAAGGGGCTGTTGGGCTGGATGAAGGCGTCGCTGAAGGGGGATGTGGTGGCCGTGGGCGTGGGAGGCGTCAGGGCGATGGCAGAATAGTTGTCGGCTACGGCGCCCGGGCCCACGAAGCGGATGCCCATCGTGCCCGGCCCGGTGATCGCCTTGTTGGAAGCCGCCGCGAGCTGCCGGCCGTTGAGAAAGAGCGTCAGGGCGGACCCCGCGACGTCAAACCGCAGGATGCCAGAACCGCCCGGCGACAGACCACTGGCGAGGATCTTCCAGCCGGTGCCGTTGTTCACCCAGATCCGGCCGAAGAAGTTGAACCCCGACCGCACGAGCCCGGCGCAATACATGCGGGCGTCCCCCGCGCCGGTATAGCGGGCCACGAGGGCGACCGATGTGCCGTTGACGATGTTGACGAATGCCTGGGCACTCGAGTCTCGCGTCGAGACGCCGTTGAGTGCCATGATCGACACGTTGTTGAAACGCGAGACCACGACGTTGCTTGCCACGGCGAGATTACCAATCCGCCTGTTCCACGAGGGCGGCACGAAGAAGCTGTCGGCTCCGGTGAAGGTGTCGGTGAATGGCAGCGTGGCGTTCACCGGGACAGGTGCGGTCAGCGTGCTCTGCGAGTAGTTGCCGAGGGTGGCGCCCGCGCCCGTCAGCCGGATGCCCACGCCACCGGCGCCGGGGATCGCCGTGTCGTAGGCACCGGCAACGCGGATACCATTGAAGAAGAGCGTGAGCGACGAGCCGGCGACGTCGAACTGCAGCACGCCCGAAGCGGCGGTGATGATTCCGCTCGTGAGCACCGTCCACGAGGCCCCCGTGTTGCGGTAGATGCGGCCGATGAAGCCGCTGCCTGAGCGAGCGATGTTCGCCAGATACATGCGGGTGTCGCCGCCACCTGTATACCGGGCCACGAGGCCCGCGCTCGTGCCCGCGCGTAGGTTGACGAAGGCTTGGTTTGCGGAATCGACGATATTCACGTTGTTGAGCGTGGAGATCGACGCGCCCGCGACCCGCGACACGGCCACCTGATCGGTGATACCGATGCTGCCGATGCGGGTGCCCCAGAAGCCGGAGAGCGACGGACTGTTCGGCTGGTTGAAGTTGTCGGTGAAGGGCTGCCCGGCAGGCGTCGGCGGCGGCGCTGGCGGCGGCGGAATCGGGGGTACCACGGGCGTCAGGCCGAGCGACTTCATGGCGCCGTTGATATTGAGGCGGCCGCCGGTGACCGTCAGGCCCACCATGCTTGGGATGGTGTCGGTCGAGCCGAGAATCGCGGCGCGGGTCTCGGCGACCGTGAGGCCTGGTTTCCCGGCGTTTAACAGTGCGATGGCCCCCGTGACCTGCGGGGCGGCCATCGATGTGCCCGAGAGGTAGCCGTATTGGCCGCCGGAGAGCGTCGAGTAGATCAGGCTGCCCGGAGCGGCGAGGTCGACCGTGGTCGGACCGTAGTTGGAAAAACTGGAGAGACTGTCGGCCTGGTCGCTGGCGGCGACGGAGATGACGTTGGGCACGTCGTAGCCGCTGGGATAGCGGGGCACGACGTCGTTGTTGGAGGCGTTGTTGCCGGCGGCGGCGACGAAGGTGATGCCGACGTCGCCCATGGCGGCGATGGCGTCCCGCATCACCACCGACGCCGATGTGGACGCCCCCCAGGAGTTGTTGGAGACCACGATGTTGGTCTCGAAATCCCGCCGCATCATCGTCACGTAGCTCATGGCGGCGAGCGCCGCGGAGACGGTGCCGATGCCGTTGTCGCCCAGGATCTTCAGCGGCATCAGCGCCACCTGCCAGCCGAGGCCGGTGATTCCCACGCCGTTGTTGCCCACCGCGCCGATGATCCCCGACACGTGCGTGCCGTGGCCGTAGGTGTCCTGCACGTTGTTCGTGTTGGTGACGAAGTTCCAGCCGTAGACATCGTCGACGAAGCCATTCTTCTCGTCGTCGATGCCGTTGGTGGCTAGTTCCCGAGGGTTTTTCCACGTGTTGGCGATCAGGTCGGGATGCGAAAGGTCGAGCCCTGAATCGAGCACCGCCACCACGACGATTCGGGCACCGGTGGTGACGTTCCAGGCTGTCGGCGCCTGCATGATCGGCGGGGCCCACTGCAGCGGGTAGCCGGGGTCGTTGGGGACAGACGATGTCCCGGTGCCAGGGGTCGCGATCACCGCGCCGGTGGCGGGGGGTGCGTCGATGATGAAGTCGGGTTCGATCGCCAACACCCCGGGCGTCTGGCTGGCCCAGTCAACGACCAGTTGCGGAT
>JBBAVO010000008.1:0-15351 GCA_040397635.1 Pirellulales bacterium
CCTGCCCCATGCTTCGGAACACCATCTGGGATGAACGTGCATGGCTCGCCGGGCTTGTCGGGCTTCTCTCGCTGATGCCCCTGACAGGCTTCGCGGAAGACCATCTGCTCGGGCTTCCACCGTTGCCCGGCGATGAGCAACTTGCCCTCCCGCAGAATCTCGGAACGCTCTTCCCGATTGATCGTGGTTCCGGAGAGGCGGCTAGCCAACTTCACCTCGAGCCGGTGGTCAAACCGATCGACTCCATCGTGCAAACGCCGTGGAAGGCCCCCGCCTATGCCACGCCAACGCAGCCCGGCGTCGTCCTGACGCAGACCCAGAAACTGCCTTGGGGTCTCCAGGCCGAATGGCGGGTTGGTGTCGCGGCGCATACCAAAGCGGCCAGCGCGGTGGAGATAACGGATGCATCGTTGTGGTCAGTGAAGACGGGCATCAGCGACAAGTTCTTTGTCTATCTTCACGACAAGGGCAGCGGCTTCGTGAGGTATTTCGGCGACTCGCTTTCCGTGTACGGCAGGATCATAAACGGCGCCGACAATAGGGCTACGCCAACGACGGTGCAGTTGGGTGCCGCGCGGTCGTTCTGAGCGAGCAGAATATCGTGACGACTTGAACCACGAGGGAAGGTGTTCCAGTGCTGCCTGCTGACGTCGCCCTTGCTCCGGTCACCGAGTCAGACTTCCAGGAACTCCGGCAGCTGGCCGACACGATTTGGCGGCAGCACTACGCCGGAATGATTGCCACGGCACAGATCGACCACATGCTGGGCAGTCGATTCAGCGACGATGCCCTTCGGAAATACCTGCAGACAGCCACCAGCTGGCTCGAATTGCTGCGAGCGGCGGGCTCGGCTGTTGGCTATTGTGGTTACGCGGTAGCGGCTGAGGAGCCCCAGTCGCTGAAGCTTGGCCAACTCTATCTCCTCGACTCCCACCGCGGCACGGGGCTCGGCAGGTTTATGCTCAGCCATATTGAGAGGCGTGCAGAGAACCTCGGACTCGACACGATCGTCCTGCAGGTCAACAAATGCAACGAGGTCGCCTTGGCCTTCTACAAGGCAGCCGGCTTCACGATTCGTCATGCGGCTGTCTTTGAGATCGGCGGCGGCTTCGTGATGGACGACTACGTGATGGAGCGTCGTTGCTCACCGGTCCGAAGACCTACAGATACAAGTGCATGAAGTGCAAAAAGGGGGCACGGTCAAGCCAGTTCGGGCATGGGCTCGGTCTTTTCGAGAAGGGCCTGCGGCCGGCCGGCGTGGTCGGTGAGCGACACGGCCGCCGGGTCGATGCCGAGGTGACGGTAGAGCGCGGCAAGCACCTCGGCGAAGTGCACCGGGCGGTCGGTGATCGACGCCCCATGGCGGTCGGTGGCACCGATCACCTGCCCGGTGCGGAATCCGCCTCCGGCGAGCAGCCCACCGCCGACTGCCGGCCAATGATCGCGGCCGGCATCCTTGTTGATCAGCGGTGTGCGACCGAACTCGCCCCAGGCCACCACGGCGACGTCCTTGTCGAGTCCGCGTTCGTGGAGGTCCTCGATGAGCGCGGAGAGCCCCTGATCGAACTGCGGCAGGTGCGTGTTCTTCATGCCGTTGAAGGTGTCGCTGTGGAAGTCCCAACGACCGAAGTTCAGGGTGACCACCCGGCAACCGGCCTCGACGAGCCGCCGGGCCATGAGAAAGTGTTCGAGGTTGGTCGGCGCACCGTCACCGAACCGTTCCTTGCTCCCCTTGCCGTAGCGGTCACGAACCCGCTGCGGTTCCTCTGAGATGTCAATCGCCTTGGCAAGCCGGCTGCTCGTGAGGATGTCGAAGGCGGTCTGCGTGAGCGCGTCCATGCCAGCGAGCGACCGGCTGGCATCGATGTCGCGACGGAGCCCGTCGAGCCGCCGCAGGAGGTCGCGACGGTCGTCAAGCCGGCTCGCGGCGACGTCCTTGAGCACCATGTCGCCACTGGTCGGCCCATTCGGTCGGAATGCCGCGTGCGACACGCCGAGGAAGCCGGGCAAACCAGGCGAGCCGTAGGGGGGGTGGCCTGCGTCGGGCGAGAGCCCCACAAAAGGCGGCACCGCCCGATCTACCGACCCGAGCAGCTTCGACGTCACTGATCCGACGCTCGGCCATCCGCCCGGCGGCTGATTGCGGACCGTGCGTCCGGTGTAGCAGATGAACGAATCATGATTGCCGTCAGGCGAGCCGTACATACTCCGCAGCACGACGCACTTGTCCATGATCCCCGCCATCCGCGGCATGTGCTCGCAGATCTGCAGGCCCGGAACGTTCGTGCTGATCGGCCGGAACTCACCGCGGATTTCCGCCGGTGCGTCCATCTTCATGTCATACATGTCCTGGTGCGCCGGCGCACCGCACATGTAGATCATGATCACCGCCTTGTGCGACGAGCGGATGCCCGCCGCCTGCTCGGCCTTCAGCAATTGCGGCAGCGTGAGGCCACCGAGAGTGAGGCTGCCGATGCGAAGCATGTCGCGGCGGCGGATGCCATCGCAGAACGCCGAACGGCGGTCCGGATGCTGATCAGCCACGATCGATAGCATGGCAAGGCCCCTGAAGGCGAAAACGGAGAACGACCCTGAGGAGACACGAGTCTGCCAGAACAGTCTACCTCTGCAGTCGCTCTTGGCGACAGACGGGTCCGGACACGGCAAATCCAGCCCTGCAAAAATCCACAACCCGCTGGCAACACTCGACTTGCGGCATGAAACGGCCACGAAACCACACGATTCCTTGGTGACCAGACCGATACCAAGAGTAGACTTCCCGTGTGGTTTGAGGGTTCCCCGAGAGGGCGTTGGCGATGCTCACGATTCACGGCAGCCATGGCAGCGGACGGCCGATGTGCGACGGCGCGACCCGTCGGCAGTTTCTCGCGATCGGCGGGCTCTCCTTTGGCATGGGCGGCCTGTCGCTCGCCAATCTCCTCCGAGCCGAGGAGGCGACGGCCAAGGAGACCGGTAGCCGGCCCCGTCACAAGGCGCTGATCAACATCTTTCTCGCCGGTGGTCCGCCGCACCAGGACATGTGGGACCTCAAACCAGATGCCCCCAGCGAGATCCGCGGTGAGTTCCGGCCGATCGACACGAACGTAGCAGGCCTGCAGATCTGCGAGGTCTTTCCGAAGCTGGCGACCCGCATGGACAAGTTCGCGGTCATCCGCTCCGTGGTCGGATGCGAGCCGGCCCACGCCGGTTTCCAGTGCATGACCGGCTGGCCGGAGAATAGCCTCAAGTCGATCGGCGGCCGGCCATCAATCGGATCGAGCATCGCCAAGCTCCGCGGGCCGGTCGACCCGGCAGTGCCGCCCTACGTCGGCCTCGCAGCCCGCACGCAGCACGTGCCGTGGTCCGATCCCGGCAAGCCCGGATTCCTTGGACCGGCCTTCTCGCCGTTCAAGCCCGATGGTCCCGACATCGAGAACATGACGCTCAAGTCGATTCCGCTCGAACGGCTCGCCGACCGCCGCCGGCTGCTCACGAGCGTCGATCGGCTCCGTCGCGATATCGACTCAAGCGGCATCATGGAGGGGATGGATTCCTTCGGGCAGCGGGCGTTCGACGTGCTCACCGGCAGCCGGCTCCTCGAGGCGCTCGACCTGTCGAAGGAAGACCCGAAAATCCGCGCGGCGTATGGTGACGGCAAGCCGTATAAGTTCCAGTATGACGGCGCTCCGACGTGCAACGACCACCTGCTGATCGCGCGGCGTCTTGTCGAGGCCGGCGTTCGCGTGGTGAGCCTGAGCTATGGCCGCTGGGACAGCCACTCCGACAACTTCGGCCTCGTCCGCGATCACGGCACGAAACTCGACCAGTGCCTCAGTGCCCTCGTAGACGACCTCGCCTCGCGGGGCATGCTCGACGACACGGCGATCGTCGTCTGGGGCGAGTTCGGCCGCACGCCGAAGATCAACCCGCAGGCGGGCCGCGACCACTGGCCGCAGGTGATGGCAGCACTGGTCGCGGGCGGTGGCCTGCGGACCGGGCAGGTGATCGGTGCGACCAACCGTCTCGGTGAGCATGCCACCGACCGGCCGGTGCACGTGCAGGAAATCACGGCCACGCTCTACCACGCCCTGGGCGTGCGCACGTCCGACACCACGCTCCTCGACACGACCGGCCGCCCCCAGTATCTCGCAGAACGGCTGCCGCTCCCCGAACTCGTCTGACGAGCCACGCCCCCAGACCGACCGTCAGCGGGCCGGCGCGGGTTCGAGCGTGTGGAGCGGATTGCCGGTGGCGAAATCCCAGACCCGCAGCCGACCGTCCCGCCCGCCGGCCACCGCGAATGGGCCAGCCGTCGTCGCCGACAGCAGGTAAGCACCCGGGGCACGGAAGTCCCTGACGACCGCGGCGCTCGCGGCGTTCAAGAGCTTCAGCGACGGCTCGCCCGAGGCAGCCAGCAGTTCCTCGCCGGAACCCACGAATCGCACCGCGGTCACTTCCTTCTTGCCCACGGGAATCGTCCGCTGCTGCACGCCGCTGGCGAACTCCCAGACCTTGATCGCACCGTCGGCCCCGGCCGAGGCGAGCCGGCGGCCATTCGCCTGCCAGGCCACGCCCAGCACGTGGCCGGTGTGTCCTTCGAACGACCGGACCGCAGCGCCGTCGGCGACGGCATGCACCTTCAGAAAGCGGTCGGCACCGCCCGAGGCAAGCAGGTCGCCCCGCCGTGAAAACCCGAGCGACATCACCGTATCGGAATGCGGCTGGGCGAGCGGCCGCACGAGCCCGCCATCGGCTACCTTCCAGAGCTTGATCTCGCCCGATCGACTTGGGCGACCGCTGCCCGACGCCAACAGGCTGCCGTCGGCCGCGAATGCCAATGACGTGACGATGTCGATCGGTGGGCCGGTGTCTTCGTCGTCGACTGCGGGGGGCGTACCCTCACCACCGATCGTCCGCTCGAGCGACCATGGCTCGCCCGCCTCCCAGATCGCGGCTGCTGTCTTCCCACCGGCCACGAGCATCCGCGTGCCGCCGACAAACGCGACCATGCCACCGGGGCCGGCCGGCCGCGCGGCATCCCAGGTCGATCGGGCCTGGCCGTCGGCCGCCCCAAGCACGAGCATCCGGCCATCCGCGTCGAGGCAGGCGAGCCATGCCCCATCTCCCGAAAACGATGCCGACACAAACGGCTTGGCCGACGCAGCCGACTCCGCTTCAGTCGCTTTGCGGGCCTGCTCGATCGCAGCCAGCTGGGATTCCGCCGTCGAGAGTTCCGCAGCCCGCAGCGGCACGTCGGCCTTCGTCCGCTTCTCCTGCTCGGCGGCAAACTCCACCGCCCGCTTGGCAGTCGCGACGGAAAGCTCCGCCTGCTTTTTTGCCTCCTCGGCGGCCGTCTGGGCGGCAGTGGCCTCCGTCGTCTTCTTCGTCGCCTCGGCTGCCTGGGCCTTCGCCTGCTCGGCCTGCTGCGTTGCCCGCGTCACGGTCTGGTCGCTCAGGCCTTTCGCAGCGGTCGCGGCCGCAGTTGCTGCCTCGAGATTCTTGAGCACGTCGGCGTCGGCGGCATCCGCTTTCGCCTTGAATGCCGCGACGGAGGCTGCGGCGCTGGCCACCGTCGCAGCCGCAGCCTCGGCGACTTTCGTTGCCGTCTCGTGTACTTGCGTCGCCACCGGCACCGCGGCAGTCGCCTTTGCCGCCACCGCATCTGCGTCTTGCCTTGCCTTGACCGCCGCGTCGGCCGTGGCTGTCTTCTCGGCCAGCTTCTTCTCGGCCGCCGTCATCTGCTCGGCGACCTTCTTGATCTCCTCTGACGATGCCTGCACCGCCTTCTCAGCGGCAGCCACCTGGGCCTTCGCAAACTCCACGTCCTGCTTTCCGACGGCGACATCGACATCGCGAGCGGCCAGCCTGTCGGCGATTCGCTGGTCTCCCCTGATCTCCGTGAGCCGCTTTCCGGAGGCGGTCTCCCAGAGCTTCATGCCTGGCACCGTACCGACGGTGGCCAGCCTCGCGCCGTCGGGGCTCACGGCGATGCCGTTGATGGGAGCCTCATGGGCAAACTGCCGGACGACCGCGGCGGTGTCAGCATTCCAGAGCCGCACGATGCCGTCGCCGCTGCCGGTAAGCAGGTGGCCCGACATCGTCGGGAGTTCCACGAGCGCCGTTGTCGGCTGCGCGATGCCGGTCAATTCCTTGAGTGGGGTTACCGCCGGCGGCGCCGCCGCACCATCGGCCGGAGGTGCCGGCAGCGGCAGAGCCCAGACCCGCACGACGTTGTCGGCCTCTGCCGTCGCGAGCCGCGTGCCGCCCGAGAGCAGAGCGATCGCCCGCACCTCCCCCTGTCGCGGAAGCCGGGCGACAGCGGTGCCGTCGTCCACCTTTGTGGTGAGCACGAGCCCGTCGCGGCCGCACGAGTGGACCGCGGTACCATCCGCGGCGAACGCGATGCCAGTCACGGCCCCGGCATGCGCGGGAATCGTCCTTGTGATCCGGCCGGTGCCGGGATCGACGATCGCGAGCTTTCCGTCGTTGAAACCGATCGCCGCGGCAGACCGCGACGGAGCGACGGCGATCGCCGTGGCGGCGGCTGAGTCGGCGATGTCAGCAACCTTGGCCGGCGGGCTGCGACGCCAGAGCTTGATCGTGCGGAAAGACCCGGTGGCGAGCCGCTCCCCGCCAGGAGCGAAGGCGACCGCCGAGACGACATCGCGATGAGCCTGGCCCGGGCTGGCCGCAGCGATCGCCGGATCAACGAGCGGTTGGAGCAGCCGGCCCGACCGCGTGTCGAACAGGCTCAGTGTGCCGCCACGGGCCGCGGCAGTCGTGCGGCCGTCGTCCGTGATCGCGACGGCGACCACGCCGCCCGTGCCGGCCGGGAGCGGTCGCCAGGCGATCGGTTTGCCGACTACGGCAGCGGCACCCGTGGCGCCTTCGGCGATCCAGCGTTCGAGCAGCCCGAGCTGATCGGGCGAGAGATGCTTGGCCCCTACCTTGTTGTCAGGCGGAGGCATGGCGTCGTCTTGCCGGTGAGCCGCCCGGAGGAAGAGCACGCTCTCAGCGGGCTTCCCGGCCACCACTCCTGGCCCCGAGTCACCGCCCGCGACGATCCCCTTCAGGGAGTCGAGCATCAGCCCGCCTTCGTGGTTCTTGGCGTTGTGACAGGCGGTGCAGTTGGCAGCGAGCAATGGCTGGATCTCTTCCGCAAACCGCACCTTGTCGGCGCGGCTTGGTGGTGAGACAGGCAGTCCCTCGGAGGCGACCGCTGGCAATGCCGACGACACGACCACCATCCACATGGTCATGCACGTGACGATAACGGCCGCAGGAACCAGCGAACGCTTCCGAACGGGTTGGATCATGGTGCTGCTCATGGCTTCGGCTGCTCCGGCTGCTTCGGTGGCTCTGCAGGCTTCGGTACAGCCACGACGATCGTGATCGGCGCCACCACCACCGGCACGTCGATGTCCTTTGGAGCCGCGGCCGTCGCGGCAGCCTTCGCTGCCTCCTCCCGACGGGCCCGCTCCGTCTCGGCGGCTTGGGCCGCAGCTTCGGCCGCCTTCACCGCCGCCGTCGCCGCCTCGAGTTCCTTGGCGACTTCCTCGGCCACTTGGGGATCAGCCTGCTGCTTCGCCTGAACAGCTGCGACCGCCGCTTTCGCGGTGACGACACGCGCCGCGCGGTCCTTGGCAAGCGCGATGATGCGGTCGGCGTCGGCGCGGGCCCGCTCGGCCGCCTGCGGGTTGCGGGCATACGCGAGCTTCGCCACGCCCTTGAGCACGACCGTGTAGGTGCCCGGCGGCAGCTTTGCGTCGGTGGTGATCTCCACCTTGCCATCGGCGGCCTTCTCGTCGATCTTCAACTCCGCAACCTTGAGTTCCGCCGGCAGCCCGGTGGCCGTGAATGCGACCGGTCCCTTGGCACCGGGACGATGGACCACGTTGACCGGCACCTCGAGCTTCCCTCCAGGCTGCGTCTCCCAGGATTTTTGTTCCTTCGCTCCAACCGTGATCGGCGCCGCGTCGACGGTCACCGCCAGCGGGATGTCGGTCGACTCACGCATCACAAACGGCGCATTGGCATCGTCCACGTTCCAGACGAGCGTTGCGACGCGGGCCGTGGCATCGAGATCCCGTTCGCCAACGCGGCCGCGGCCGAGCACGCGGAACGACCCGGTGAATGGCGGCGTGCCATCGGCCGCGGTGAGCACCAGCATGCCGCGGTTGCTGCGGGACGGAATGACGGTCGGCGCGGCGGTCACTCCCGCCGGCAGGCCCTGCGGCTCCAGCGTGACATCCCCCGTGAAGCCGCCGAGCCGAACGACGAAAACGTCGACCACCAACCGACCACCGATCGGCAGCGAGGGCACCGCACGGGCGAGCTTCTTGGGATCGGCGCGGTCTGGCTGCGCGAGCGGCACCACCAGTCGGAATCTGGGGTCGGGCCTCCGCGCCTCGAGCACCCAGGCGCGGTCGATCCCGCCGCGGGAGTCGGCGGCGAGTTCGCGAACGAGCAGCCGGTAACTGCCGTCGGCGGGGGCCTTGAAGGTGATCGACGGATCGGAGCCGGGACGGTCGAGGATGCCCCCCTGGAATTCCGCGGGACCGTCGTCGGCAAACGCCACCTCTTTCGCAGTCACGGTCCCGTCGGCGGCGGGCGTGAGGCTCTCTATGAGCAGCGACGTATCGGTGGACAGGCCGAGCCGCCGCGAGTAAAGATCGAAGACCCACTCCTCCCCCGCCTTCGCGTCGAAGCCAAACCAGTCGCGGTCGCCGCGCGGATGAAAGCGGCCCGCGACCATATTCGGGAGCGTGATCGTCTGCGGCCGCGCGGGATCGTCGTTCGGCTCCTCCTCGATCGTCACCTGCTCCGATGATGCCAACACCGTCGGCGGAATGATCACGGTCCCCGGCACGCCGCCAGCGACGTCGAGCAGATCGGCCGAGAGGTCGCGGACGGCGAACAGCCGGCTCGTGAATCGGCCACCGGCGTTGCCAGAGGCGTCGTCGATTGTGACGTCAGCCGTCGTCTCTTCGAGCTCGCCATTCCCCGGCTGCCCGGCGCTGACCAGCCCGCTTCCAATGGCGGTGAGCCGCGCGGTCTCGCCGGCTGCGGCGACCGGTGGGAAGACGCCCTCCACGGCCGGCCCGGTGGAGACGATCAAGCGGTAGGGCATCATGTCGCCGCCGCCCATGTACATGTCGCGGACCCGCACGACATGGCGGCCCGCCACGCCGGCCACGAAATCGAGGCACGGGTCGTCGTTGTGGCTCCGTCTCGCGCGGGCGAGCACGCGGCCGCCCGCGTCGAGCACCTCGACCGCGGGCGTCAGCCGCGAATCGATCCGGCGGGCCCAGACGTCGAGCCGCACCCGCTGGCCCGCGGCCAGCGTGAGGGCGTAGTGGTCGGCGGCGTTGGCGGTCGCCACGCCTGAGACCGTCGCATCGAGCGGCACCTCCGGCGCTGTCGCCAGCACGCCAATGCCATTGCGTGGCGCGACCTCCGCGGCCGATCCCACCATGAACAGCCGCGGGTTCGTGACACCGAAGCGGCCCGTGGCCACGGCATCGTAGAGACCGGGTGGCACATCCGGGGCGATCTGGATCGTCATCTTGCCAGCCACCGGCTTCGGCTCCGGATCGAACTCCGTGGGGCTCGTCAGCACGGGCTTGGCGACGATCCCGGGATGCGAGAACCGCAGCGAAGCCAGATCGTCGAGGTCGGTGCCCACGACCGTCGCTTCGACCGACGTGCCTCGCTGGCCACCGGGAGGCAGGATCGCGTTGAGTTGGGGTCGCGGAAGCTCGGCCCGCGCGACCGCCACGAGCAGCGAGATGCCGGCCAAGGTGAATGAGAGAACTGTCTTCGGAAGCTTCATGGACTGCGACCGTCGCGGCGTGGCATGCATCCGGCAGGCCGCGTCGCCTGTCAGTGGGTGAACAGGAATTCCTTCGTGTTCAGGATCGACCAGATCACGTCCTCCCAGGCGGCGGGCAGATTGGCCTGGTGCGACGCGAGGTAGCTCTCGACGTCAGCGATCTCGGAAGGGCGGGGCGGGCGGGCGAATGCCACCATGTAGATCTCGTCAAGCTTCACCGCCGTGCTGCGGCCCGTATCGGCGGCGAGTCGCGCAGCCCGGCTCGAGCCGAGCTTGCCGAGGATTTCGGGCGAGTTGATCAGGTGGAGCATCTGGGCGAGGTTGGCCTCGGTGCCGCGCTCGCACTCGCAGGGGCTGTCGCCGCTGGGCCTGCCAAACACGGTGAGAAAGTAGCTGTTGAAGTTGGGGTCGGGCAGTTGCACCGCCCGCGTGCCCGGTAGCACGCCGCTGAACTGCGTGGGCTTCTCGGTCAGCTGATCGATCGCGTCGAGCGACACCTCCGCTGTGAGCCGTCGCGGGTAGAACCGCGAATAGCTCTGGCGGTCATCGGCGTTCGACTCGTTCGGCTCCGCCGCAAGCTGATAGGTGGTCGACCGGCAGATCGTGCGAATGAGATCCTTGAGGTCGTAGCCATGTTCGACGAAGTGCTTTGCGAGCGCGTCGAGTAGCGCCGGGTTGGTGGGCGGATTGGTCAGCCGCATGTCGTCCTCCGGCTCGACCAGACCGCGGCCGAGGAAGTGTTTCCAGTAGCGGTTGACGAGCGAGCGGGCGAAGTATGGGTTGTCGGGCGACGTCATCCAGTCGGCGAGTCGGCTACGGGGATCGACGTCGGGCGGGATCGGGCCGGCCTGGCCGCCGAGTACGACGGCCTTGTGGGTGCCCTTCGGCCCCGCCGCCTGCGGCTCGCCGCGGTTGTGGAAGATCTGGTCCTCGCCAGGCTGCATCCCCTTCTTCCGTCCGACCCGGGAGAAGAAGGCGGCGAGCTGGAAGTAGTCGTCGGTGCCCCACTTCTCGAACGGATGGTGGTGGCAGCGGGCACATTGCAGCCGCAG
Organism: Pirellulales bacterium; assembly: GCA_040397635.1. Taxonomy (GTDB): domain Bacteria; phylum Planctomycetota; class Planctomycetia; order Pirellulales; family UBA1268; genus CAMCQY01. The sequence continues at coordinate 10,885 of JBBAVO010000008.1, forward strand.
GCCGAGGAACAGCTGCGACGCATCCTCCACCTGCTGGTTGGCGTCGGCCACCTGGCGATACCAGATCACGGCCGGGTTCTCCCGCACCTCGCCGGTCGCCGTGAGGATGTCGCTGACAAAACGGGAATAGGGCACGTTGTCGGCCAGGCTCGCCCTGATCCACTCGTGAAATGCATAACTGCCGTGGCGATGGAGCGCGTCGTTGGTCCGCTTGTTGCGGAGGATCGCCGACCACTTGTTGGCGAAGAAGTCGGCGTAGTCGGGGCTCTCGAGCAGCCGGTCGATGAGCCGGTCGCGTTTGGCGGGGTCGGTGTCGGCGAGGAACAAACGGGCCTCGTCGAGCGTTGGCACGCGTCCGGCGATGTCAACGGTGGCCCGACGCAGGAACGTGGAATCATCACATACGCCCGAAGGCGGCAGCCGCAACGACACGAGCCGGTCGAGCACGAGCCGGTCGATGAACGTGCGGACGAACGTGTCGGCCGACGGCATCGCGGTTGACGGCGTCTCGAGGGGCATCGTTGCGCGAAAGACCGTGACGTGGCTCTGGTAGCGAACCATCACCGCCGCGGTGCCGCTCCGGGGCGGGCCACCGACCGGCGGGCTCGCCGTGACGAGGCCGGCGGCATCGACCGACGCAAGGTCGGGGGCGTTGACCTCGAACTGCGCCAGCCGCGTGACATCCTCGGACGAGCCGTCGGTGAGATGGGCCATCACCTGCAACTGTTGGCTGTCAGCCGGCCGCATCTCACGATCGGTCGGCAGGACCTCGATGCGGGCGACCCGCGGCGCCTTCGGGTCGCCCGGCCGGGCTCCCTCGGCGATCCAGCGGGCGATGCGTTCGTAGGAGGGGGAGCCTGGCTCGATGAGTTTTCCACCGCCGTGCGGCACGGTGGCCGTGGCCTTGAGGAGGAGCAGGCTCATGTCGGGCGCGACGACCGACACCCGCCTTCCGCGGGCCTCCTCGACCAGGTGCTCGTGGTCCTCCGATGGCTCGAACCCCAGTAGAGAAAGCCGGAAGCCGTTCTGCCCGCCGCTCTTCCCGTGGCAGCCGCCGCTGTTGCAGCCGTGCTTGGTGAAGATCGGCACGATCTGCGTGTCGAAGTCGAGCGGCAACTCGGCGGCGGTGCCACTGGCGGGCCAACAGGATAGCCAGCACAACAGCACGACCGCAGCAGCGGCGGCGAAACGCGGATACCGCTGGAACGTGTCATGGCAGATCATGGAATCGCTCCGACTCGGGAGACGGGAGTTGGCAGCCCCTGGCGGTCCGGGCCACCGTGGCTATGCCGTGGATATAAGGATAGCCGGAAAACGCTTCGGAGACCAAAACGCCCTTTGGCTCGCCAGAATCCCCCCGTGGCGGCAAGTTTTTAACTTGCCGTGAGTTGACGGAGGAGAAAAACATCCCCTTCCCAGTCGTGTCCGGCACTCTCCTTCCCCGCCGATCGGCGCACGACCGGCGGGATCGTAGACTCCACGCGCACAATCGCCATCCTCCGGGAGATCCCGCTCATGCTCCGCTCGTTCCCCGCGTTCGCCTCCCTTCTCCTCATCTCCGCGATCGCCGCTGGCGTGAGCCCTGCGGCCGAGCCGCAGGCGGCCAGCGCTTCCCAAAACAACGCTTCTACCCCTAAATCGTCCCAAGACGGTTGGATTGATCTCTTCGACGGCAAGACGCTCCAAGGCTGGCACGTAAGCCCCAACACCGGCCACAGCCGCCCGAGCAAGAACACATCGGGAGGCCGCTGGGTCGCTTGCACCGATGGGATGGGCGGAACGCCTGGCGAAAGAGACGAAATTCCTCGAAAATCCACCAAAAGGTCCGGGGTGGATTCCGAAATCCTACGACTCGCCCGCGACCTCGCCGCTCCAGCACACGGTGCCGAAGGGCGGGTTGAAGGCCGGCTCACAAGAAGGCCTTAAGCCGCGGTTTGAGGTTTCCTCGGAACGCGACGCCAAGGCAGACGCCCCGAAGTAGCCTGTCACTCCTCAGCGAGGCCCCATGGCGGGCCCCCGATCGCGCAAGACGGGCAGACTGGGAAGCCTTCGGCGCGACCCGAACGACTGGGAAATCTACAGCGACTCGCCCGGTCGATCCGATAATAACGACCGATGACGTGATGCCTCGACCGCGGGCGACCGCCCCACGCGATGGTCACGATCTGGTCGGAGTGTCGATCCTCGATGGGCGTTCGAATCCAAGGCACTCGCCTGCCGGCGAGGTGGCTCTGCTGGGTGGGCATGGTGCTGTGTTGCACAGCCTCAGTGCCCGTCTGCGCCCAGCAGGATTCAACGTCGCCTCAGCGCAACGCCATCATCGAGTTCCCAAACCTGGGGCCGATCCCGGGCTCGACCGAGCCGGCGTTGGGGCCCGGACCGGGAGCCTTTGAACCCGGTATGGACAGCCCCAGCGGCGCCGGTGGCATCGGCGTGCTGGGCGGACGTCGCCGGACGAGCAGGCTGCCACGCGGCGGCCGGGGAAAGCCTGGTTCATCGATGATGGCCAGTCGGGGCATGATGCTTCCCGAGACGCTCCCGATGCCCGTGGCCACGCAAGCCGGTCCGGGCCCGGCCACGGCTATCGACGATACGATCCTCGACGACGAGGGACCTGCCAACGGCCTCACGCTCGACGCCGCCCTCGATCAGATCATGACCGCCAATCTCGACATCCGCGCCCTGCGTCACGAACTCACCCAGGCCGACGCCGACATCCTCACGGCCGGCCTCCGCACCAATCCGCTCGTCTACATGGACACGCAGTTCATCCCCTACGGGAAGTTCACCGACCAACGGCCGGGCGGGCCGACGCAGTACGACCTCAACATCACCTACCCACTCGACGTCTCCCGCAAGCGGCAGGCCCGCACGGTGGTGGCCCGGATGGCGAAGTCAACGCTCGAGGCGCAGTTCCAGGATGTTGCCCGCCGCCAGATCGACAACGTCTACCGCGGCTTCGTCAACCTTCAGGCCGCCAGAATCGACCGGCTGATGGCTCTCTCATCCGTCCGCCGACAGGAACAGTTTCTCGACAACCTCAAACGCACGGCCAAACCGAGCGAGGACACGGCCGACACCATCGATCACCTCTCGCTGGTGCTGGAACGGGCCCGTCACAGCCTCGGCGAGGCGGAGGAGGCTTTTGCAGACGCCCAGGAAGGACTCGCCGTGCTCCTCAACATATCGGTCGAACAGACCGCCGCCCTCGAACCCCGGGGCCGGCTGCACGACGCCTTCCCCACGCCGCCTTCGGCAGAAGAACTTTCGGCAATCGCGTTGCGGTGCCGCCCCGACCTGCACGCCGCCCGGCTGGGCGTCACCCGCGCGGGCGCGGAGGTGAATCTTCAACGGGCCAACCGGTTCGACGATGTCTACCTTTTTTATGACCCGATCACGTATCAGGACAACCGGCCGACTAACGCCCTGAGTTCACACTCGTGGGCCGTGGGACTCACTTTTTCACTCCCCGTCTTCAACCGCAATCAGGGCAACATCGCCCGCGCCCAGAGCAACGTCGTGCAGACGAAGCTCGAACTCTCGTCGCTGGAGCGCCGCATCGTGTCGGAGGTGCGTCTCGCGGAGCGGGAATGCCAGAGGTCCCGCGAGGCTTTGGAGCAGATCGAGAAATCGATTCTCCCGCGGGTGTCGGCCACACTCAAGCGGAAAACGGAGCAACTCTCGGCCGGCACCATCTCTGCCGATGACTACCAGGGCCATCTCGATGACGCGGCGGAGGTGACGCAGTCTCACCGCGATGCGATCGTCCGCTACCGCCGGGCCATGCTCGACTTGAACACGGCGGTGGGCCTGCGAGTGCTGCCCTGAATCAACCTGAACCAACCGTTCTTCCACGCCTCGAGGCACACATGCTTCCATCTCACCATCGTTCCGTTTCGCTCGCGATCTTCTTTCCGACACTGGCCCTCCTGACACTTCTCTGGCCGCCGCTCACCGCAAACGCCCGCGCAGCCGACGCACAGTCCAGCCTCGCATTGGCATCGCACGGAACGCCGTTCTTCTTTGAGGTGATCGACAGCCATGATGCGAAGTACCCGGGCGACACGCCGTCCCACCTCGGCAAGGACGGCGGCCTCTCGGTGCGACCCAACGTCGCACTTCGCGATCCTGTCTACCGAACCGTGAACAAGGCGACGACCATCATCGGCAGGGTGACGCTCGTGCAGTGGGACCGCGTCAGCGGGAGCCTGACCGTGGAGTTCGATCCTGAGCCGCTCCACCGGATCGCCGTCGGCGACGAGGTCTGGGTCGATCTCAATCCGGCCCCCTCGAAGCCGGCTACTCCCGGGCCCACCACGCCCTGAAACGAAGGCCAGCAGCGCGATAGTATCATCGCATTCTCGCATCCAACGCATTTCCGAGGGACGAATCTATGAAACTGGTGGGGCTTGTCGGCTGGCGCGGCATGGTCGGGTCGGTGTTGATGGACCGCATGCAGGCGGAGGG
>JBBAVO010000008.1:15451-31517 GCA_040397635.1 Pirellulales bacterium
GGCTTCTGCGTGCGGGTCGGGGCGATGCGGTGCCACAGCCAGGCCCTCACCTTCAAGCTGAAGAAGGCCGTGCCCGTGGCCGACATCGAGGCGATGATCGCCGCCGACAACGAATGGGTGAGGCTCGTGCCCAACACCCGCGAGGCCACGCTCCGCGAACTCACGCCCGTGGCCGTGACCGGCACGCTGACGATCCCCGTGGGCCGGGTGCGAACGCTGGCGATGGGGCCCGAGTATGTCGGCGCCTTCACGATCGGCGACCAGTTGCTCTGGGGCGCGGCCGAGCCGCTCCGTCGCATGCTTCGGATTCTTGCCTGATGGCGACGTAGCGTTGCGGCCCGGCGATGCCTTACTCGTCGCTGAGCAGCAGGGCCCAGCCCTGCAGGCCGCCGAGATGCTCGAGCGTGATCCGCAGCGCGGCCATCATCGGGTAGGCGAGAATCAGTCCGAGAATTCCCCAGGCCCAGCCCCAGTAGGAGAGCCAGAGGAAGAGCAGCGTCGGATCGAGATTGAGCTGTTTGCCCGACATCCGCAGTTCGAAGAAGTCGATCCAGAAGACGCGGTTGAGCACGATCAACGCGGAAAGCAGTGTCGCCATCGCCGCGCTGTCGAGGTCGAGGTAGGCCATCACGAGCGGCGGAATGCAGGCCGCCATGCTGCCGATGTAGGTGATGTAGTTGGCGACGAAAAACAGAAATGCCCAGAGCATCCAGTGGTCGAGGCCGAACAGGTACATGATCATGCCGGCCGAGACCGCCATCCCCAGCCCCGCCGCCGTCTTCACCACCATGAATCGCTCCATCGATTCCGTGATGCCCTCGCCGATGGCCACCAGCCGCGATCCACGCTCGCCGGGGAAGGCGCGGAGCACGCGGGCCTTCAGCTTCCGGCTGCCGAGAAACAGGAAGACGAGGTAGCAAAAAACCACCACGAAAAGCTCCGCGACATGGAGCCCATGCGAGAAGACATAGTCCAGCACGTCCTGCGAGCTGATCCGGAACTGGTCGGTGAGGGTTGTCCGCGAGGGCCTGAGGACGGGGCCTCGTGCCGGCACGTCGGGATCGTGGTCGGCCTGGTCCTCTTCCACCACTGACGTGGCGGCAGTTGTGACGGTCGACGGGCGGCCGAGAAGGTCTTCTGTCTGCTCAGGCAGTGGCTCCGCAGCAGCAATCGTTGCGTTCTCTCCACGGGGCATGGGCGACTCCGTGGCGGCGGCAGACTGGGGTGGCTGGCCGGGCCGCAAGGACGGCATTGGAGAGTCTTCTTCGCCATTGGGTGTGGCCGCTGCAGCCGGCTTCGATCGCGCGGCGAAGCTCGGCCACCACGCGGACATGTAGCCCGTAATCCGATCCTCGTATCGCGGCCATGTCCTTCGAAAGACGTCGGCCTCGCGGTAAACGAATTGCGCGGTGAGGATCGAAAAGATCAGGGTCAGGCCGATGAGCGCGGGGTAGGCGGACCGCGGCTGCATCCCCAGCCTGGTCAGCGACTTGGCGCCGAACTGCGTGGCATGGAAGAGGAACAGCGCCACGAGGAAGGGCTGCAGGACGGGCCCCATGACCGTGACCGCGGTGCCGAAGGCCAGCACCGCAAGGGTGACGAGTGCGGCAGTGGCCGCCGACGCGACACGTTCATCGCGCGCCGGAGACTGCGGTTCGGGCTCAGCGTGTGGGGCATCCATGCGGCCAGTGTATGCCGAAACGGGGGCGAGCGGGGGCCTCACTCCGCGGGCACAGGGACGGACAGTGGTGAATCGCCGGCGGCCGTCAGGCTGACAGCACCGTTCAGCACCCGCTGCTTGTCGGTGATCATGAGCTGCACGTCCGGCGGCACACGTCCGCCCTCCGCTCGCACCGTGAATTCATGCCGCACGCGGCCTGTTTCAGGCTCAACAATGTGCACCGCCCGCAGGCAACCGGGGGTGACACACACCCTCGCGCAGGGCAGCTTGTCGGCAAGCGCAGCGGGATGGCTCTCCAGCACGGAGAGTTGCACGTGGTCGCCAGCTTCGGCCGGCGCCAGGGTGACCCGGATCTCGGATCCCGGCAGTCCCGCCAACTCCAACCGACGCTCGACGCCGGGGGTCAGGTCAGCCAGTGGCACGGCAACGTCCGGTTGCGTCTTCGTGAACCGAAACCAGCAACGGATCTCGGCTCTGTCGGCCGATCGCGGCCAATGGGTTGCCACGAGATCGAGCACCGGCACCGGTCGGTAAGGCTGAAATGAAAGGTCGTAGAAGACGAACGGACCGCCCACCAGGCCATCGCTGGAGCGAGGCGAGATCTCCACCCAGCTCTCAACAGGCCGTGGTGAGAATTCTGCTGCATTCGCATTCTGAATCGACAGCGGAAAGCGGATCGCGTCGCCAAATCGTGAGGCCAAGTGAGCGCCCACGAAGACCAGTCGCTGCGGATCGGAGGGCGCGAAGAGGTTCGTACGGCTATCGCGCAGGCCCTGCTCCGTGCCGCCATCGTACCGGCGAAACTCGAGTCGCCTGCCGCCGCCGCCGACAGAGAGGTCAATCGCCTCGCCCCCTGCCGTTTCAAAGCCACGCCGCGGCGGATTCATTCCGGATTCGAGCACCGCTTCATAGGCCTGCGGCCGACCGGCGAGTGGCGGCGGCAGCGTCAGTGATGCGCCGAGCCCGGCGGTCTCCCGAGGGGCACCCGGTCCCCGCACCTGCCACCGGATGAGCCGCATCGATTCGCGGAGCGACTTCGCCAGCGACTCGGCGTTGGCGGCCTCGTAGAACCGGCCCCCGGAGCCGGTCGCAAGATTGCGGACCTCGTCCATGCGCGATGCACGGTCGGTCGCATTGGACGAATACCCGAAGCCCACCACGTCGATTCTGAGTGGCACACGGCGGCGGCCATTCTTCCGTGCCAGCTGGTCTTCCACGCCCGAGGCGGTCACGTAGCGGCCGCCCGTCTGGTCGTTTGCTCCGTCGGTCACCACAAGGACGTGGCCCGGCACGTCCGTGCGGCCACCGTCGAAGTCGGTTGCCAACGCCTCGGAGATCGCCAGATAGAGCGGGGTCTCGCCGCCAGGCTCGAGCGGTGACAGCGTCATACCGATGCGTTCCACCACGGCTGCTGTGAGCGACTGCATCGGCAGCACCTGCTCGACGTCGTCACCCGGCACCAGTTTGAAAGGCTGGCCGCCGCCGCCAGCCCCGGCCTTGGCGGCGGTGCCGGCGGGCGTGAGCCCCGCGACATACTTCCCATCCTTGTCGCGTGACCACTTGGTGCGGTGGCCGTAGAGCCAGAGCGAGACGTCCCACCGTCCCGATGTGGCCATGCTCGTGAGGAGTTCCGCGACCGCGGCCCGGCCGGCATCGAGTCGGGTCCGGCCGTCGGCCAGTCGCTGTCCCATGCTGCCGGAGCAGTCGAAGACGATTGCCACCGACCGTGCCTGCGGCAGGTCACCGCGAACCGTGACCCGCGATGCGAGTTGGGGCGATGCCTCCCACTCGGTTGTCCGCGAGGCCGACGCTGCTGCAACCGGCAGGCCCATCACCATGCGGTGGCCCCGATACCAGGTGGTCAGATCGAGAACCGCCGTGCGATTGACTTCGATGCTGCGGGCAGCTGTGGGATCGAGCTGCCAGGATGTCTCCTCGGGCGGTGACGTCACGCGCACGCCAGTGCGGCTGGCAACGCCTCGGCCGGCGGTCCCACGTGATCCATCGGTGGCGTCGCGATGGAGAAGCTCCAGCGGCCGGCCATCCACCGATTCGGAGAGCCACATCGCGGCAAGTCCGGGTGGCACGCCCGGTCGGGCGGCGAGGCTGACCTTGTTCTGCGGGGGCTCGACGCCACTGGCAGACGGCAGAATAAGCCGGTTGGGCGTTATTTCGAGGTTCGCGAATCCACTCCACTGCGAGGCGAGCGCGTCGACCATGGAGGTCAGTTGGTTGCGGTCGCGGTCACCGAAGACGACGCCATTGCTGCGGACGATCTCTTCCGCCGACTCGAGCAACACGCGGGCCTTATGGAAGCAGTAGACCGGCTCATCTGGTTCGACGCCGCCCCAAAACTCCTCCAGTGTCGTCTGGGCGTGCCGCAACAGGCGCCTGTGCCATGCCGCGGCGAAGTAGCGTTGCGTGGGCGTCGTGCCTTCGCTGATGCGCGGACGCTGGCCCGCCACAGGAGCGAGACGACGGCTCACGCGGCTCGAGCGAGCGAGCAGTTCGAGAACCTTGGCGTCACTGTCCCGACTCCCGATCTCCAGCTCGGCCCGCTGGCGGTCGAAGCTCGCGGCGATCGTGGGGAGCGATCTTGCGGCAGCTCGGACGGCGGTCACCTGTCGTCCGACGTTCATGGCAATGTCGGCGGCCGACGTGGGGAGCGTCGCTGCGCCGAACGGGTCGGACGCGATGGTGGGGAGGATCGGGTTGGTGAGCAGATTCCGCCAGGGAATCCAGCCCGCCACGGCTGCCGATGATTCGATCGGTGGGAGTGGCTCATCGCTTGGGGAGGGTGCGCGGGCCATCAGAGCCACGTGGCGACGATCGAGGTTGTCGGCACGCCGGAGCAGACGCATCCGCAGGTCACCGAGCGCCAGCGGCACCGCCAACACGCGACGGATGCGTCCGTGTGTCCGCGGGCTGTCCGGGGCCTGGGTCGCCAGATCGGCGCAGTCTTCCATGTAGGATGCCTTGAACGAAGCAAACAGGGCTTCGCATCGAGACCGGAGTTCGTCGGTCGTGTTGATCGACCCGGCCATCGAGGGTTCGTTCTCGTCCGCAACCCCCTTGGCATCGATGATGAGCTCGAGCTGCTCGACCGCCAGCAGCAGGGCCACGATGTCATCCGGCTTCGTGCGGAGGCTGCCGCTCTCCATGTCGCCCGGCTGGCGGGCGGCGTGCCGTGCCTCCTCGACCCACCAGGCCGTCAGGTAGGGAAGTTCCGCACGCACCGCATCGAGTAGTTCCAACGCCCGAATCCTTTCCGCGGAGAGCGTCAGCCTCTGATCGAAGGCCTCGATACTCTCACGCGACAGCCGCCCGGCTTCGTCGATGTTGGCCTGTCCACCGACGAATACGAGATCGAGCGCCGCCCGCATGGCGGCGTTTCCCCGGTGTGCGAGATCGGTCGCCCCGATGATTCGATCGACACGCACGTCCTGGGCGTAGACCGACTCACGGGACTTCGACACCATGCGAATGATGTCGCGAAAAACCTCGGGCTGCCGCTGCCAATCCGCGGCGTCGACCCAGCGGACCAGCATCCGCAACAGGTGGAGTTGACCGGGGTTGAACGCTGCGCCCTCGGGACGCGTGCCGACGCACTCCAGCCAACGCATCACGGCAGTCCTGTCGATGGCGGCGTTGGATTCGCACTGCGTCACCAGCCAACGCCAGGCGGCCTCGGCACGGAGCATCCAGGAATCGACGTCCCCCGAGATCGCCGGCGGCTTCGCGGCTTCGTCGCGGGGTTGGCCGAGGGCGATGAAGCGTTCGACAGCCGCCAGCCAGCGGCGCACCGCGATGTCCTCGTCACTGCCCGTGGCCGGTGCTGCGTAGGCCAGCCGGATGCCGGGGAGCAGGCGGGCGCTCGAGATCAAAGGCATGCCGAGGGCCGTTTCCATCCGTTCGGCGCTCGTATCGGCATCAACCTGCTCATCACGAAATGCCGCGCCGGCGGTCCGAAGTGTTTCGGACCGCATCAGCATGTGAAGGTAGGAAGACCAGAGCAACGGACGCTCGCGTATGGCGGTGGGCCGAAGCCTTTCGGCTGCCCGCCAACGCTCCGCCAGCCACGCATCGTCGTAGACGGTGACGTCTGCCCTGGTTTCGATGGCCGGGGACCGCGATGCCGTCCAGGCCAGGGCCGCATCGGCGTTGCGATCGGACGCCACCGGGATAAGCACGGGGGTCTGTCGTTCGCCCAGCATTGCTCGCGCCCAATGGTCGACGCGCGAGGCGAGATAGGCCGACAGTTCCAGGAGTTCCACGCGGCCGTCGGCGTCACCCCAGGGATGGGCGTCGGCCGCGCCCCGCATGCCCCGGACGAATTCCAGCATGGCGCCGCTGGCGGCCTGCGCAGGGCTCGCGTAGGAATTCTGCCCCGTTGCGGCCGGAACCATCACCCACATCCGCCGCAGGGTGGAGCCTGCCATGAGGGCCTCCACGGCGGGCGTGAAGGCTCCGTCGTCGACTCCGAGCGGCCAGGCGGTGGACGTCCTGCAGGCATCGAGCACGACGAGAATCCCGACTCGTTCGGGAAGGGCTTCGCGCAGCGCGGTCAACAGGCGATCGATCCGCAGGTATGTCTCCTCGTCCATCCCGGTCGGGTCGTCGGAGTTGCCGGGCGGAATGACGCAGGGACGGCCCTTGTCGTCCAACGTGCCTATGGCGGCGAGATACACGATCGCCATATTGCCATCAGGTCCACCGGGCTTGGTGCGACGCAGTGCCGAGGAGAGTGTGGCGACCATCTCGTCTGCAGTCGCCGATAACAGCGAGGAGCTCGTGTCGATGACCACTGCCGAGCCTGGATCGAAAAAACTCTTGCCGGGATTGCCGAGCGATTTGAGCAGCGAACGATCTTCGTCGACGAGCGCGATGGGCTGGAGCGGCAGGCGATAGCTGGTCACGCAGCCCACGATGATCGGCACCTGGCGACGTACCGTGAGCAGCATTCTCACCAGCAGCACGACCAGCGCGACCGCGGCGGCCGTCAGAATGATCCGCCGTGCCATCAGCCACCATGATCGCGACCGCTTCAGCGGATCGAGTCCACCGCGCCATGATGCCTGAGCGGTTGGTGCGGCAGTCGTGAACGTGGGCACGGTATGGACGGCATCGGCCGCGGTACGCCCAAGGACCCTTCCGCCACGGCCCGACCGCCACGAGTGGGCGCGCGGAGCAGGGCTCCCCCGGGAGCCGGTATTCGAGTCGTGTGGTTCGTCGGGAGAATGGGTCATCGAATCTGCCGCTTGGGATGCCGGTCATCCGCCATGCTTCGCATCATAACGCTGTCGCGTGTCGGGGATTGCGTTCCGGCGGCCGGCTTCGCGGCTGGGCCGCCAAAGATGGCGACGGCCAGCGCAGCGATCAGGCAAGCCAGTGCCAGCAGACGCAACTGGTCGGATCCGGTCAGGCCGGTGGCTGGTGGCGGTGACGCAGGGGGTGCGGTTCGGACGACGGCTGGCGCCGGCAGGGCAACGGACGCCGATGCCGATGCGGCCCCCGTCGCCGTCGCGGGCGGCCATGCTGGCCGCGGTGGAAGCCGACTGCGGACCACAGGCCGAGCAGTGGCGGGCGTCCCCGGCGGGGTGGCCGCGGGCACGAACGCCAAGCGCGACTCCGCGCGGGGCTGGCCTGACACGGCCGGCGCAGGCTGGCCGGCGATCCGTGCTGATGGCTGCTGCTCGACGCCAAGCAGGAAGGCGAGCACGTCTCCAGCGTTGGCCTCGGAAAAGGTCGTGCCGGGATCGAGCGGTCGCCAGATCGCTTCGCGCTGAGCGGTTTCCGAGGGGAGGGGCTCTGCAGGTTCGGGTTTCCGCACCAGCACGCTGCGGGTGCCGGGGAGGACCATTGCGGCGTCGGGCGTCGGCACCACCTCCGGCTCGGGCAGCGGAACGGGTGTCGGCACCATCTCGTGATGATCCATCTGCGGAGGGACGACGAGCCTGTCGTCGTAGCAGGGGCCGCCCAGCGGCAGAGGAACGTTGTAAGACGGTCGCGTCTCCCGGTCGTCGACCGGCGGCATCTCACGGACAACGTTGTCCATGCCCGACTCCGTGCCCATCAGTCCTTCGCACCCGCAGGCACAGGCGTTGCAGGCGTTGAGGGCCTGTTCGGCAAGATCCCTGACCCGCTTGCTCGGCTCGAGAAAGCAGCCCATGTCGTCGCGACCATAGGCCAGTTTCATGAGTTTGTCTCGCATCTCGGGACTGCAGCACGAGCCCCGCCTGTCGGCGCACGGACAATCCTCCTTCGTCGGATCCTCGCACTCCCCGCCGAGCATGCTCTTCATCGCCTTCTTGAGCTTGTGCTTATGTTCCTTGGGAGGCGCCTTGCCGCAGAGGCGATCGAGGGCGTCGCAGAACTGTTTTTCGATCGCCTTCTTTGCATCCGCACAGCTTTCGCTCATGCCCTTCGTCTTACGGGTCTCCTTCTTCTGCTCGCGCGATTGGCAGACCTCGGCCGTCTGCAGTACGGCCTTCACGGCCTCGTATCGGACCTGCTCGTCGGGGTCGTCCATGGCTGCCATGAGCGCGGGCATGACTTCGGGATGCTCCGGCGTGCAGCCCAGCCCGGCAAGGTATTTGAGCGCGGCTTTTTTCTTGCAGATCTCGTGCTTGGCGGCCTTGGCCTTGGCGGCGGCCTGGATAGCCGGATTGGCAGACTGCTGGGCTGCCGCATTCGTGCCGAAGGGATTGGGCACTCCGAGAAGGCTCCAGACTGTCGTCGGCGTGCCGGTGGTCTGGGCCTGTGCCGGCCCGGCCGAGAATGCTGCCTGCACCAGCGCGATAGCCAGCCCCGCCACGCATGCGCGGGTGCGCATGGAGAGCGTCGTCCGGCCACGCTGGCACAGACCTGCTGGCAATTCCATTCGATGAATGTCCCCCTCGCCGCCGCAGCGTCGGCCCTGCAACGCGTTTGCCGGACCAACCACCGTGCCGCTCCCATCAACATCGTCAGGAAGAGCAGGCCTCATGCCCGCACCCCCTGGCCGGAGCGGTTGCAGCCAACGTCGCGATTGTCCGTCGCGCAGCGGTGGCAATGAATGTGCCGGTCGTGCAGGCGGAGCATCGACGCCAGGAACGTGGGCCTGCCCCCTTCGGCTATTCCTGCGGCGACCTCAGCGGCTACTTCAGTTCCAGCGTCACGCTGGCTGCGGGGGCGGGGGCCGGCTCGACCGTGACGGGAGTCGGCTCGGCCTTGCGGACCTGATTGCGGACGGCCGCCTGCACAGAAACCTTATATTGACCCGGTTCCAGGTCGTCGAAACGGAACACTCCACCCTGGGCGGTGCGGGCAGTCCGATCGCCTCCTGGGCCCGTGAGCGCGACCGGCAGGTTTGGTTCGCCCCTGCCAGCCAGCATGACCTTGCCGGTGATGGAATTCAGCTTACTGGCCGCTTCGGCGGCCACCTCCAGCCAGATCCGCGACGGTGGATCGGAGAGTCCCACCGCATCGGTGGCCCGCACCAAGACGGGCAGCCGTACGCCGAACGGAAGCTTCGCCGAGTCGATCCGTACCTCGTAGTTGGTGCCGCCGAGCCAGACAGCCGGCTGCCATTCCTTCGGCGTACCCTTGCCCTCGACATCGATCGCCCACTCAACCGCCTTCAGCCCGGAGACGCCTGGCCGGCGTCGTTCGGGCGGGATGAGGTAGCCGTCGGACGAATCGTCCGAGGCTTGGATCGGCACCACGACCGGCTTCCCCACGGTGGCCTGCACGGCCGTCGGCACCACGACAACCGGTGCCTGGCCGTCGAACACCAGTATGCGAGAGTCAACGAGGGCTGATTGGAAACCGGCGATCACGAGCCTGGCCTCGGCTGACACATCGACATTGGCAAAGCCCTCACCCGAGGCCGCGACTGACCAGTCATCAACCAGAGTCTTGATCCCCAGCGACATTCCTGCCGGCGGAGGTTCGAGCGTGAATGTCACCTCCCTGTCGTGGCCACCGTTCCAGACGGTCCGCTCCTCGCCGCGATCTCCCAGGCCGGCGCCGATCTGTCGCAGGACGATGGCAACGGAACCGCCGACGCTCTCTCCGCCGAGAAAGGTGTCGGCTGGGGCATCGACGGCCAGTTTCATCGGCACCGAGGCCACCGGTGCCTTGAGCAGGGTCGTGCCGGCCGTGGGGGCGAGGATGCGGATCTGCCGCCAGTCGTGCTGTGGCCCCTGGGGCTGCATGTCTGCGGCCGATGAACAGTCGACGGCGAAGTTGAACGCACGTGGATACCCATCGACGTCGAGCGAGAAGCGGGCGGTACCCTGATCGGGTCCATTCCATGAGGCGATGACATCATTGGACGGCGCGGTGGCTGTCAGTACCGCGCCCGGTTTCCGTGGAACGACCAGGCGGACGCCCGACGATGGGGCTCCTCCAGGGGTGGAGTCGCCATCGGGCTCCCGGAGTGTCACTTGCGTTCCATCGGGCGGCAGGATCGTGGCGTTTCCGCCGACTGGTTCGAGCGACACGGTGATGGTGCGGCCGCGCTGGTCATATCTCGCCACGGCCGAGATCAGGTCTCGCGGGTGCTGAGCTGAGAGCGAGATCCGCGTGATCATCGGCCGCTCTCCGGCCACCGCCGGCGTATCGCGGATGACCAGTGCAAGGTCGGGGCCGACCTCCCGGCCGATCCCCCCGCCGGCCGAAGACTGGGGTGCCGGAAGTTCCAAGGACGCGTCGCTCCCGGCAGCCGTTGACTGCGGTGCTGTCGGACCGCCGGCTTTCTTCTGGTCTCCCGGAGCGCCAGCCTGAGAGCCAGTCTGACTCCCATCATCGGGTTTGAGCACCAGCGGCACGATCTCGCCGCCCGCACCGAGCGAGACGCCCGCCGCCCGCGCCAACGGCTTCCCGGTGAACCGGCCGTCGAGCAGCGCTGCCGCGGTATCGGCCCAGGCCCGCTCGCGGTCGTGTGGCGTTTGCGTGCCGGGGATCGAGTGGAGTTCGACGTCTACCTTGCGAACGTCGCCTGCCGGGCCGCCCAGGCCCAGTTGCCAACCCGTCACCCGCGCGGATTGGCCGTTGAGAGAGAGGAGGGAGAGCATCGCCTCGTCGACACCGATGCCGCGAATCGTCGGCGCGGCCCGCGAGGCCCGAACCCAGCCGTCCTCTGCCGCGATCCCCGACACGCTGCCCGCGCCGCCACGCGCTGCGACCAGAATCCGGCGTTCCGATGGGAGCGGCAGCGAGTGCTGCGCCTTCTCCGCATAATCATCAACAGCGAGCACCGCGTTGAGGAGCGTCGCACTGGCCTTGTCGCCACTGGTGGCGCGTCGCAGGGGAACCACCTGCAATGAGAGGACCCCGCCACGCCACGGCAGGTCGTGCGTCGGGATGGAGATGCCCTCGCGGAGTTTCGTGCCGTCCGGCAGACGCACAGCAACCTGCGCGGGGTCAAAGCCCAGTGTCAGTGTCGCCGCAGCAGGCACGCTGTTGGCGTCCGCAACGGAGATCTGAATATCGGTGGCGATGCCGAGGCGGGTGGCCGCGGCGTCGGGCTGCTGCACCCGCAGTCCGTACCGCGTTTCGGTATTCCAGCGGGTCAGGCCGACGATCACACGGTCGCCTACCGCAGCAGCGTCGCGAGGGTCGAGGATGCGGAGCAAGCCGCCGATCCGGTCAGAATCGATCGCGTTGGTCGCGCTCTTGGCGGTGTCGCTCACCCGGGCGGCCGCCGCTGCTGCCCGTTCAAAGAGTCGCGCCATGCGGGATGACAGTTTGGCGGCGGCTTCTCCGGCGGCATCGTCACCCGCCGCATTCTCGAGCGCGGCGATCGCCCGTCGCGCGGCGGCGATGTCGTCGAGCGTCGGCTGCAGGAAGGCCGGCGTGCGGTTCTGGACCGACGAGGCGTTGATCCCCGAGGCATCGATGAGATCGACGATGGCCGCGGCCAGCGCGGCGGAGTGCTTCCAGGCGGCACGGTCGATGGTTCGGGGTGGGCCAGATGGGAGAAGCGGGCGACCATCCGCCTTCAAGACCGCCCCCGCATCGTTCGCGGCTGCGGTGGCCGCCGTGGCCTCGTCCACAACAGCGGTCGTGATCGGCAGGAGCTTGGCCCGTTGGGCGGCGTCCGGCAGTCGCGACCGCAAGAGGATCATGCGGTCGTGGAGCGGGATCTGGGCGGAGGAGCCAGCCTCGGCGGTCAGGTTGGCGAGCAGTTGATCCTGAAGCGACCGCATCAACGACGTCTGCGAGATCATGTTCTGGGTCGCGGTGGTGAACGGATCGAGGCGGGAGATGGCCTGATCGGTCGCCGCGATCGGGGGCGTCTGCGCGATCACGTTGCTCAACCGGGAGATACGGTCGATGAACCGATCGATCAACCCCGCCTCGATCAACTGGGGGCCGGCACCGCCGGAGAGTTTTCCGATGACATCGAGCATGGCCCAGCCGATTTCGACCGCGTCGTTGCGGGCAGCGGTGGCCGCCTGGAATGGCTTGGGGGCGCTCGACCATGCCTGAGGGATGCCTGCGAGGCTAGCCGCCCGACGGGCTCCGGACAGTGCCTCGGCAGGAGGCGACCCAGCCCGCGTGCTCGCCTCCGCCGGCGATGGGTCGTTGATGCCCTTCATCGCTGATTGGAACCGCTGCAACGCCGCCCGAGCACGCTCCGCCGCGGGGCCTTCAAAAGCAGCATCCGTGGTCGCGGCGGCGACGAAGGAGGCTGCCTGTCGCCAGAGGTGCGGAGCAAAGTCGATCACCGAAGGCTGCGGAACCGAGCCTGGCGGCGGGCCAATGCGGCTGGTCATGGATGCGAGCAGATCCCATGGGTCGGTACTGCGAGCCGCGGGAGGCACCGTCTGGGCCGGTGGTGGCGAGACGTTGGCTGCCGCTGGACCAGCCGGAAGGGTCTGTGCCTGGGAAGCCGTCGCAGGTTTCGCCTGCTGCGATGCCGTGTCCGTCGGCTGCGGAGTGGCCGCAGAGGGTGGAACGGTCGCTGGAGCAGGCGTTGGTGGGAGTGGCGCAGCAGGGGCTGGCAAGACGGCAGACGGAAGCTGCGGAGGGGCGCTGGCGGCTGCGACTGCAGCCGCCGCTGTAGCGGCTTCTTGAGCAGCAGCAGATTCCACACGAGCCACAACACCCGCCGCCACGGCTGGGGTCGGACCGGCTGCCGGCACTGGCGGCGCCGCGGCGGCCACCGGGGCTACAGCAGGTGGAGGCGTTGGTTTGGCCGGCGCCATCCCGGGGAAGAGCCGGCGAAGGATTGCCAGACCGCCTGCGCCAGGTGTGGGGGCCACCCGCACCAGGCGGATGTTCCGCGGAATGTCGGCAAGCGCGACCCGTCCGACGCCGAGTTTCCAGATCGCAGGCCGCTGCGGAGCGCGGCCGCCGCTCCCCCGTCGCGACCACTCGGAGGTCCACGCCACGACGAACGGGGCCAGTTCGTGCAGTTCGACAACGCGATCGCCGTCGCCCCAGGGGCTCTGGTCGGCGGCCCCGGCAAGGCCCTGCTCCAGAGCGGCTGCGAAGAACGTCCGCTTCGCCGTGCCGCTCGCGCCGGAATACTGAAGATTGTCGTGCGACGTCATCAGCCAGTTCTGGCCATTCGCACGGATCGGAGGGGCCTTGAAGTCTTGGTCCAACTGCCTCGGCACCTGACTGCACAGCACGCCGATCCTGGGGTCCCAGCGGAGGTCACCAAGATCCATGGCGACCAGCGTCGTCAGGCTTGCTGCTGAGCCGATCGACTCGACGATATCGCGGCAGGGCACCAGTTCGCGGAGGCCCTCGCCACGCAGGGTCGCATCGGACGCCACCAGACAGGCGTGGCCGCCGAGGGGATCGGGGCGTTCGTTTCCATCGGGGTCGAGCAGCGGGGGAGGCACCAGGCACTGGCCACGCACATAGGCGATCATCGAGTCTTTGCCGCGGAGTGGCAGCTCGACGAAGAGCCCGTGCAGTCGATCCCGCATCGCCTCCACGGTGTCGAAGCCCTTGATATGCATCAGTTCGCCCGACATGGCCGGCGCCAGGCGGCCCGACAGCGACGTGGCGAGCGCCGTGGTGTCTTGGGGCGCGAACGGAACCGTCGGCAGCATGTCCAAGGAATAGTCGTCGACCACCAGGGCGATGCCGGCTGTTTGCCAGGAGAAGAGAGGGGCGACGATCAACGCCGTCGAAAGCACGACAGCCGCCAGAGCGGCCAGCGCGAGGGCGGCACCGGTCGCGATCCGGCGTGATGCCGGCCGGCCGGCGGAAGCTGTGCCGGCCCGCCAGCGGTCTTGCCGCGACACGTGGACATCGCTCTCCGATACGGAAGGCTCGGCGTTGGTGCGATGTGGCTCGGTCATGAGGACGGTCCCAGGAGTGACCGGAGTTTACCGACTGATCGACGCGGGGTACGATACCGAATTCGTCGCGAACGTCGGCACAAGGCCGTCGATGGTCGCGACGCCGCACGGTCGGGGCGTGGTCGCCGATCGTCGGTGGTCCTCGGCCGTCGCCACCCGGAATCCATCCATGCGACATCTCCCCGTGAACTGGTCGGAAGGAATGTTCCTTCGACCGCACCATTTTCAAGCCGCCGATCGGCACGCGGCGGAGCGACTGGCTTTGTCCACCGTGGCAGACGATCCCTGCTGCTACGGGATTGTGCGGCTGGAGATCGATCCGGTGGCGCTGGCGAACCGTCAGCTCGAACTCCGGGCCTGTCAGGCCCGCCTGCGGGATGGCACGCTCGTCTGGCTCGAGCCGGGCGAGGAGCCTGAGCGAGTGAGTCTGGCCACTGCCTCGACGGAGGTGGCGAAGCTCTCGGCCGCCCTCGACGAGTCGCTGCAGTCCAACGAGTTCGTGCGAGTCTACCTGGCCGTGCCGCGGTTCGACCCGGGGAGTCCCAACGTCTCGCCGCCGGGACCGCACGATCGCAGCCGCTCCGTCGCCATGCGGCAGTCGCTGCAGGACGAGGCCTCGGGCGGCAACGACCAGGAGGTGGAGTTTCGCCGGCTCAACGTCAGGCTGAAACTCTCCACAGAAGACCTCTCGGGCTTCGAACTGCTGCCAATCGCCCAGATTCGCCAGGCAGGAAACCGCGAGGGTGCTCCCGAAATCGACCCCGATTATTTTCCGCCGATGCTGTCGGTGGAGGCATGGCTGCCACTGGGCCGCGATGTCGTGAGGGGCGTCTATGACCTGATCGGTCGCAAGGTGGAGGTGCTCACCGAGCAGGTGGTCAGTCGCCAGGTCGGATTCTCCAGTTCGGAGCCCGGCGATCTGGACCGGCTGTTCATGCTTTCCAAGCTGCTCGAGGCCCGGGCCGTGCTGCGGGTGATCGCATTCGCACGCGGCGTCCATCCGCGGACGGCCTATATGGAGCTCTGTCGGGTAGCCGGCCAGCTGGCGATCTTCGAGGCTGATCGGCGGCTCGAGGAGCTACCTGTCTACGACCACGATGAACTCGCGCGGATCTTTCGTCGCGTCAAAGAGATCATCGAGGGGATGCTGTCTCGTGTGGCGGTGCTGGAGTTCGAGCAGCGTTACTTCGTCGGCGTCGGCACGGCCACCCTGTCGGCTACGGTCGAGCCCAAGTGGCTGCAGTCCGACTGGCAGTGCTACGTTGGCGTTCTCCGGGGCGACATGTCTGAGGAGGTCTGCCACCGGCTGCTGACGGGCGACAGCCACCTCGACTGGAAATTGGGCAGCACGGAGGAGGTTGATCGGCTGTTCCGCATGGGCGTGCCCGGTCTCGAACTCTTCCCGGTCGATCGCCTGCCGCGGTCACTGCCCGCGCGGAGCGGATGGCTCTATTATCGGATCGGCACGGAAAATCCCGCCTGGCGTTCGGTGCAGGCAACGCAGTCGATGGGCATCCGCCTGCGTGATTCTTCGATCCTCAATCTGGAGGAATTGGCCGGACGCCGTCGCGTCGAGGTGGCCTACGAGAGTCAGGTTGGGTCGCTCGAGTTCGCCCTCTTCGCCATTCCCAAGTGACACACGCCGCGGACGGATCCGCGCAGGCCCGGATGATCATGCAGGCAGTGGGGCAATGACGCCAGAATTCATCGTCGCTGTGGTTCCACTCATGCAGGACGTGCTTGCGCTGGCGGAACGGGCGGCGGCGGGCCGGGCTGGTCCGGTCGACGCCGAACGGGCGTTCCTCCGGTCGCGGTTCGACGCCACGGCCGCCGGGTGCCGCGGGCCGCTGGCGGCCGATTGGGAATTGGCCGGATATGCCCTTGCCGCGGCGGCCGATGAGTTGATGATCGTCGACATCGCGTGGTCTGGGCAGTCATGGTGGGAGAATCATGCCCTCGAGGTGGAACTGTTCGGAACGCGGCGACGGGCCACGGAGTTTTACGCGCGGGCAGAGAAGGCAGCCGCCCTCCCATCGCGGAATGCACTGCAGATCTTCGTGGCCGCCGTCGTGATGGGATTCCG